>DAORNH010000287.1:1735-3771 GCA_035440865.1 Hyphomicrobiaceae bacterium | reverse complement strand
CGATATCCGGAAATCGCTTGGGAACGCGCAGCGCGCGAATTCGCCGGAGGGCCGGGTCGTGCTCTATCTCGACGCCTGTTTCACGGGCTCGTCCGGCGCGGGGTGGATCGCGGCCGAGACGAGTAGTGTCCGCATATCGCCGAGTGCAATCCGGGCTGCCGAGCCGCGGGTCGTCGAGCTTGCAGCGTCCGGCTCCGACCAGGAGGCGAACTGGGATCGCGAGCGGCGGCTCGGCATTTTCACGGACGCGCTCGTCGAAGGGCTCTACGGCGCGGCTGACCTTGATCGCGACGGACATGTCACGGCAGCCGAACTCAGCGCCTTCCTCGCGCGGCGCATCGACCATCGCGTGACGCGGCTGTTCCCCTCGCCGCGGCGTTATCAGACGCCGTCGCTGAGCGGAGATGGTGCGGCACGGCTTGCGAGCATTTCGGCATCGACGCCGAGCCGCGATCCGGAGGCGACGGCACGCCTTGCCGTGCGATGTGCGACGGTACCGAAGTCGTCCGATGCAGCAGAGGTGCGCGAATTTCTGGGCAACTGCGGGGCGGAATGCCCTTGCCTCCCCGCCCTCGAAGTGCGGTTGCGGGAGCTCGAGACGGCGGCGACGGCGTGCCGCGTCGAGGGCGAAGAGCTCGAGCGGCTGACCAAGCGCGGGTCGGCCGCACGCGCGCAGATCGAGGCGCTGGCGGCGAGTGCCACGTGCGCGGAGGTGAAGGCGCGGGCAGTGGGGGTGATCTCGGGTATCGCCACGGCGCCGCCTGGGACGCCGCCAACTCCAGAGGCGCGTCAACCTTCACGAATCGTTCCCCCCGCGCCGCCGCCGGCGCGAGGCGAGTCGCGGGTTTCCGTCAAGAGCGTCGTGCGCGTGCGGCAGCCATTTACGGTGCCGGGCTGCGGGATCGTGATCGTTCCGACGCGGACGGCCAGGCATCTGGGACAGCAGGTCTACGAGGGTGGCATCGCAGTCGATGGGAAGAACATGCTGGTGCGTACCGGCACACTCCTCACGCCACTCTCTCCGAGCGGCGGCTGCAAGCTCTTCGTCGTCCTCAGACCTTCCGGCGATATCGAGCTCGACGGCGAGTGCTCGTGCTCCGACCCGAGCGCGCCGCCGAGTCCTGGCACGTCTGCGCCTACCCCGAGTGGCACTTCTGCTCCCAGCAAATTCTTCCGCGACAACCGGCTCGATCACACGTCGTGCACCGAGTGCCCCGAGATGGCGGTCATCCCGGTGGGAACGTTCGTCATGGGGACGGTGGAGGCAGCGGGACAGACCGAGCGATCGGAGTTGCCAGCGCGGAAAATCAGCTTCACGAAGTCGTTCGCGCTCGGCCGCCATGAGGTGACGTTCGACGAGTGGGATGCCTGCGTTGCGACGAAAATGTGCACGCTTCGGCCGGCGGATGAGGGCTGGGGGCGCGGCAGGCAGCCGGTGGTCAACGTGACGGCGAACGCCATCAGCGAATATCTGACGTTCCTCGCCGCCATTACGGGGCAATCCTATCGACTGCCGACGGAAGCCGAGTGGGAGTATGCGGCCCGGGCGGGTGCGGCGACGCGTTTTTCCACGGGCGACACACTGACGGCGAAGGACGCGAACGTGGAGCGCAGTCGCGGGCGAGCCGTCCCTGTCGGCTCGTATGCCGCGAACGCCTTCGGCCTTTTCGACATGCACGGCAACGTCTGGGAGATCGTCGCCGAGTGCTGAAACCCGACGCTCACCCATAGGTGGTTACCGGAGATTGGCGGCCCGCCAATCGACAGCAAGCCATGCGGCGAGGTCGTCATGCGCGGCGGCTCGTGGAACTTTCCGGCGATCGACGCGCGCGCCTCGATCCGCCAGCCCTTGAAACCGGATTACGGCGTCTACTCGATCGGCTTCCGCGTCGCCCGCGATCTTCCGAACTAGAAAGGGGAGGTCCGGAGGATCTCCTCCGGCGGGAGCGCGAGGGCTGGCCCTCGCACGCGAAGCGAACCTGACAGCGTGTGCCGCCCCGTCGATTGCGTTCGCTTCGCGACTGGGCCGCACTCTG
>DAORNH010000287.1:0-1699 GCA_035440865.1 Hyphomicrobiaceae bacterium | reverse complement strand
CGGGCCGCCCCGGACCTGGCCCTTGTTGTTTCCTCGGGCGTCTGCCTCGCTCGTGCAGCGAAACTCAGATTGGGCCCTTGAGCCGCTCGACCTCGGCTTCGAGGCGGGCCACTTTCTCTGCGAGGCGCTCGTTCTCCTCGCGGGCGCGGACGGCCATGGCGCGGACGGCCTCGAACTCCTCGCGCTGCACGATGTCCATGCCGCGCAACATCCGCTCGCCCTGGGCGCGCATGAGCGTCTCGACCTCGCGGCGGGCACCCTGTGCGGCACCGGCGGCGTCCGTCATGAGCTTGGCGAGTTCATCGAGAAAGCGATTGTTGGTCTGGGTCATGAGCAGGGCCCGCAAGGTTAAACTCTGTCGTTATATGGGATGAGAGAAAGCGCAGGCAAATTGTCGACCACCTCAGATGATCTCGTCCTCGTCCATGAGCGCTTCCTTCGGCGCGGAGGCATCGTGTTCGGCCGACCAGGCGATATGGAAGAGGGCATCTCCCATGTTGACGACGGGGAGCGTGGTGCGGCCGATGATGATGCCACGATGCGGCGCGCGCACCTCGAGTTCGCGGTCCTCGTAAGGGTTGGCGACATAGCCGATGAGTTCGCCTTGGCCGACGGCATCGCCGATGCGGCGGACGGAGCGGAGCACGCCGCCGTCGGGCGCGCGCACCCAGCGCGACGTGTTCGCGAACACGGGCGGACGATAGGCTGGATTGGACGCAGCTGGCTCGACGCCATCCGGGAGTTGCAGCATGCCGATCTTCAGCATGACGTTGGCAATGCCGTCGACACCGGCCTTGATGGCGAACTCGTCGAACCGTAGCCCCTCGCCGCCTTCGTAGACGAGCACGTCAATGCCGGCTTCGCGTGCGGCGCGGCGGAGCGATCCCGATCGCTCAGGGCTCTCGAGCACGACCTGGGCGCCAAAGGCTTCGGCAAGCTCGCGCGTGCGGGGCCGCTTGACGAAGTCGGCACGGATCTGCGGCAGGTTGATGCGATGTACTGCGGCCGTGTGCAGATCGATGCCGACCGTGCAGCGGCGGACAACCTCGTTCAGGAAAAGGTTGGCGAGGCGGGCGGCGAGCGATCCGGTCGCCGACCCGGGGAACGATCGGTTGAGATCGCGCCGGTCGGGGAGGTAGCGCGAATGGCCAATGAAGCCGAAGGCATTGACGACGGGGACGCAGAGGAGCGTTCCAGAAATGTTGCCCGGCATGAGTGTGCGCAGTACGCGGCGGATGATTTCGACGCCGTTGAGCTCATCGCCATGGATCGCGGCCGAGATGAAGAGCGTCGGCCCGGGCAGCAGTCCATGCAGTACGTGCACGGGGAGCGTCACGGGCGTGTGGTTCGAGAGCTTGGCCACAGGCAAGTCGACGAGGCGGCGCTCGCCGGCCCTGACCTCAATTCCGCCGATGGTGAACGCGCCGCGCATCATGCCGGGCGGCCTCCTCAGATGGTGACGCCCTGTGCCGCGGCAAAGTCTGCAATCTCTCGGCGGATGCTGCGCGCGTCGGTCCTGAGCAGCGATGTCAGCACTTCGCGGGCCGCACCGACGTCGAGCGATCGGATCATCGCTTTCACCGGACCGATCGAGGCGGGCGCCATCGAAAGGGAGCGATATCCGAGGGCGACGAGCGTCATCGCCTCGAGCGGGCGGCCGCCGATCACATCACCGCCGGGAATGGGCAGCGCCACACGG
>DAORNH010000286.1:1743-6076 GCA_035440865.1 Hyphomicrobiaceae bacterium | reverse complement strand
GGTGGCCTGCCGCAAAGATGCGGATCCCCATCACGCCCACGTCCTTGGCACGCGCGAGCTTCAGGAGGCCGTTGAAGTCCGTCGAGCTCCAGCCAGGGCCTGTCGGCATCACTCCGCTCGGATTGAGGAGGTTGTAGTAGCCCTGCATGACGTCGAAGCGGCCGCTTCCGACCACCTGGGCAAGCGCCGCCGGATCGCCCAAGCCGGTCAGGCCGATCCAGTCGCAGAGGCCAGCGCGGCGGAGCCCGTCCATGATGTCGGCGATGCCGCCGCGCCCCAGCACCTCGGCCGGATGGAGGCTCCGCGGATCGCGATCCTTGCGACCCTCATCGACCACGCGGTTGTGCAGGATCAGCACCTCGACGCGCGGCAGCTTCAGGCGGGCGAGGCTCGCCTTCACCGAGGCCTCGATCTGGCCTTTGAAATCGCCGGCCGTCACATCGACGTTGAACTTGGTCGAGAGCCGCGGGCGCCTGTTCGCCGGGACCGTCGGCAGCCATTGCCCGAGCACCGTCTCGGACGCGCCGTTCCCGTAGAGCGCCGCCGTATCGACCCAGTTGATGCCGGCATGCAGCGCTCTGTTCAGGATGGTGTGCCGCTCGGCCTCGCCGGCGCGGATGATATAGCCGCCGACCCAGCCGCCGCCGTAGGTGATCTCGGAGATGGCGAGCCCCGTCCGCCCGAACCTGCGCGTCTTCATGAAGTCCCCCGTCGCACTATTCGGCCGCGGCGCGCTTGCCGCTCGCCTTGTCGATCGTGATCCCGGCCGCCGCGAGCTCGGTCTCACTGAACCCGAGCTCGCCGATCAGCACCTCGCGGTTGTGCCGGCCGAGTTTCGGACCTGCCTTACTGATGCGGCCCGGCGTCGCCGAGAGCTTGCCGACGACGTTCTGCATCCGCACGGGGCCGAGCTCCTCGTCCTCGACGGTCGCGATGTTCTCGCGTGCCTGGAACTGCGGGTCGGCGAAGATCTGGGCGATGTCGTTGACGGGCGCGATGGCCGCCTCCGCCTTCTCGAAGCGCGCCATCAGGTCCGCCTGGTCGAAGCGCTCGATCGCCCCCTGCAGCGCCTCGTCGAGCTCGGCGGCGTGCTTCAGGCGCAGGCGATTGTCGGCGAAGCGCGGGTCCCTCGGCACATCGGGGATCTCGAGGGCCGCGCACATGCGCTCGAAAGTCGACTGCGCGCTGCCGGCGATCGACACCCACTTGTCATCTCGTGTGCGGTAAGTGTTGCGCGGCGCCGTGAACGGCAGGCGGCTCCCCGCGCGCTGCTGCACCTCGCCGAGCTGATCGTAGTCGATCGCTTGCGGGCCGAGCAGCTTGAAGAGCGTCTCGTAGATGGCGAGGTCGATCACCTGGCCCTTGCCGGAGCGTCGGCGCTCGTGGAGTGCCAGCGAGGCGAGGTAGGCGGCCATGAGGCCCGTGGTCGAATCCGCAAGGCCGAAGCCCGGCAGTAGTGGCGGACGATCCGGCGTGCCGTTGATGTGCACGAAGCCGGCAAAGGCTTCCGCGAGCGTGCCGAAGCCCGGACGCTTGCGATAGGGGCCCGTCTGGCCAAAGCCTGTGACGCGAACGATGACGAGGCCGGGGTTGATCGCATGCAGCACATCGGGTCCGAGGCCCCATTTCTCGAGGGTACCGACGCGGTAGTTCTCGACCAGGATGTCGGCGGACTTGACGAGGCGCTTCACCACCTCGACGCCGAAGGGCGTGCGCAGGTCCGCCGTGACGGAGCGCTTGTTGCGGTTGACGATCTTGTAGTAGAGCCCGACCCCGCCCTTGTTGCGGCCCCAATAGCGGATCTCGTCGCCCTGGCCGGGTCGCTCCACCTTGACCACGTCCGCGCCGAAGTCGGCGAGAAACATGGCGCTCATGGGTGCAGCGAGGAAGTTCGAGATGTCGACGACTTTGACGCCGTCGAGCGGCAGCATGCGGCCATCGGCAGGCTTGGCGGTTTTCTCTGGCATGGTGCGGATCCGGGCGCTTCAGCTGCCCCAATAAGAGCAGATCGGCCCGAAACATCCAACCCGCAATGCTGTCAGGCCACGGCTGCCTTTATGGCAGACGCCGGGATGGCCTCTGCGTCTTCGCCAGGTGCCTGCTGCTCCTGGTCGACGGCTTGCAGTGTCGCCTGCAAACGCTCCATCAGCCGGTCGAGTGCCTCGGAGAAGCGACGCGCGCGCTGAGATTCCTGCGATTGTTGCGCTGCAAGCGCAAAGATGCTCGCCGCCTGCCGTCCGATGCGTGTGCACGTCTCGGCGTCGACATCGCGCGACTGCAGCGCCCAGGCGAGCTCGTGCAGCTCCTCGGCGGCCTGCAGAATACCTTGCGGTGCATGCGTGCCATTGACCTCTGGGCTATCCTTGGCCGGCACCGGCACTCGCTGCATCACTGCGGAGCGCGCGGTCGTGACCTCCTCGACCAGCGCTTGAAGATCCGACTTGATCCGGCCGACGACGGCCGGCGGGGCTCTGAGCGACGACTTGAGCTGACCGATGGCGGTCTCGAGCGCGCTCGTCTCCATGCGCCGCGAACGGCGGCCATGCTCGGCAAGGAACCAGCGCCCGCGCGCGGTCTCGAGGAGTGCCGCCTCGATGGCTCGAAACTCCTTGTCCGCATCCTGGGGCGGTGGCGGCTCGGGCCGTTGCATCAGCGGCGATTCCCAAATAGGTGAGGTCGAACAGTGATAGCTGATTCGCAAGTTCCCCACAGGTCATCTTCGGCGAAAGCGGCGTGGCGTGACGATTTCGACCGGAGAGAGTGGCCATGGAAGCGCGGCGGCACGCGCCTATGCCGTGCGCGTTGCTATCTTTTACGCCGCTGTCTTCCTCGTCGCCGGCGCGCAAATGCCGTTTCTCCCAGTCTGGCTCGACTGGAACGGCCTCACCGCTTCCGAGATCAGCGTCGTCGCGGCGGTCCCGCTCATCGTGCGCATCATCGTGACCCCTGCCTTCGCCTTCCTCGCCGATCGCCACGGCGACCATCGCCTGGCCCTGATCGCGCTCTCGTGGGCTGGCTTTGCCATGCTGCTCCTCCTCACGCGGGCCGGCGGCTTTTGGCCGATCCTCATCTCGGCGACACTCTTTGCCCTGTTCTGGACGAGCGTCATGCCTCTGACCGAGACGATTGCGCTCAACGGCGTCAGGCGTGCCGGGCTCGACTACGGCCGCATGCGGATCTGGGGCTCGATCAGCTTCATTGCCGCGAGCTTCGGCGGCGGCTTCATCCTCGAATGGACGGGGAACGCCTTCGCCATCTGGCTCATTGTTGCGGGCGGCCTCGCAACGGTGATCGGCGCGCACCTGTTGCCGCAACCGGGCTCGCTGCCGAACACCACTGCTGGCGCCGCCGCCTCGGCAACGGCACGCAAAGGGCTCCGCCTGGACGAGGCGCTAGCCCTCCTCTCCAACCGCGCGTTCCTGACGTTTCTCCTCGCCGTCGGCTCGATTCAGGCCGCGCATGCGGTGATCTACACCTATGGCACGCTGCACTGGCAGTCGCAGAAGATCACCTCAGCGACCGCCGGCATGCTCTGGACCATCGGGGTCATCGCCGAGATCATGCTTTTCGCCTGGTCCAAGGCCATCGTCGCGCGGCTCGGCCCCATGCTGCTGATTGCGATCGGCGGGGTCGCGGCCGTCGTCCGCTGGACCATCATGGCCTTCGATCCGCCCGTCGCGCTGCTTGTCCCGTTGCAGATACTCCACGCGCTCACGTTCGGGGCAACGCACCTCGGCGCCGTGCACCACATCGCCGCGACGATCAGCGAACGTCAGGGGGCGACCGCGCAGGCCGTGACGGCGGCGGTTACGGCCGGAATCGCCATGGGCGGGGCGACGCTCCTCTCCGGCCGCTTCTACGAGGCCTTTCAGGGTCGAGCCTATCTCGCCATGGCGGCGCTCGGCGCGATCGGGCTCGCGGCAGCGCTCGTTCTGCGTCGCGCCCGCTGACGATAAGTTGCCGGAGCACTTGACCCTCGCCCGCTTTGCCGTCAGTCAAGCCGAGCTTGATGATCGACGAGGCGAGGTCCGCGGAATGCCGCAGGCGATGAGGAGCATTCTGGCGCTGCTGCGAGCAGGGCTCGTGCTGGCCCAGCACGGCGTCCGTCTCGTGCCGAAAGGCATGCCGCCGCCGTTGCCGCTCCGCCTCGCCCACATTGCGACGGCGCCGCTGCGCTGGCTTTCGGCCCCCTTCCGCATCGGCCAACCGAAGGATCGGCGCATCTCCGGCGCGCTCGGGCGGCTCGGACCGAGCTACATCAAGCTCGGCCAATTCCTCGGCACGCGCGGCGACATCGTCGGCCCCGAAGTGTCGGCCGACCTCCGCCACCTCC
>DAORNH010000286.1:0-1733 GCA_035440865.1 Hyphomicrobiaceae bacterium | reverse complement strand
GGCGTCGTGATGGCGCGCGACCTCGAGAACCTGCAGGACCGCCTGCCGCCGTTCCCCGACCGCGAAGCGCGGCGTGCCATCGAGGAGGCGCTCGGCGGCCGGCTCGAGGATCATTTCGCCGAGTTCGGCCCGCCGATCGCGGCCGCCTCAATCGCTCAGGTCCACAAAGCCGTGGTGATCGACGGCGGCGAGCGGCGCACCGTCGCCGTGAAGATCCTCCGCCCCAGCATCGAGCGCCGCTTCAAGCGCGACCTCGACGCCTTCTATTTCGCCGCCCGCCAGATCGAACGCTTCCACGAGCCGTCGCGGCGGCTCCGGCCGGTCGCCGTCGTCGACACGCTTGCCCACTCGGTCGAGCTCGAGATGGATCTCCGCCTCGAGGCGGCCGCCATCTCCGAGATGGCGGAGAACATCGCCAAGGGCGGCGACCAGGGCTTTCGCGTGCCGCGGGTCGACTGGCGGCGCACGGCCAAGCGCGTCCTCACCCTCGAGTGGATCGACGGCCCCTCGATCGCCGACCGCCAGGCCCTCGACGCCTTGGGTCTCGATCGCCGCGCGCTCGGCCTCACCGTACTGCAGACGTTTCTCCGCCACGCGATGCGCGACGGCTTCTTTCATGCCGACATGCACCAGGGCAACCTGCTCGTCGAGCGCGACGGCACCATTGTCGCCGTCGATTTCGGCATCATGGGCAGGCTCGGCCAGCGCGAGCGCCGCTTCCTCGCCGAGATCCTGCACGGCATCATCACCCGCGACTACCAGCGCGCCGCCGACGTGCACTTCTGGGCCGGCTACGTGCCCGAGCACCATCCCCGTGCCGTGTTCGCGCAGGCGTTGCGCGCGATCGGCGAGCCGATCCACGGACGCACCGCCGCCGAGATCTCGATGGCCGACCTGCTCGGGCAGCTCTTTGCCTACACCGAGGTGTTCGACATGCGGACACGGCCCGAGCTTCTCATGCTCCAGAAGACCATGGTGGTCGTCGAGGGCGTTGCGCGCGGCCTCGATCCGAGCCTCAACATCTGGGAGGCGATCGCGAGGGCCTGGGTCGAGGAGAACCTCGGGCCGGCGGGCGCGCTCAAGGATGCGCGCGAAGGTGCTGGCGACGTCGGCCGCTTTCTCAGCGCAGTTCCGGCGCTGCTGGCTGGTGCCGAGACAACCCTTGCAGCCGTGACGCGGATCGCCGACCAGGGCCTGCGCCTCGACGACGATACCGTGCGCCGCCTCGCCTCGGCGGAAGCGCGCGCAACCCGGTCAGGCCGCATCGCACTCTGGGTCGCCGCGGCGGCTCTCGTCGCCCTCGCCTGGCAGATGCTCCGATAGGTTGCGAACCAGCAGGCGGAGCATCCGTGCCTCGGTGTAAGGGCCTGCCTGCCCGAGCGTCAGCACTCGCAGCAGGCCATTTCCGGCCGCGAGTTGCACGAACTCGGACGCCGGCACATCGAGTGTCCAGCGGCGGCCAGCATAGCGCGCCGACGCGACGAGCTCGCGCAGCGTGCCGAGGCGATACCAGCTCGCGATTAGAGCAAAGGCCATCAGGGCAATCGCGACGAGACCCGCGATGAAGGCCCACTCCGAGGCCATGAGCCGTGGCCAGAATTTGCCGTTCACCCCAGCCGCAATCTTCGGACCCACCGTGAAGGCGAGCGTGAACACGACGCCGAAGTAGAGGGCGACTGCCCCGAGCCAGACTGCGAGGAAGCGCTGCCACTGGGGACGCGGCGCCCGTAAGA
>DAORNH010000285.1:5568-6103 GCA_035440865.1 Hyphomicrobiaceae bacterium | reverse complement strand
GATAGATCACCGGCGGGCGCGCCTTGCGCCGCTCTTCGCGGGCGGCCTCGGCATCGTCGGCCTTCTTGCGGACATCGCTGTCGTAGACCGGCGTGCCGCCGGACCAGCTCGACTGGGCAAGTGCCGGGTCTGCGCTGAACACGAGCCCGCAAGCCAGCACCGCAAGAACCGCGATCGAGCTTCTCATGACCAATCCCTCAAGCCACGGCCGGAATGCCCGCGCCACGGGAAGGAGATAAGCGGCCCAACTGCGGCAAGACAAGCACGGCAAGCACACTTATCGCCATCCGGAGCGACGCCTGTGGCATCCCTGCACAGGTTGTGTTGGGTTGCCGGCAGCTGGCGTTCACCAACCTTTGAACGGAGTCTCTGGAACGGGCGTCAGCGGCGGCTTCCCCTCGTTGTAGGCGAGCAGATTGTCGACGGTCAGCTGGCCCATCTTGTTGCGGGTGTGCTGGGAGGCCGAGCCGACGTGCGGCAGCAGCGTCACGTTGTCGAGCGTCATGAACCGCGGGTCGATTCTCGGTTCGTTCAG
>DAORNH010000285.1:0-5545 GCA_035440865.1 Hyphomicrobiaceae bacterium | reverse complement strand
TCTTGTTGGCGAGCGCCGCAATCAGCGCCGGCTCGTCGGCAACGGTGCCGCGTGCCATGTTGATGAAGATGCCGCGCGGCCCGAGCGCCGCCAGCACTTCGGCATTGACGAGGCCCTGTGTCGACGGTCCGCCCGGCAGGATGGCGATCAGCGTATCGACATCGCGCGCCATGGCCGTGAGGTCCGAGTAGTAGGTGTGCTTGACGTCGGCCTGGCGGCGCCGCGCGAAGTAGGCGAGCGGCACGCCGAACGCTTCGAGCCGCCGCCCGATCGCCTTGCCGATGCGGCCGTAACCGATGATGCCGACCTTGCGATCGCGCAGCGAGGCGGGTGTCAGCCGGTATTCGCCGCTGGTCGCCCACTTGCCGTCGCGCAGGTAGCTCTCAGCCTTGTAGAACTCGCGGATCGTCGCCAGCAGCAAGCCGATGGCTGTGTCGGCGACCTCCTCGTTCAGCACATCCGGCGTATTGGTGATGACGATGCCGCGCTTTGCCGCCTCGGCGACGTTGATCGTGTCGTAGCCGACGCCGAAATTGCCGATCACCCTGAGTTTCGGCAGGGCATCGAGCACCTCCTTGCTGAAGCGACCCGCCGTATGCGAGCCGGTGCACCCCGCTTCGATGCGTGGGCCGACCTCTTTGAGGAACTTCGCCTGGTCGGCGATCTTGTGGAGCCAGTGCACCTCGAAGGCGGCCTCGAGCTGCTCGGCGATCAGCGGCATCATGAAACCGGTCGACAGAAGGGCGCGCTTGGTCACTCGAAGCTCCAAGGGTTGGTGAGATATCAGCGTGATGTAGCCCGTTGCAGGCGATCCGGCAATTGCGGCGACATTCTCGAAGCTGTCGGAGGTCTCGCGAGCATTTGGGACATTGCTCGCCGACGTCGGGGCGTGCGATCCTCCGGCCAATAGCGCGATGCGGCGCGAACAGATGGGGCAGCGGCGATGAAGGTAGCAGTCGTATCGGCCGGCGGCAGCGGCATGGGTGCGGAAGTCGCGCGCCGCCTCTCCAAGGATGGCTTCAAGGTCGCGATCCTCTCGTTGTCCGGCAAGGGCGAGGCGCTGGCGAAGGAGCTTGGCGGCATCGGCGTCACCGGCTCCAACCAGTCGGCGGACGACCTGCAGCGGCTGGTCGATCAAGTGATGGCCGCGTGGGGTCGCATCGACGTGCTGGTGAACAGCGCCGGCCACGGTCCGCGCGACAAGCTCCTCAGCATCACGGACGAGCAATGGCGGACTGGCATGGACGTCTACTTCCTGAACGTGGTCCGCCCGACGAGGCTGATAGCGCCCACTATGGCCGCTCAGAAAGGCGGCGCGATCATCAACATCTCGACGGCCTGGGCCTTCGAGCCGAGCGCGATGTTCCCAACCTCGGCCGTGTTCCGCGCGGGCCTCGCGGCTTTCACGAAGCTGTTCGCCGACCAGTACGCCGCCGACAATGTCCGCATGAACAACGTGCTGCCAGGCTGGATCGACAGCCTGCCGACGACGGAGGAGCGCCGCAAGTCCGTGCCGATGCAGCGCTACGGGACGAGCGCGGAAATCGCCGCGACCGTCGCCTTCCTGGCATCCCCCGGCGCGGGCTACATCACCGGGCAGAACTTGCGGGTCGATGGCGGGCTGATGCGGTCGGTGTAGGGGGCGGAGTTGGTGGCAGCTATCGCGGACGCCACTATGTGCGGGAGTGCGCCGTCCGCGGAACGCCCCCAAGGCGACCCTGCGTGCGCCCCTGAGGAGCATACGATTGTCGCTGCGGGTGTATCCCTTGGGAGGACGCGCAACGACTTCGCACCAGCGGGGCGAAGGCCTCGCGCCCGCTGGTTCAGCTGCGCGTCACCCTTGACGACAGTCCACGGCCCCGAAGGGGCCGAGACTGCGGAGGCAAGTTCGGCTTTTGATCCGTTGCTCACTCAGTGACTCAGTGCGCGTGCTCAACACTCATGTTGCAAAGTTACCGGACGGATCTGCCAACGCCGTGTGCAGCGCAAAAGGATGAGCCTGCAGAACTTTCGACACCGATGGCAGCCTACATCCCAAGATCGATTTCGTTCTCAAAATCGCGACGGGCCGTTGCCGACGTCTCGCAGACACCGATGATCAGATGGCGTATGCTTCCTGCGCACAGCCCGACTATACGAACCACTTAAGAACTTCTTCTTTCGTTTCATCAAATGCGTGTGCAAGGGCGTCGGCTATGCCATCTACATGCTTCTCAAAATCGGGATAGAGCTTCTTTGCCTCCTCAACGTCGATTCGAGGGGCGCGGTGGACGATTTCGCCGTCGCCCCCATACCACAACTGCCTTACGAAGGTGGCCTGCAACATGCCCAGCCGCACACTGTCTGAGCCTTCATCGTAGCGCTTGTGCCAGTCGATATGAAGCTGCACCCAGCAGCGCCGAAGTTCGGCACCGCTGACAAGGTGATCGGGCAGGCGTGCTTCTGGACTCGCATTCTTTGTCACGTGAGGGTTCGTTTCTGCATTCATTTCTTCGGCTCACCTTCGAGCATCTTTTTCCAAAACAACCTCGATTGCGGAGCCGTCTCTCTTGTTCCGCTCATTGCCCCAATCCGATCGCACTCTCGAGGTCACATTCAGCGCCCATCTCCTGCCGCGCCGCCTCACCCGACCACGATATCCTCTCCAGCCGGCAAGGGCCCGAGATAGTGCGCCACCACCTCCGGCGTGACCTCGGCGAGCGTGGCCGGCCGCCACTTTGGGCTCCGATCCTTGTCGACGATGGCGGCGCGCACGCCTTCGATGAACTCGCCGTCCTCGAACATGCGCACGCAGAGCCGGTACTCGATCTCGAGGGCGCGGGCGAGGCTCGGCAGGTGGTGGGCGTTGCGGATCGCGGCCAAGGTCATGCGCAGCGACTTCGGCGAGCGGGTGGCGAGATCGGCGAGCGCCTTTTCGGCAATGGCGCCGCCCGTGGATTTCAGCGCAGTCAGGATGGCCTCGACGCTGTCATGGCGGAAGCAGGCCGAGATGATCGCTTTCTTCTCGCCTGAGAGCGGCGCGTCGCCGGGGCTCGTCGCAAAGCCACCGACGATCTCGAGAGCGGGACGCGGGTCCGCTTCGAGCGCCACGGTCAACTCGCTGAGCCGGCCCGAAGGCACATGCCAGTCGGCAAAGCCCGCGTAGATCGCATCGGCCGCGCCGAACTGCTCGCCGAGGAGGCCCAAATAGACGCCGCTCTCGGCGGGCGCCTTGGCAAGCAACCAGGTGCCGCCGACGTCGGGAATGAGCCCGATCGAGGTCTCGGGCATCGCGAGCCGCGAGCGCTCGGTGACGACGCGGAGGCCGGTCGAGTGGGCAGAGAGGCCGATGCCGCCGCCCATGACGATGCCGTCCATCAGCGGGATGAAGGGCTTCGGATAGCTGCCAATCAGCGCGTTGAGCCGGTATTCCTCGGTCCAGAACGCGCGCGCATGCTTGGAGCCCTCGACGCGGCCATCGTAGAGCCAGCGCACGTCGCCGCCCGCACAAAGCGCCCGCCCGCCCGTGCCGTCGAGGACGATGTGATGGATGGTCGGATCGTCCTTCCAGGCGAGGAGTGCAGCCCAGATCTCGCGCACCATGGCGAGGCCGAGCGCATTGAGCGCCTTCGGGCGATTGAGCGTGATGCGGCCTGCACGGCCAATGCGGCGAATGAGTACTTCGGGTTCCTGGGTCATGGGGCGCGGGCGTACGCGGCAGCGCCGGAGGCGTCAAGGGTCGCCTCAGATGGGGCTGCGCTACTCCGGACACTACAACAGGCGCCGTGCTCGAAAGCCCGGCGCCCCGATATCGATCGCGAAGCGTCGTTCGCTAGCCCTACTTGCAGAGCGTCGCGAAGATCGTGCACTGGCGGCCGAGCCCGCCGCCGGCGACGCACTTCTGCTTCACGTTGCGCACCGTGTATCCGGGCGCCTCGCCGATCTTCGTCTTGGACGACGTCATCCAAGCGCCCCAGCTGCCCCAATCGATCGACTGCAGGACCGCTTCCCAGGCCTGGAAGCGCGCCGAGTCGTCGGTCGAGCCGGTGCCTGTGCCGCCCTTGTTCACGCAGGTCTGCGCGGAACCCTTCTTCTGGGCGTCGGCATCGGTCGAGATGCCAATGACCAGCGCCGAGACGGCGACGGCAGCGGTGAGGCCGGTGGCGAGCTTGCGCATGAAGCAATCCTTCCCTGTGCGAGTGATTCGTCAGCACCCGACCGTGGACGGGCACGTCCGGCTTGCCCATGCGGCACGGTTAACCAAACTCGATCGCCGAGCGCTTTTCCGGTTCAGCGTGGCACGTATGCGGCAGCCGGTGCTTTGCCGCCTCGGCCGAGTGCGGCTATGGTCGCCGCGAACTCGTTCGATCAACCAGACGCCGAAGGACCGCGCGACGACATGGCAACCGTCCTCATAACTGGCGCCAACCGAGGCATCGGCCTGGCGCTTGCGACCGTTCTCGCCAACCGCGGCGATACCGTCATCGCGACTGCGCGGGAGCCGGCGAAGGCAGCTGCCCTCGCCGAGCTCAAGGCGAAGTCGGGGCGGGTCGAGATTGCGCCGCTCGATGTCACGTCGGACGAAAGCCTGGCCGCGCTCGGCCGCACCCTGTCCGGGCGGAGCATCGATCTCCTCATTGCGAATTCCGGCGTCAATGATGCCCGCGGCGGTAACGACGATCCGGCCAATACGTCCGCCACCTGGGCGAGGCTCCTCGGCATCAATGTGATCGGCGCCTTCCAGTCGATCCGCACGTTGCTCCCCTGTGTCGCGAAATCGCCCGCCGGCAAGATCGCCATCATTTCGTCCGTCATGGGATCGTCGGCACGCGTCGCAGGCTCCGGCTACCCCTATCGCGCGTCGAAAGCGGCGATCGCCAACGTCGGCGCAAACCTTGCCGTCGAGCTCAAGCCCAAGGGCATCGCCGTCGGCATCTATCATCCGGGCTGGGTGAAGACCGACATGGGCGGACAACGCGCCGACATCGGCGTCGAGGAGAGCAGCCGCGGCCTCGTAGCCCGCTTCGATGCCCTCTCGCTTGCGACAACCGGCGTCTTCGAGGATTACAACGGCCAGACTATTCCGTTCTGAGCGGATCCCCTTCTGAGCGTCGATCGACATCAACCCAATCTGCGGAGTGCCGAGCCCATGAAGTTCGAGGGCACTAAGTCCTACGTTGCGACCGAAGACCTGAAGGTCGCCGTCAACGCGGCGATCACGCTCGAGCGGCCGCTGCTCATCAAGGGCGAGCCGGGCACGGGAAAGACCGTGCTCGCTATCGAGGTGGCGAAGGCGCTGAACCTGCCTCTGCTCGAATGGCACATCAAGTCCACCACGAAGGCGCAGCAGGGCCTCTACGAGTACGACGCCGTTAGCCGCCTCCGCGACAGCCAGCTCGGCGACGAGCGCGTCAAGGACATCAAGCACTACATCAAGCGCGGCAAGCTCTGGTCGGCGTTCACGCATGACACGCGCCCCGTGCTGCTCATCGACGAAATCGACAAGGCCGACATCGAATTCCCGAACGACCTCCTCCAGGAGCTCGATCGCATGGAGTTCTACGTC
>DAORNH010000284.1:5911-6125 GCA_035440865.1 Hyphomicrobiaceae bacterium | reverse complement strand
GCCATCGCCGACGCCGGACGTCGGAATCAGTCCTGCCGATCTGCACGCGGCTACCGCAGCGCGCGTGCACCCAGTGCAACCTGCCGATGTGCCCCTTCGGCCCGAGGATTTGTTGATCCCCGGGCCGGCCGACGTGCCCGACCGTTCCGTCGCGGACGCGGCTGCCGATGCGCTCGCTCGCTACAAGACCGTTGCGCCCGGAGGCCCGGCTCCG
>DAORNH010000284.1:1443-5898 GCA_035440865.1 Hyphomicrobiaceae bacterium | reverse complement strand
GGACCTGCTCTTTCCAGAGCATCTGCAGCCGCCACCTGACGCGCGCCCGTTGCCACAAGCAACTTCACCTCAGATGTCGCGCCCTGAGCCGCAGCCGGCGCCCCGGCCTCAGCCGTCCGCCGCACCGGCACCACGCACGAGGCAGGCTCCATCTGCAGGTGCCGCAGCGGGCCGGCCGCATCCGGGCATTCGCCATTCGACCGTGCTCCGATGGCGGCGCATGGCGGTGGTGAGCGCCGCTGTCGCCGTGATCGGCGCTGTCGCTGCCGGTGCCTACGTCCTCTCGAGCGGCCTGTTCGGGCCGCGACCGACGGTCGAGAGTGCCGCCACCGCATCGCCATCGGCCTCGACGAAGACGGCTGCCGCGCAGCCACCCGCGGGATCGGCCAAGCCTCAGCCCGCGCCTGCAAAGCCAGCCGGCCACGATCGAGGTCATGGACGTCGAGCTGCAGCGCTTGCAGCTCTGGCAGCTGCTGAAGCGCGAGTTCCCGGAGTGGTACGGGGTCCGCGCACGAGAGGCGGCGCGCATCAGGGCAGAGCGGAAGGACGAGGCCGCCGTCAGGCGGTTCCTCGCCGAGCAGCTCGTCATCCTCCGTCGGCAGAACTCGCTGCACGCGCTCGCCGCGAGCCCCGGCAAGCTCAAGGTCATGGCCAAGGCCTTCCACGAGAATCTCGTCTCGCTGTCGAAGCACAGCACCGAAGCCTGCTTCGGTTTCATCTCGCAGGGCGAGCTCAATTCCGTCGTGCTCGGCCTTGCGCCGACGAGCAGCGAGGGGACGCAGCTGCACGCTCAGCTCGTTTCACTCTTCGAGGCGATTATCGACGGGCGTCGCGCGCCGAAAACGTACCGTGCGCCGACGGCCGAGGACTACAAGCTGCTCGAGACCCAGCTTGTCGCGCGCGGCTGGTCGCAGACGGATCTTCGCCTCTTCGAGGACGCCCAGGCCCTCATGCAGACACCGCCGCAAAAAGTGTGCAAGATGGTGCAGGACTGGTTTGCGGCCCAGCTCGCCGTGGCGGACCCCGAGGTCCAGGTTCGCCTGCTCGTCGAGGCCCTGCGCCCGGCCGTTGCAGGTTGAGATACACTGCTCGACGGCTCCGCGCGCCCACCGTCAGAGGATGAGCAGCTCCCACCAGCGCGGGCGGATCCGGGTACAGCCGGTCATGGTTTTCCGATAGCCGGGCGGGCAGCGACGGACCTGCTCGACGAGGCGCTGGCCGCTCTCGGAGGCAATCATGGTGAGAGGTGCCGCGCCTGTGGGACGCGCCGTGCCGAATGTCAGCATCACCGCGGCAATCGCGACCATCAGCGATCTCGAAGCAGGCGTCATCGCTCTCAAGCTCCGATGCAGTAGAACCACCCCGTCGCCGTGCCGATCCAGATCAGACCGTCGACGATGCACGGCGAGGAGATGATACGTCCATCGAGTTTCAGGCGCCAGATCTCGCGGCCGGAGCCCGCATCGACGCAATAGAGGTGCCCGTCGCGCGATCCGAACAAGACTCGATCGTCGACCACCGCCGGCGACGACCAGATCGCCTCGCCGGTCGGGAACATCCAAAGACCCTTTCCTGATCTGGCATCGAGACAGTGGAGGCGCGCATCATCGCCGCCGACGTAGAGCTTGCCGCCCGCGACAGCCGGCGTCGACCAGTAGCCGCGCGGATTGGCAGAGTAGCGCCAGACCTCGCGCCCGGCACTGCGCTCGAAGCAGTAGACGTGCGACGCCTTCTCCTCGGCGGCCGCATAGACGAGATCGCCGCTGACGACGGGCGAAGCGTCGGTATCGTCGTGCGTCTTGGCCTTCCACTTGACGCGGCCGTCCTTGGTGTCGAGGCAGAAGAGGTCGCCGTCGTAGGTGATCGCGTAGTAGTCGCCGTCGGCTATCGCGGGCGTCGTCTCCGAGCCGTTGGAGCCTGGCACCGAGCCCGGTCCGATGCCGCCCATGAAGGTCTTCCAGATCTCGCGGCCGGTCTGCGGGTCGAGGCAGCGCGCATAGCCGTTCTCGCCGGCAATGTAGAGGCGCCCGCCTGTCACGACGGGGGAGGAATCGAGGTCGCGTCCGGTGTTGACGGTCCACACGACGCGGCCCGTCGCGGCATCGAGACAGCGCAGCAGATCGTCCGTATTGCCGATGTAGACCTTGTTGTCGAAGAGGCAGACGGAGCTCTTGAACATGCCGCCGCCCTTGTGGCTCCACACGAGCTTTCCGGAGAGCGCCTCGAAGCAGTACACATAGCCCCCGACGGAGCCGACGTAGATATAATCGGCAAGCTTTGCCGCGGTTCCGGTCCAGCCCGTGCCGGTCCACGTCATGGGCGTGCCACGCACCACGTTGCGGATCTCGGCCGTCCGGTACTGCCAGCGGATGCGCGGCCGGTCGGGGATCGGACCGGTGCCATAGAACGTATGTGCTGGATTTCCTCGGAACATCAACACGGTGTCGGTTGCGTGGCTGCCGGTGCCATAGCGCCACGCCGGCAGCCGTGCTGTCTCGGCCTGCACGATTCGGGAGGTGCCGAGCAATACCGAACCGGCGATCGTGGCCGTGCCGGTACCCTTCAGAACGTCGCGCCTCGATGCGGTCACGGGGAGAGCCTCCGGGCATTTACCATTTGTTAACTCGCGACGCTCACAGTCTGTCAGTTGTCGAAGTCGTAACTGTGTTACGCGGGTGCTGACAATCCCCGCAACCTGCAGGACCGTAGCATGCGTATCTGGCGGCCCTTTCCCGTCTTGGCGCTCGCGCTTGCCGCAACGCTTGGTGGCTGCGGCGACAGCTCGACGGTCGAGACCCATGCCTCGGCGGGCAGCACCGCCTCAGCGAACTCGAGCGGCAATGGCGGCGGCGGCGGAAACGGCAGTGGAGCCTCGAGTGGCGCGCGCGGCAATTCGGGTTCCAGCGGCACGGCCGTCCTCGGCTTCGACAAGACGAGGAAGCTCGATCCCAAGATCGAGGCGGCCATCAACACGCGCTGCGACCGCATGTGGGGCAACGATCCGCACCGCGAGGTCTGCGTGCAGCGGCACACCGAGATGAAGCTCGAAGGCCTCGCGTCAATCCGCCGCTGATACCTCTCACTGCGCGAGATAGCCGCCATCGACGGCAAGCTCGGCACCCGTGATGTAGGAGGCCTCGTCCGAGGCGAGGAAGAGGTTTGCGCTCGCGACCTCCTCGATACGCCCCGTTCGCCCCATCGGAATCGCAGCGAGCAGGCGCTCGCGCACCGTCGGGTCGGCGCTCATCCGGGACGTACGCATCGGCGGCATCAGCCCCGGATGCACCGAATTCACGCGGATGCCATCCTTGCCGAACTGGACGGCAGCAGCCTTGGTCATGGCTCGAACGGCCCCCTTTGCGCCGTTGTAGGCCATGTGCACGAAGTCCTGCCCCGTCACTCCCGAGATCGACGAGATGTTGACGATCGAGCCCGACTTGGCGCGCTGCATGATCGGGATGACCGCGCGCATGCCGAGGAAGACCCCGCGCATGTTGATCGCGACCTGCTGCTCGAAGGTCGAGAGGCTCAGCCTGTTCGGGTCCGAGCCGCTGATCCCAGCATTGTTCACGAGGACGTCGAGGCGCCCGAAGGCATTCTGCGTCGCCTCGACCACCCGCGACCAATCGGCTTCGCTCGAGACGTCATGGCGCTCGAAGCGGGTGGCCGGGCCAAGTGCGCTGGCGAGCGCACGGCCCTCGGCCTCGAGCACGTCGGTTGCCATCACCCGTGCGCCCTCGCTGATGAACATCCTGGCGGTCGCCGCGCCCATGCCCGAGGCCGCGCCGGTCACGATCGCAACCTTGCCTTGAAGCCGCATCTCACGCTCCATTACCGTTCCTGGGAGGTCGAGGTTGACTTTGCCATCTCGGCGGCTCCGACGCCAGAAGCGGCCATTACAGCGCCGCGAAGCTGCCACGGCGCAGCGCCCATTGTGTGCCCCACTCATACGGAGCCACGAATGGTCTGACCATTCGTAGCTTCGCGCCGCGCGCGGGGTGGAGTGGGTGGAGGCCCGCAAACTCAGCACTGGCGGCCGCGCGCACGAAAAGAGTGATAACGGCCAACTGCCGCATACTTACGAGGCGAAGCCTCGGTTGGCTGGGATCAGTCACCACTCGAACGGGCATCGATTGCGGAAGGGCAGCGGTCTGCGTACTGTCTCGAGCGGTGCACGCGCTGGTGACGAAGGAGCCGGACAGTGAGCGTCAATCGGGGGGTTATGGTCATCGGCCAGGATATGGCGCTGACCGGGGAGATCAGGAACGGAAAGCTCGTCGAGGTGCACGGCGTGCTCGACGGCTACATCGCCTCGGAGAGCGTCGTCGTGCACCCGACCGGACGCGTGATCGGCACGTTGCGTGCTGACAGCGCCAAAGTGAACGGGACGCTCGAAGGCACCGTCCAGGTCAAGAACCTGATCGAGATCGGCTCGACGGGCCGCGTGGTGGGCCA
>DAORNH010000284.1:0-1273 GCA_035440865.1 Hyphomicrobiaceae bacterium | reverse complement strand
ACGTCTCCAATCTCAAGAGCGGCGCGATCATGCTCTCCGGCGGCACCGTGCCGGAGAGTAGCTTCACGCAGGCCGACCTCGACTCCGGTCGCGTCTTCTTCGTGCACGATGGCTCGAGCGCGAGTGCTGCCGGCTTCGACGTTGTCGTCACCGACCAGACCGGTGCCAGCTCGGGAGCGCCGAAATCCGTGCGCGTCGTCGTCTCGCGGGCTCACGCCTGACGATCACGCAAATTTCTATTGAAGCCGCTGACGTCTTCCGGGCTAGATTGCCCCGCGACCGGGCCAGACCCCGCCGGCCCAAGGCGCATGGGAGGACTAGATGAGCAAGACAACCGGAAATCATTCGCTCGACCAGACCGCCACGCGGCGGCGTTTCCTGAAGGGCAGCGCGATCGCTGCCGGCGCGGCCGCTGGTACGCTGGCGATGCCGAATGTCAGCCGCGCGCAGACCGTCGTGTGGAAGTACCAGTCCACCTGGCCTGCGAAGGACATCTTCCACGAGTTCGCTGTCGACTACGCGACCAAGGTCAACGAGATGTCGGGCGGCCGCCTGAAGCTCGAGGTGTTGGCCGCCGGCGCCGTGGTGCCCGCGCTGCAGATGCAGGATGCCGTGATTGCTGGCGCCCTCGATGGCGGCCATGGCGTTTGCGCCTACTGGTACGGCAAGCACAAGGCGTACTCGCTGTTCGGCACGCCACCGGCGTTCGGCTGGGACGCACACGGCTTCCTCGCCTGGTTCTACTACGGCGGTGGCGAGGCGCTCTACAAGGAGCTCGTCAACGACACCTTGAAGCTCAATCTCGTCGGCTACCTCTATTTCCCGATGCCGACGCAGCCGCTCGGCTGGTTCAAGAAAGAGGTCAAGTCGCCCGACGACCTGAAGAACATCAAGTACCGCACAGTCGGTCTCTCCGCGGACCTCTTCAAGGAGCTCGGCTCCGCCGTCACCATCATGGGCGGTGGTGACATCGTGCCGGCCATGGACCGCGGCCTCCTTGACGCAGCCGAGTTCAACAATCCCTCCTCCGACAGCCTGCTCGGCTTCTCGGACGTCTCCAAGTTCTACATGCTGCAGAGCTACCATCAGGCGGCCGAGAGCTTCGAGATCATCTTCAACAAGCAGAAGGTCGAAGCCCTGCCGAAAGAGCTGCAGGCGATCCTGCGCTATGCCGCGTTCGCCGGCACGGCCGACCAGTTCGCCAGGGCGCACGACCGCTATTCGGCTGACCTCGACGAGCAACTGCGTGGCATCCCTTTTCGCTCCCCGTATC
>DAORNH010000283.1:0-6196 GCA_035440865.1 Hyphomicrobiaceae bacterium | reverse complement strand
GCGCGCCCGCTCACGATGATGATCGGCCCCTCGTAGCCGGCCTTGCGCAGGAACGGGATGGTCTGCATCGCGTTCTCGTTGGGCGGCAGCACATCGTCGAGGAACAGGATGTTCGGCTTCCTCTCGATCACGCTGTCGATCGCCTTGCCGAGCGTCGCGGCGCGGCGGACAGAGATGTCGTAGCCGAACATGATGTGCAGCGTCGCGCGCAGCCGGTCAGCGTCGAAGTTCTCGTCCTCGACGATGAGGAAATCCTTGAGGTCGGCCGCGTCGCGACGCAGCTTCGTCACGTCGCTGCGGTGCTCGAGGTGGTCGCCCCCAGCGCTCGAGGTCGGCTTCTTCATCTAACTCTCCCGAGTGCAAGTCGCCATGGGTCAGGGCGCGCGGGCGCGATTAGACCCTAATCACCTTCGGCCACGCAACACGGAATATCGTCCCGCGCGCGATGTCCGGCGAGGATGCCACCGAAATCGTGCCACCGACGAGCTCCACCGTCTTCTTGACGAGCGCGAGACCGATGCCGGAGCCCTCGATCGCTTCGTCATCCTCGATTTTGCGGAAAGGAAGGAAGATCGCCTCGTGCCAGTTCGGCGGAATGCCGGGGCCATCGTCCTCGACCGACAAGCTGACTACCGCGCCAATGTCTACCGCACGCACCGTGATCCGTCCCGTCGGCCGGTCGTGATGTTTAACGGCATTCTCGACGAGATTGCGTAGCACGAGGTCGAGCGGCGCGCGCAGCGTGACGATGGTCGGCCAATCGCCGTCGAGCGTGAGCGACATGCCTGGTGGCGCCCCAACCGAGCCGATGATCTCCTCGGCAAGGCCGGCGAGTGCGACCGTCTCCAGCATCTCCGCCTTTCGCCCGACGCGCGCATACTCGAGAAGCGCGTTCAGCATGTTGGACATACGTCGCACCTGCGCCTGCACGCGGCCGAGGCAGAGGCGGGCCTCGTCGTGATCTGCCTTCTCGAGGGACGCCTCGAGATCGCCGATGAAGTATCTCACTCCTCGGAGCGGCGCCTTCAGATCGTGCGAGATCACATAGGCGAACTCCTCGAGTTCGCGATTGGCGCGCTCGAGCTCGGCATTGACCTTGACCAACGCCTCGGCCTTTGCGGCGGCCTCGGATTCGGCGATCGAGCGAGCGCGAACCTGCTTTGCGAGCTCGAGTTCCAGGTCGGAGCGATCGAGAACGCGCGAGACCAGCACGAGGTAGCGGCGCTCCGCCACCGACCAGAACACGTTGATGTTGATGCGCGGGCCCTGGCTGTCGCCGAGATTGATCGACACGTTCGGGATGTCGAGCGAGCGCTGCGGCGTGCGCCGGAGCGCCCTGATCTGGCTGTCGAGGCCGAGCAGCGGCAGGATCGTATCGGTGACGGGGCGCCCTTCCGGGACGAAATCGACGATGCTGCCGAAACGGCCGACCGCGCTCAGCTTCTCGTCGAGCCACACGAGGCCGAAGATCGCCCTGTCGGCGAGGAAGTGGGCCGCCGCGGCGATCCCCGACGCGTCCGGAGACGACGTGGCAGCGGGCGTTTCAGGCTCCGCGCCGGAGCATGATGGTTGCAGCGGTCGTGAACGCATCGCGCACCTTGTCACCCGTTTTGGCGCTCGTCCTCAGGAAGCTGTGCCGGGTCCGGGCGAGGCCGTCGGGGGTTGAGTAGCGATCCGGATCATGGACCAGATCCCACTTGTTGAGAACCAATGCGATCGGCCGGCCGGGAAAGGCATCCTCGAACCCTTCCGCGAGCGAGAGCATGCGGTCGATGGTGAGCGGGCGTGAGGCATCCGCGACGACCATCGCGCCCGATGCCCCCTTGATGTAGACGTGCCGGAAGATCGCCTGGCCGAAATTGCCGTCCGTGTCCCAGATGACGATGTCGACCTGCTGGTCGCGGCCCGGCCCCGCGTCGTGCACCACGTACTTGTGGACGTCGACGCCGATGGTCGGGATGTACGTCCCCGTGAAGACATTGTGGAGCACGCGCTTGACGAGCGAGGACTTGCCAACCCCGATCTCGCCGAGCAGCATCAGCTTTCTCGAGGTCACGGCGCCCGCCCCGCGCCCGTGTCGGCGTCAGACTCTCCCATGAAGCCGACTTCGAACTCCACCCGACGATTCGTGCTCTGCGGCCCTGTGTTGGCGCTGATCTCGATACTGTTGGAGCGCGGCACGATGACGAGGCGCGCAGCGGGAATCCCACGACTCTGCAGCTCGCTCGCCACGCGTTGAGCGCGGGCAAGGCTCACCGTGACGTTTCGTGTCGAGCCGCCGCGCTCGTCGGCATAGCCGACGATGCGAAGCACGTCGGTCGAGCGCGTCATCAGGCGGGCAAGCTCGTCGAGCGTCGTCTTGGCGGCGGCGTCGCTGCGATAGTCGCTGGCGTTGGCGAAAAAGATGGCGTGCGAGCGCACGAACGCCTCCAGGTCCTCCCGCGGCGTCGGCGCGCGGCCTGTCGGCATCGGCCGGCGTGCGAGTTCGTCCTCGAGCCGCTTCAACTCGCCCTTCAAACCGGTAACCGTGCTCTCGAGAGCCTGGATCAGCGGCCGGTCGTCGCGCGGCGGCAGTGGCTTTGGCAGACTCGCGATATCGCCCTCGAGCTTGCGCAGACTCGCCGTGGTGGCAAAGCCCTGAGCGGCGGCGGCAATGCGCTCGGCGAGCGCCGCCAGCTCTTCTGCACCGTCCGCAACGCTTGCAATCGACTTCGGCGCCGACTTTGCGGCGCTGCCAGGGCCTCGTTCGGAGAGGCGATCAAACACGGCAGAAAGGCGGGTGAGTGCCGACTGCACCGCGACGAGTTCGCGATCGGCGGGCGCGGTCGCGCTCCCGATCCGCGAGGTGAGCGAGGCAAGGTCGGCCTCCACGCGGCCTATCTCGGCGCGTGCCTCGCGCGCCACATCCCTGGCAGGTCCGCCGGCCGCCATCTCGAGCCGCTGCAGCTCGCCACCCGTCGCTGCGAGGCGCTTTGCCGCGCGGGCGATCGTCTGCGTGAGCGCCGTCCGCTGCATGGCCTGGTCGAGGGAGGAGATCGCGCCGCGCATCGCCTCGAACTGCGGGCCGACGTCCGGGGCACCCGGCACGACGGGCAGCACGTTCATCTGGTCGGTGATGGCGACCGCCGGCAGGGCATCGCGGAGGCGGCGCATCATAATGGCACGCGCCTCGTTCGACGGCGCGAGCCCGGCCAGCGACATGGCATGACCACCTCGCTCGACGGTGAGCTGTATGGGGTATCCCTTGACCTCGATCGACTGGCCGATCACCTGCAGCGCGGCCTGACGCGTCACCGAAGTCTGATAGCCGATGTACGATTGCCAGCCGAACCAGGCGAGGAGCGGCAGGACGACGAGCGCCGTGATCCATTTGAGCGGACCCGAGCGGCTCGGCGCGCCATCGAGAGCGAGCAACTTCTCGCGGGCGCGAGTCTCGAGGCGGCCCGCAAGGGCTGCAACGGCCGCGTCGCTCGACGGCGCGGGCGTGCCACTCGCGGCCGGCCGCGATCTGTCGCGATGCTCGGCGAGCGTGGCGACGAACTCCTCGTCGAGGATCGACTGAATCGGTGGCGGCGCAGTGGCGCGGCACTTGGCAGCGAGGAGGTGAGCCGCCGAGGCGCGGATGTAGAGCAGCCGATTGCCGATATTGAAGGATCTGAGGTCCGCCTCGTCACCCTTGAAGCTCTCGTCGGCGAAGGCGGTGATCGCTGCAAGAATGCCCGAGAAGCGCTGATCATGGTCGCTGTCGTCGACCGAGCGGGGCAGCCCCGGTCGCTCCCAATGCTCGAGCAGCTCGCCCGAGCCGCGGCGGATGAGGTAGATCTCCTCGACCGCGAATTTGCTCGTATCGCTGAGCGCGAGTTCGGCCATCGATCGCCCGCTCGCGATGCTGCGCAGCTTGAGCGACCACGTCTCGAATGGGAGCTTGCTCTCGAGGCGGCGATTGAGGTCGTCGACGAAGTCGCGGAACGTGCTCACGACATAGCGGCGCACGAGATCGCCGAGGCGCGGATAGAGGCTTTCGACGAGCAGATCCTGGCTGGAGGCGATCTCCGTCTTCACCGTTCGCAGTACGACCGGCGCGATCGCGTCGGCGAGTTCCCTGTGCCGCGCGACCTCGGCGTCGCGCAGCGCACCGTCGATGACGGTCGCGACGCTCGCACGCAGGTGGGCGTCGTCGCCGACCCGGTCATGCAGCGCACGAATGCGGCGCGACAGCTCCTCGAGCTCGCTGCGCTCGCGGTCGAAGAGCAGATCCTTGAGCTTGTTGACCGTGTGATCGGACATGGCGTGTCGCTCCGGCATCATGGCAAGCCGATCACTGTGAGTTCGATGGCTGCCGGCCGTGTCACGCGCTCTCAGTCCTTCAAATTGCCCCGACGGATGCGCTCGCCGAGTTCCACCACATGCCGGGCGAGATCGTCGAAGGCGGTCTTGCGATCTGCCGTCATCTCGCCGACCAGGGCATCGAGGCGCGCCTGGATGAGATCGAGCCGGCGATGCAGCCCGCTCTCGAGCTCGCGGACCCGGTTCTCGAGGAGCGCCACACGGGCATCGCTCTCGCGCTTGAACTCGCCGTAGAGCAGCTCGCGAACCTGCTGCATCTTGTCGTCGGTGAGATCGCGGGCGGCGGCGCTGGCCCTGATCTCGCCAAGTGTCGTGGCATTCATGGCGTCACCTTTGTCAGTTCCTGCGCGCGCGATAGCCGCTGACGCGATCAGCCCCAGGAAACTAAGTCCTGAAGATTACTAATAATCGGAGAAGGGCCCAGGAGAAAGGTCTTATCGGCAAGTCGGGCGGTGACGTGCTGCTGCACTTAGTCTCCGATGTTGTAAATGGGACGCTATTCTCGCCTGTACTGCACGTAATGCATGCGCCGGCCGAGCGTGTCGTAGAGCCGTCTTGCCGCCTGGTTGTCTTCTTCGGTCACCCAATACACGCGCTTAGCGGCGCGCGCTTCAGCTTCCCTGTAGGTCGCCTCGACCAGGGCATGGCCGGCCCCCCGGCCCTGGTGTTCAGGCGCCACATAGAGGTCTTCGAGGTAGCAGTAGGTCGTCGGCGACCAGGTCGACACGTGGAAGACAAGATGCGCGAGCCCGATCGGCCGGTCGCCGCCATCGACGGCGACGAGGCCCGTCATGCCGTGGGACAGGGCCAGCATCCGCTCCCAGGTCGCCTCGATCACCGCGTCCGCAACCTCGGCGCGATAGAAGGCGATGTAGGCGTCGAAGAGCGCCCGCCAGGCGTCTTTGTCCCGGGCCGCAAGAGGGCGGACAAGAGGGCGCTCGGCTCGGCCCGTCGTGCGTGCCTCGCTCATCGCCACACCCACGTGATGCGGCTTTCGAGTACGCGGGCCGCACGCTCAGTAAGCTTCGGGTCGGAGGCTTCGAGGCGCTTACCGGCGGCATCGAGGTAGACGCGCTGCCCGTCGATCGCGAGGCGCCGTCGTCCGAGCTCGCAGCGATAGGGCAGCGTGCGCTCGCCGCCGAGCATTTTCCATTCGCGGCCGAATCGCTGCCCGCTGCACACGACCGCCTCGCGCTTCAGCCCTACCCGTACGAGCTCCAGCTTGATCTGCTGCACGAGGTTCGGATAGCGCTTCATGCGCTCGATGACATCGGCGAGCGGCAGGCTGCCCCCGCCAGAGGGCTCGGCGGCGAAGGCGGAAGCCGCCGCAAGCGCCGCGACAGAGGCTGCAGCTGCCCTGAGGGCGAGGACCCGGCGCCTCACTCGTCGATCCCCGTCGTCTTCACCTTGAAGCGCTCGTCGACCGGCACATTCATGGCCGTCATCATGCGATTGCCTTCCGTCGCGAGGCCGATCACCTCGAGGAACTCCGAGTACTGGGCATCCGTCATGCCCTTTTGGCGCGCGAAGAAGGTGTGCGAGTGAATGCAGTACTCGCAGTTGTTCATGATCGACACGGCGAGATAGACGAACTCCTTCGTCAGCGCATCGAGCGCGCCCGGCGCCATGGTGCGCTTGGCATGCTCCCAGTTGCGCTTCAGCATGGCCGGATGATTGGCCTGTGCCCGCCAGGCATTGTTCACGAAGTCGGACTTCCGCGTCTTCCGGATGTCGTCGAAGACGGCGCGCGCCTCCGGGCTCGCCTCGGCGTCGGTCAGCATCTTTACGGTGGCCATGGTCGTCTCCTCATCTGATCGCTGTCGATATGGACCTCATTTGGCGCCGATCT
>DAORNH010000282.1:0-6214 GCA_035440865.1 Hyphomicrobiaceae bacterium | reverse complement strand
GTACGGTGACCACGCTCGCGGACGACAAGGTGCTCGCCCTCTACGAGAAGGGCAGCTACGAGGTCGTCGCGCACGACAACATGCGCCGCGTGATCGCCGAGCGGCTCACGCAGTCGAAGCAGACGGTGCCGCACTTCTACATGTCGGTCGATTGCCGCCTCGACCAGCTGCTCTCCGCGCGCGAGCGGCTCAACGCGAGCGCGCCGAAGGACGGCCCGCGCGCCTTCAAGCTCTCGGTCAACGATTTCGTCATCAAGGCCCTCGCACTGGCGCTCCAGCAGGTGCCGGCGGCAAACGCCACCTGGACCGAGGGCGGCATGCTCCGCCACCGCCGCTCGGATGTCGGCGTCGCGGTCGCCGTCGAGGGCGGCCTCTTCACGCCCGTGATCCGTCACGCGGACCTGAAGACGCTCGCCGAGATCTCCAACGAGATGAAGGACCTCGCGGAGCGGGCGCGCAAGCGCCGGCTCGCCCCGCACGAGTACCAGGGCGGCACCACCTCGATCTCCAACCTCGGCATGTACGGCATCAAGAGCTTTGACGCCGTGATCAATCCGCCGCACGCGACCATCCTCGCCGTTGGCGCGGGCGAGAAGCGGCCCGTCGTCGTCGGCGACAAGCTCGAGGTCGCGACCCTCATGACCGCCACCCTCTCCTGCGACCACCGCGTCGTCGACGGCGCCATAGGCGCAGAGCTCCTCAACGCCTTCAAGGCGATGATCGAGGAGCCGGTCAGAATGCTGGTGTGAGCGGTCGGCTGGATCAGGCCGAGGGAACGGTCGGCACGTCGCCACCGGTCTCTTCGATCTTCGCCTTCAGCTCCGCGATGTGCTTGCGGCCCAGATCGGTGATGCTGAAGTAGCCATCTCTCGGACGGGTCAGATAGCCGTCCTTGACGAGACGGGCGAGTGCCGTGGCGGCCGCGTTGTCGCCGTTCGGCGAGAAGCCGCGCTGCATGACCTCGCTGGTCAACACCGCGCGCGCAATCGGCGCGTTCGCTTTCTCCAGGCGCACCAGGAACCAGTAGTTGCGCAGCGTCGAATTCATGCGCGTGTCGGTCGGCGACGATGCTTCGGTGGGAGCGGGCTGGCGGTGGGGAGCTGTCACGCCCTCGGAGTCCGATGGCTTCGCCGTGGCCTGTGGGGCGCGGGGCGCATCGGCGTCATTGAGCCGCTTGACGTTCTCGGCGATCAGGCTCGCACGATTGAGAAGCTTGCTGGCGAGCTCGGTCGCGAGCTCGCGGTGCGTTTCGCGGATGGCGAGAATGCTGCCGCCGCTCCTCTGCACCTCTGCGAGCGCCTTGGCACCTTCGTCCTGAGCACTGAACTCCCTCGACAGTAGCGACAGGAGAGCCTCCGCAACCACGGCGTCGTCAAGCTCGTTCAGCCGACCAATCAAGGGGCGCATCAGCTCCCGGCGCTCGGGCGTCAATGCCGTCAGCAGCTTGTCGATATCGATGGCATTACCGCTCATGGCACCCTCACGCTACTGAAGCGAACATACTGTATAGCGCGGCGTGGTCAATACTTTGCTGAGATGAGCACTGAGCCGCATCGCCCATCACACAAAATCAAAACAGGAAAGACGCCAAGAGCGCATCTTGACGTCCGTACGTTCTATGCGTATGATACGTACAGCCCATAGAGATCAATCGAATCGATCTCTTCGAATAGTATAAGAGTCGGAGATGGACGCATGGTTAACATGATTCGAGTCGGGCAAGCAAACTTCGATACAGCCATCAAGTCCGGGTTCCGGGGTCTGACGGCGGCTCTGGCCTTGCCGATCCTGCTCATGGCGCTGACGCAGTGGCCCCTCGCCGACAACCTCCGGGCTACGGCCGGCTTTTTTTCGGCAACGAGCCGCATCATCTATCGCATCGCCGACGAGATCGAGGTGATGACGGCAGACAGGTCGGACCGGGCAAAGGAGAAGCGCGGGCGCCCCGCGGAGGCCGGTTCGCAACCCGATCGGCAGAACCGCGCCGGCAATGCTGCAGGCGTGCTCGCGGATGCTACCACGGCGAGCCCCGTCTCGCCGTAAGCAGAAGGAGACGAGCTGCCAAGCCGCGGGGCGATTGCCGAGTTCCGGCATCCATAGGATTATCGATCCCGACCGACGCAGTCACTGGAACCCGGGGAGCCTCACATGCGCACGCGCGCCGCCGTCTGCACTGGAGTGAACAAGCCGCTCGAACTGCTGGAGCTCGAGCAAGAGGGCCCGAAGGCCGGCGAAGCGCGCGTCAAGGTCAAGGCCGCGGGCGTCTGCATGTCCGACTGGCACATCATGAACGGCGACTGGCCGCTACCGTTGCCGATGGTGCTTGGTCACGAGGCGGCGGGCGAGGTGGTCGAAGTCGGGCCCGGCGTCACGAATGTGAAGAAGGGCGATCACGTGATCTTCTCGTTCCGCTCGAACTGCGGGCACTGCTCGTACTGCTCGAGGGGACGCACGGTGCTCTGCATCGGCCACAACGATACCTCTCGCTGGGTGATGCACGACGGCACGAGCCGCGTGAAGCTCAACGGCACGCCCATGAACGTGATGGCCCGCATCGGCACCTTCACGGAGTATTCGGTGTGCCCGGCCGAGCAACTCGTTCCCGTTCGCAAGGATCTCCCCTGGACGCATGCGGCGATCATCGGCTGCTCGGTTGCGACCGGCGTCGGCGCGGCGGTCCGGCATGCCAAGGTCGAGGCGGGCTCGAGCGTGCTCGTCGTCGGCTGCGGCGGCGTCGGCCTCAATGTGATCCAGGGCGCCAAGCTCGCCGGCGCGAAGACGATCATCGCCTGCGACCTCCTCGACAACAAGCTGCAGATGGCGACGCAGTTCGGCGCAACGCACATCATCAACGGGAAGCGCCAGGACGTGATCAAGACGGTGATGGAGATCACCGGGCTCGGCGTCGACTACGCCTTCGATGCGATCGGCACGGAGCCGACGGTGCTACAGATCGTCGATGCGCTGGCGCCGGCTGGCCACGCCGTGATCGTCGGCATTCCCTCGTTCGCGACGCGGGCGCCGCTCGCGCCGCATCTCATGGTCTACGGCGAGAAGACCCTTTCGGGCACCTACTACGGCTCGGTGCGCCCGAATGTCGACTTCGGCATCCTCGCCGACCTCGCGATGGAAAGGCGCATCAACCTCGATAGCCTGATCTCGCGCACCTACAAGTTCGACGAGATCAACGAAGGCTTCCGCCTGATGCAGGGCGGCCAAGTAGCGCGCGGCGTGATCCTGATGGATTGAGCTCTGCTGCGGGTACGGCCGTCGGCGTGAGTTGAGGCGGCCTCGCCTCGCGACTACTTCGGCTTGGGGGCGGGCGGTGGCGTCAAGCCGCCGTGCAGCTTGAACGATGCCGCGCGTCCTTTGACGACCAATGTCCAGTGGTGGAAGTCAGCGCCGCTCGGGCAGCCATTTCCGTGACCGTGCAGCACGAGCTCGGCTTTGGCGGTGGCCAATGTCGACGCGACGAAGATGCCGTCGCCGGTGATGTCGCCAGAGAAGATCCACTCCTTGTAGAGCGTAGCGTTGCCGCGGAGCGTCCGCGTCTTGGCCGCGTCGCTGTCGGGATGCGGGGGGACATCGATCTCGCGCCTGAGGAAGCGCTTCGGGAGCGCGAGTGTCAGCGTGCCTTTGCGGCCGTCCGCGCCTGTGATGGTCACGCGGAAGCGCCCGGCATCGATGCCGCCGGCAGCGATATAGGGCTCCATCGCGGGGCGTGTGATGCCCTTTACGTCCTCGGGGAACGCTTCCGTGACGACCAGGACGGCGCGCGGTACGGCGCGGAGCCCCGTGAGCTCGTCGATCTCGAACTGGGAGAGGGCGTGCATGCGCTCGCCGCGCTCACCGACGTTGACGCAGCAGGCACAGGCATGTGCGCGAGAAGATGGCCAGCTTGCGATCATGAGAAGAGCCAGCAGTGCCAATCCGGGACGGTGCACGGGAGGTCGGCGTTCCGTCACTCGCAGCTTGTGCATCGGCGTCTCCTCGGTCATGCCGACGATGGTCTTGCCATGACGTGCCAGCGAGGTCGAGTAGCCCCTCTGCCGTCAGGATCGGCCCGTGTCGGGGCGCGGGCCGGCCCCGACGGAGGAGCTGTAGGTTGGGCTGAGTTATCTGCGAAGCCCAACACCAAGGTCGCATCCTGGGTTGTTGGGCTTCGCTGCGCTCAGCGCCAACCTACGTCATGTGGCCCAATCGCAAAGCGAGCGGCTATCCCCGCGGGCGGCGGCTGCGAGTATCGTGAGGCACCCAACGGTCGATCGACGACGGTAACGCGTGCAAGGCGTGATCGGGACCGGGGGCGACGTCGGACGGGCTCGCTAGTCCGCAGGACTGGGCCTGCTCGGTGAGGAGATGACTGGGCGCGCGCGGCCCTGACGATCGAGGCAGGCCGTCGCGCACGAGCGACCCACGCACCTCTCACTTGAACAGTTTCAGCTGCCGCTCGTCCTGGCCTTTCGTCTCGTAGGCGAGTTGCTCGATGCGGTCGAAGGGCACCTGCTCGGCGTTGATGAGCGAGCGCTGCGCCTTCATGGGACGTACGAAGCCTTCCTGCACGAGGTGGAACTCGCCAACGGTCTGGTGCGGCAGCACGGCTGCCGGGTCGAGGCCCGATTCCGACTGGAAGGCCGCCTTGAGCTTGCGCAGTGCCGTATCCTCGCGCACGCGGCCGATGAACCAGCTCGTGATCTGGTCGCGGCTCTTGTAGTCGAGGTCGCCCGGCGACTGCGTGGCGAGCATGATGCCGAGACCTGCGGAGCGGGCGCGCTTGAGCAGGCTCTGCAGCGGCTCGGCCGTCGCGGGCTTCGCGTTCGCCGGGATGTAGAGGTCGGCCTCGTCGAGCATGACGACGGCCTGCAGCGCGTCATTCGGGTTCCTCTGGCAGAAGCGCAAGGCTTCGGAGAGGAACTGCGAGACCCAGAACAGGATGTTCTCGTTGTCGCCGAGGAAGCCCGTGTAGATGATCGACAGCCGCGTGCGGTTCAGTCTCGCGAACGACCCGAGCCCGAGGAAGGCTTCCATGCGCATCGGCTCGCCGCCACCCTCGAACAGCACAGCGTTGCGATGGCGGAGGCTGTCGAGCTGGGCGACGAGGTCGCGGCGGACGCGGCCCGAGGGGTCCATGCGCTGTGTGAGATCGGTGAGCTCGGGATCCTCGTCCTCCAGCAGGTGGATGAGGTCGGCGAGCATCACCTCGCGCTTGTAGCGGGAGCCGAGGATTTTCAAGGCGACTGAGAGCGTGCCGGACTGCTTCTGGTGCATCGCCGAATTCTTGAGGTGCAGCATGTCGCCGAGCGCTGCCGCCGACATGTTGGCAAGCAGCTGCTGCTCGTGCTCGGGAAGCTCGCCGATGCCGTTCGGAAGCAGCGTGATCGAGATCGGTCGGCCCGAGGAACGCCCCGGAGTGTACACGGCGACGTCGATCGCGTCGGCGAGCTTCTCGCGGTCGCCGCGCCGCTCGCCCCACTCGTCGTCGATGTGCCGCCACACCTCCGGGTTGGCGTAGGAGCAGAGGTCGCCCTTGCGGTCGATCAGGATCGCCGGCACGCCGCGCAGCAGAAGCTGCTCGATGAGCGAGAGGGCAAGTGTCGTCTTGCCCGAGCCCGAGCCGCCAAGCACGGCCGCGTGGCGCTTCAGGACATCGCGGTTGAGCGTGATCGGGCGCTTGCGGGCCTTGAGCTCGCGTCCGGCGAGAATGCTCGAGGCGTTCGAGCTGTTCTCGTCGAGGAGCACCGAGAGCGGGAGGTCGTCGGGCCGCGCCTCCTCGTCGGCTGCCGGCGCGGCAGGCGGCGCTGCCGGCTGCGCAGCCTGAGCGCCGAAGAGGCCTGTCCAGTCAGAGAAGGCCGCAGACGGCGGCAGCGGCACGAGCTGATCGGGATTGTCGAGATCGGCACGCAATGTCGGCGTCGCGGGGATCGGCGGCAGCGGCGGCGGACCGCCTGAGGCGGGGCGGGCAGGCGCGATCGATGGCTCGGCCAAGTGAGGCGGTGCCGGTGGCGGCTGGACGTTACGGCCATTGGCAAGCGGCGGCGGACCGCGCGGCGCCTCACCCATAGCATCGGCCTCATCCTCGTGATTGAGCCCGGTGCCACCGTTTGCGCTGGTGGCCTTTGCGGACTGAGGCCGCGCCAGCGGCACACCGAGGAGATCGAGACGGAGCAGCTGCGCGACCGGCGCAATTCCCGAGGCGAGGCGCGCCCGCGTGCAC
>DAORNH010000281.1:389-6235 GCA_035440865.1 Hyphomicrobiaceae bacterium | reverse complement strand
GAGAGGCGCCGGCGCGTCGCTGCCGTCGCCGACGCCGGCCGCCGCGAAGAACGGCAGCAGCCGCTTGGCATTGCGCGCGCTTTCAGCGCTTTTCCTCACGCTTGCGACGTACTCGGGCAGCGGCTCATAGGTGCGGCTCGATTTCAGATGCACGACTTTGTAGCCACGCTCCTTGAGCCTGGCGAGGATCGTCGGCAGGGCGCGGGCCGTCACCGACTTGATGTCGTGGAAGAGGAGAATTCCGCGCCCCTGCGCCTCGAGCCGCTCGAAGGTCAAATGGATGAGGCGCTGCGGATCGGCGATGTAGGAATCGTTGGAGACCACGTCGACCGTGAAGGTCGCGATGCCTCGGTCCTGCAGATAGGCGAGCAGCGCCGGCGAATCCGACAGCCCCGGGAAGCGGAAGAACGGCACGACCTGCCCCTTCGAGACGATGGCCGCGGCCGCGAAGCCGCTCTCGATCTGATTGCGCGCGCGATCGAGCGTGAGCCTCGGCATGTTCATCGGATGCGACCAGGTGTGCGTGCCGAGCGTATGTCCGCGCGCGATGATCTGGCCGACGCCGTCGGGCGTCGCGAGCGCCATCTGGCCGACCACGAAAAACGTCGCCTTGGTGCAGAATCGATCGAGTGTCTCGAGGATCGAGGTGGTGAGGCCGGGCGCCGGGCCGTCGTCGAAGGTCAGCACGACCTCCTTCGGCGCGAGGAACGCGGGCTCCTTCTCGTAGCGGGAGAGGTGGCCGTAGAGCGGCCCGGACTTCGGGTCGATCTCGACGATGCGCGAGACGCCAAGCCCGCCATCGGCTGCGCGGCAACCTTCTGCCTGCGCACTTACCGGCGCGAGCAGCAGGCTCGTGACGGCGATGACGGCGAGGCGCAGAGCATTGCGTGCTCGACAGATGCGCTCCGACAGAACGATGTCGATCGACGGCATGAATCACCTCGTTGACCCGGACCGTTCCGGGACGCACGCACACGCCGCATCACTTGCAGTTCACGCTCCGCCCCGGCGCCCATCACGGCGCTTGCCCGCGTGTCGCGTTACCGGCTGTCCAATGTCTCGGACAGCGCACTCGCGTTCGCCCGATCCACCTCGAGGCTAGGAAACTCCAAATCGCGGGCGCAGTCGGATTATCCATTCAGCACCGGCGAATACAAGCCATCAGTTCAAGGCGGCGACACTTGTCCCGCCGAAGCGACGAAAAAGACGCACCTCAATCACAGGTCGCTAAAGTTGATTGCCGCAATCTTTGCGTGAGTAAAACACTGTCGCCGGTATTAGGGGAGCATTGATATCAAAGGCTTATGGTTACGACGTGACAGGATCAAGTCTTCTTGTGCGGAGTTTCCCATGGCGTTGCCATCGAACCTCGAGCAGTACATGCTCGAGCTGGTCAACGAGGCGCGCCTCAACCCGATCGCGAATGCCGCGCGCTACATCACTTCGTATTCGCCGCTCGCCTCGAGTGATCCGGACATCTCCAATGCGATATCGTTCTTTGGTGTGAATGGGGCCGCACTGCTTGCTGCTTACCAGGCGCTCACCCCCACGCAGCCACTCGCCTGGAATTCGAACATCCACGACGCCTCGGCCCTGCACAATACTGCGATGATCACGGCGGATGCCCAGGAGCACCAACTCCCCGGCGAGCCTGGCCTCGGCACGCGCCTCACCAATGCGGGCTATACCGGCTGGAACTCGGCCGGCGAGAACATCTACGCCTATTCCGACAGCGTCATCTATGGCCACGCCGGCTTCATGGTCGATTGGGGTCCGGGGCCGGACGGCATGCAGGCGGGCGCCGGTCATCGCGTGAACATCATGAGCTCGGGGTTCCGCGAGGTCGGCATCGCCATCGTCGGGGAAAGCAACCCGGCAACGGCGGTCGGCCCGCTGGTCATCACCGAGGACTTCGGTCGCCGCAATTCGGGCCCAGCCGTGTTCATCCTCGGCGCCGCCTACACCGACAGCGACGCAAATCGCTTCTACACACCGGGCGAAGGCCTCGGCACGCTTGTGCTCTCGACGACCTCGGCGAGCACCACGTCGGCTGCGAGTGGCGGCTATACGCTCGGGCTCGCGGCCGGCGCGCAAACGCTCACGTTCTCGGGCGCTGGCCTCAGCGCACCCGTGACCGCCACCGGCACCTTCGCCGCCGGGACCAACGCCAAGATCGATATCGTCAACGGCAACACGCTGCTGTCCTCAACGTCCGTGACTGTGAACGGCCCGGTCTCGCGCATCGAAGGGCTCGGTTTGACGGGCCTCTCGCTCACCGGCGGCAACGGCGGGCAGACGATCGTCGGGACGGCCGGCGCCGACACCCTCTCCGGGCTCGGAGACGGAGACGTGCTGATCGGCGGGCTCGGTGGCGATACGCTCGCCGGCGGCACCGGCTTCGACTTCGCGATCTACGCGTCGTCAGCCGCAGGTGTCACTGTCGATCTCATGAATAGTGCCGCCAATGCCGGTGGCGACGCGCAGGGCGATCAACTCTCCGGAATCGAAGGGCTCAACGGCTCGATTCATGCCGATACGCTGCGCGGTGACGACGCCTTCAACTCGATCTACGGCAACTCCGGCAACGACACGATCGAGGGGCGCGGCAATGCGGATGCCCTCTTCGGCAACGACGGCACCGACAGCCTCAACGGCGGCCTCGGCGGTGACCACATTGACGGCGGCACCGGCTTCGACTTCGCGGTCTATGCGGGCTCGGCGGCCGGCGTGACCGTCGATCTCATGAACAATGCTGCCAACGCAGGCGGCGATGCCGCAGGTGACCAGCTCTTCTTCGTCGAAGGGCTGATCGGCTCGACGCACGGCGACACGCTCCGCGGCAACGACGATTTCAACTCGATCTACGGCCACACCGGCGACGATACGCTCGAAGGCCGCGGCGGCAACGATGCGCTGTTCGGCAACGACGGCACGGACTTCCTGGCAGGCGGCGTCGGCGGCGATCATCTCGACGGCGGCACCGGCTACGACTTCGTGACCTACGCGGGCGCGACGTCGGGAGTACGCGCCGACCTCCTCGCGCCGGCCGCCAATACAGGCGAGGCCGCGGGCGACACCTACAATGCCGTCGACGGCATGATCGGCACGAGCTTCGACGACATTCTGCTCGGCTCGGACGGCGTGAACGCGATCTACGGCGGCGCCGGCGGCGACACGATCTTCGGCCGCGACGGCAATGATTCGCTCCTCGGCAATTCCGGCAACGACGTGCTTGTCGGCGGCAGGGGCAACGACACGTTGTTCGGCTCGAGCACCGATTTCGCCGCCCTCGATAACGACGGCTTCGTCTACGAGGGCCCGGGCTACGGCCAGGACGTGATCTACGGATTCGGCGCCAATGCCGGCGCGAACCACGACATCATAAGCTTCAGCACGTCGATCTTCTCGAGCTTTTCGGCAGTTCTCGCGGCATCGCAGCAGATGGGCACCGATACGGTCATCTTCTCGGGCGCCGACCGCATCCAGCTGGTGCATGTCAGCGTGGCACAGCTCTCGGCGGACGATTTCAACTTCTTCTGAGCCGGCTGCCGACCACAGCGGTCCCGCTCCGCCTCGCGAGGCAGCCGGCCACGTTTACAGTGGGCCTTGCCGCGCCTATATGCAGCGAAACATCGTTTTCACTGCGGAGCCCCCCATGCGCGCCGAAGCCCAGAAGCTGATTGCCGATATCGACGGCTCGCTCGGCCTCCTACGGAGGTCACTTTGACTGGGAGACGGCAGAGCAGCGCCTCGCCGGACTCAACCAGCAGTCCGAGGACCCCAATCTCTGGAACGATCCGAAGCGCGCCCAGAAGGTAATGCGCCAGCGCGAGATGCTGGAGCGCGCGGTCAACGGCTACAAGTCGCTCGAGCGCGGCCGTGACGATGCATTGACACTCATCGAACTCGGCGAGACCGAGAAGGACGAGGCAACAGTCGCCGAGGGCGAGGCGGCACTCGCCAAGCTCGCGATTGAAGTGCAGCGGCGCGAGGTCGAGGCGCTGCTCTCAGGCGAAGCGGACGGCCTCGATACCTACCTCGAGGTGCATGCGCGCGAAGGCGGCACGGAGAGCCAGGACTGGGCCTCGATCCTCATGCGCATGTACACACGCTGGGCGGAGCGGCGCGGCTTCAAGGTTAGCCTGCTCGACCGCAGCGACGGCGAGGAGGCCGGCATCAAGTCGGTGCTCCTGGAGATCAAGGGCGAGAACGCCTTCGGCTGGCTGAAGACGGAAGCGGGCACGCACCGCCTCGTGCGCATCTCGCCGTTCGATTCCAACGCGCGGCGCCATACGAGCTTTGCGAGCGTCGCGGTCTACCCCGTCGTCGACGACGACATTGAGATCGAGATAAACCCCGCCGACGTCGAGATCACGACGCAGCGCTCGGGCGGCGCAGGCGGCCAGTATGTCAATAAGACCGAATCGGCCGTCCGCTTCTTCCACAAGCCCTCGGGCCTCAATTTCGTCGTCCAGGACCAGCGCTCGCAGCACCAGAACCGCGAGGTCGGCTGGAAGCGCTTGAAGGCGCGCCTCTATGAGATCGAACTGAAAAAGAAGGAGGAGAAGGCCGCCGCCGAGGCCGCCTCCAAGGTCAAGGTCGGCTGGGGCAGCCAGATCCGCTCCTACGTCATGCAGCCCTATCAGATGGTCAAGGACCTGCGCACTGGCGTGCAGAGCTCCAACATCTCCGGCATCCTCGACGGCGATATCGATGCCTTTATCGAGGCGGCGCTCTCGCAGCGCATCAAGGGCGGTAGCGGCATCGAGGTGGAAGACATCGAATAGCGGGCCGGATTGACCGAGATCAGGCCGACAAGCCCCGCATTGTGGTCCCTCGAAGCCGTACCCGTCTACCGAACTCCGGCGATCAGAGAGCCACGCCATGCAGTCACACGGCCCACTATGCGGACATGGCGCTGGCCATGGCACCGGGCACGCCCCGGCGGCCGCGATGGGCGGGCTGAAAAAGATCGATCCCGTCTGCGGCATGAGCGTCGAGCCCAAGCCCGATACGCCGACGCACGAGCACGCCGGGACGACCTACTTCTTCTGCTGCAACGGCTGTCGCACGCGCTTTGCCGCCGCCCCCGCCCGCTACCTCGATCCGGCCACGAAGGCCAAGGCCGCCGAGGCGGAGGCCACGTCCATTCCCGCCGGCACGATCTATGCTTGCCCTATGTGCCCAGGTCAGGAGCAGGACGGCCCCGGCATTTGCAAGGTCTGCGGCATGGCGCTCGAGCCGATCGGCGTGCCTCTCGCCGACGCCGGCCCGAACCCCGAGCTCATCGATTTCAAGAAGCGACTGAAGGTCGGCGCGGCGCTGGCGATCCCGCTCGTCCTGATCGCCATGGGGCCGCACGTCGGCCTGCCGCTCCACCGCTGGATCGCCCCGCGCCTCTCGCAATGGCTGGAGCTTGCTCTCGCCCTGCCGATCGTCGCCTGGTGCGGGCGGCCATTCTTCGAGCGGGCGCTTGCCTCGTTCAGGAACCGCAGCCCGAACATGTGGACGCTGATCGGCCTCGGCGTCGGCGCCGCACTCCTCTACAGCATCGTCGCGGTGATCGCGCCGGCGCTCTTTCCGGCAGCGGCCCGCGATCACCGCGGCCTCGTCGGCGTCTACTTCGAGGCCGCGGCGGTGATCATCGTGCTCGTGCTCGCCGGGCAGGTGATGGAGCTGCGCGCTCGCGCCCGCACCGGCGAGGCCTTACGTGCGCTCATGGACCTCGCACCTAAGACAGCGCGTCGTGTTGCCGATGGCGGCGAAGACACCGATGTACCGCTCGCCTCGGTGAAAGCCGGCGACCGTCTCCGCGTGCGGCCGGGCGAGGCCGTGCCGGTCGACGG
>DAORNH010000281.1:0-328 GCA_035440865.1 Hyphomicrobiaceae bacterium | reverse complement strand
GGCGCCGGGCGCATCCGTCACCGGCGGTACCGTCAATCGGACGGGCTCGTTCGTGATGGAGGCCCGTCGCGTCGGCGCCGAGACCCTGCTCTCGCGCATCGTCGCCGAGGTCGCCTCCGCGCAGCGCAGCCGCGCGCCTATGCAGGACCGCGCCGATACGATCGCGCGCTACTTCGTGCCGGTCGTGGTGGCGATCGCGGTCCTCGCCTTCCTCGTCTGGCTGGCGCTCGGGCCGACGCCGTCGCTTGCCTACGCCGTCGTCGCCGCCGTCAGCGTGCTCATCATCGCCTGCCCGTGTGCGCTCGGCCTCGCAACGCCGATGTCGATC
>DAORNH010000280.1:6041-6247 GCA_035440865.1 Hyphomicrobiaceae bacterium | reverse complement strand
GCGAGGAGGCGCGCCTCGGCGTCCTGGTCGCGCTTCGGCGTCGCGGGCGTGATCATGGCAAGGCGGGAGGCGGCATCGCCGAGGAGGGTCGGCGTCTGGTGGCGGCGCTCGGCCGGAAACAGGTGCGTCAACCGCTGGTCGATGCGGCGTGTGACGAAGTCGGTGAGCTCGCGCGCGGAGACCGCGCCATCGCGGTTCGCATCGGC
>DAORNH010000280.1:2122-5840 GCA_035440865.1 Hyphomicrobiaceae bacterium | reverse complement strand
CATCGAGGTAGATCACCACCTGACCTTCGGGCGATCTGGCGCGCTGGGCGGCGAGCAGCGCCTTGCGGATGTCGCTGACCGCGATGCCGAATCGGGCCGCGAGCGCGGGGGTGGTATCGACGGGGAGGAGGAATGCCTCGGCCTCGCTCGCCTGTGACCGGCGTGCCGGCATGCCGTGGCCCGAATAGAAGAAGGTGATCGTCGAGGTGCGCGTCAGGCGCGACTTCAGCCGCTCGAGCTCGGGTCCGCCCTCGCCGGCGGTGCCGAACCAGGCGGCGAGTCCCGCATGTGTGAGATTGCGCAGCACGATGATGCGCTCGGGCGGCACAGCCAGCACCTCGCGTGCGGCTTTCTGCATGGCCTCGGCATCGCGGAGCGCATACTCGACCTTCGGGACGGGGGCCGCGTAACTCTCGTTTGCGACGATGATGACCACATCGCTCGGTCCCGCTGATGCAGGCAACGGCGCAGCCAAGAGAGCGGCGAGAGCAAGGGCGATCCGGAGCAGGCGGGCGAGCATCGAGTGCCTTTCGAACGTCGATCACGAATACGGCCGTGGAAACGGACCCGGAACCCTATCGGATATCCGTCCCGAGCGCGATGCTCTGGTTCCGTACGTGTTCACACCCAAGGACCATCGATAAGCCGGTCCATCGAGCGGTGCGCCTGCTCTCCGGCCCGCATCGCCAGTGGCGCGGCGTTCGAGTGAATGGCCATCCTTGCTGCGTCAGCCAGCCGGCGCCGCCCATGCCGCGCGCGTATCGAAATCATGACCAAACGGCATTTCAGCTGGTGGCGCTTCGCTCCTAGTTCTGAGGAGGCGCCGCCGCATTCAAAGCGCTCCCCCGGCGCCTCGACGTGTTCAACTCGAATGGAGACCATCGATGAGAAAGAAACTCCTCAATCTGGCCGCCGTGGCAACATTGGGGCTTCTCGCTGCGACGACGTCGATCGTTGCGCAGCAGGCAGCACCCTTCGACGGCAAGAAGTTCTTCGACGAACTTTCCGCTCGGGCCGTGAGCGTGCCGGCCGGCTTCGACTCGAAGAAGTTCTTCGATGACATTGCGAGCCGCGGCGCCAGCACCAAGAAGATGTTCAACGCGCAGGAGTTCTTTGCGGAACTCGCCGCCCGCGGCGTGAGCATGAAGGCAGGCTTCGACGGCAACAAGTTCTTCGAGGAGCTTGCCGCTCGCGGCGTCAGCATGCCGCCGATGACGACCATGCCCTTCGACGGCGCCAAGTTCTTCGCCGAGATTTCCGCGCGCGCAGTGAACGTGCCGTCCGGGTTCGACTCCAAGAAGTTTTTCGACGATCTCGCGAGCCGCTCCGTGAACGACAAGACCGTGTTCAACCCGAACGACGTCTTCACCGAGCTCAGCACGCGCGGCGTCAAGATGAAGGCGGGCTTCGATCCCTACAAGTTCTTCGAGGAGGTGGCCTCCCGCGGCGTGGGTGTGCCGCCGATGGTGGCGATGAGCAAGTAGGCACTGCCGCCACGCCACCAGGCGCCATGCAGCTCAGGCCCTGCCGATGGGATCGGGGACTGCACTCCCGGTCCCATCGCGGGTGCACGATCAACTCTCAACGCTCACCAAAGGTGTTCCGACATGCGCACGATCGGGCTCGCTATAGCGTGTTTCATGATGGTTCATGCGCCCAGCCATGCGCAGGAGCCGAAGCGGGGCGCGGCTGCGCCGCTGCCTGCCAAGTCAGCGCGCGTCGTGCCGGACCCTGCGAGTGGGGTGTCCTATGCGCCGATGCTGGAGCGCGTCATTCCAACCGTAGTGACGGTTCGCGTGACGAGCGAGACGCTTGCACCAGTCGACCTCACGCCAGGCGCAACGGTCGTCACGCCGCGTCGCATCAGGGCCCGCTCGGGCGGCTCCGGCGTCATCGTCGACGCCGCCAATGGCCACATCCTGACCAACCATCACGTGATCGCCGATGCGGTTGCGATCGAGGTCGTGCTCTCGGACGGGCGGCTCCTGCCCGCGCGGCTGGTCGGCCGCGATATCGGCAGCGACGTCGCCGTGCTCGAGGTCCAGGAGCGGCGCCTTCCCCAGATCCCCATCGGCGATTCGGACCGGGTTCGTGTCGGCGACGTGGTGGCCGCCGTCGGCAACCCGTTCGGGCTTGAAGGCACGGCGACGCTCGGCATCGTCAGCGCGACCATGCGTACCGAGATAGGGCACGAGGCCTTCGAGGACTACTTCCAGATCGATGCGGTCATCAATCCCGGCAACTCTGGCGGCGCGCTCATTAACGCCCGCGGCGAGCTCGTCGGCATCAACACCGCGACCGCGGGCACCGTCGGCAACGTTGGTATCGGCTTTGCCATTCCGATCAACATGGCACGTGTGATCAAGACCGAGATCATTCGTACCGGACGGATGCGGCGCGGATCGCCCGGCCTCGTCGTCGAGGATCTCTCGTACGAGCGGGCGGCCGAGTTGATGTCGGGCACCAATCGCGGCGCGATCGTCACGGCAGTGGTACCGGGCTCACCTGCGGCGGCCGCAGGCATCAGTCCGGGGGCGATCGTGATTGAGGTGGCCGGCAAGCCAGTGCGCGGCGCCGCGGAATTCACGACGCGCGTGGTGACGGTCCCGCTCGGCACTATGCTGTCGATCGTCGTGCGTCAGAATGGTGCGGACAAGCGCTACGAGCTCGCGACCGTCGACACGCGCCTTCCGGCGCGGGAGTTCACCTTTCCGGTTGAGATGGGTGCGATCGCCGGCCTCGTCGCGAGCGAAATCGCGCTTGGAAATCCACTCTACGGCGACGTTCGGGGCGCTTTCGTTGCAGGCGTAGCGCCGGACAGCCCTGCGGCGCGGTCGGGCCTCGCCGTCGGCGACGTCATTGTCGGTGTCGACGACAACAATGTCCGCCACCTCGCCCATCTCGTCCGTTGGATCGATCGCGCCGGGATGGCCTACCGCCTGCGCATCGTGCGCAATGGGGTGCCGGCCTGGCTCCGCATGTCGCGGTGATCAATGCGGGGCCGTCGTGCGGATGGAACGGAGACGAGACCTGGACAATCAAGTTGCAGATTGGAGCGCATTTCAGGAGACTGCAGTGTGAGCTCACAAGACGCAGTACTGCCGGCATCGGGTCTGCGGACGTCGGCCGACCCGAGCCTGGTGCCAGGAGCAGGAACTCGCCGAAGAGGTTCCATGGAGACGCATGAGATCCGCTACTTTCTTGCGATGGTGCGCGAGCTGAATTTCACGCGCGCGGCGGCCTCGTGCAATGTCTCGCAACCGGCGCTCACACGCGCAATTCAGAAGCTCGAGGCCGAACTCGGGGGCGCCCTGTTCCTCAGGCGGCCGGGCCAGATCGAGCTGACGCGGCTCGCACGCGAGCTCCTGCCGCAGCTCGAGGCGATCGAGCACGGATTGTTTGCGGTGCGAAATCAGGCCTCCCAGATCATCGAGGCCCAAGCGAGCACTCTTCGCCTCGGTGTCATGTGCACCGTGGGGCCTGCCCACCTCGTTGCCATGCTGGCCCGGGTGCAGGAGGTGGTGACGGACCTCGAGGTCTCGATCGTCGATGCGACCGCCGGCCGTATCGTCGAGCTGCTGATCGCCGACCAGATCGATGTCGGCATCACCGCCTGGCCCGCTTATCCGCCGGCAATCGGCGTCAGTCCGCTGTTGAAGGAGCGATATGTGATTGCGATGCGAGAGGATGACATTCTCGCCAGCGAAAGCGCCGTGCC
>DAORNH010000280.1:0-2112 GCA_035440865.1 Hyphomicrobiaceae bacterium | reverse complement strand
GGGGCAGAGCTATATTCAGCGCCTCGGCTGCGAGTTCGACGACTACTTCGAGGCCGAGCACGGGCATTGGCCGGTGGACCTCAACGTGACATACGCGAGCGAACGGGAGGACTGGGTCAAGGGCCTGCTGCTTGCGGGCCTCGGCTGTGCGATCGTCCCGGAGTTCATGGAGATGCCGAGAGGCATCGTCAAACGACCCCTGGTCGATCCGGAAGTCATTCGCACGGTGGCCCTGGCTACGTTGCGCGGCAAGATGCTCGGTAATGCCGCCATGGCGTTTGCCCGTGTCGCACGGGTACACAACTGGGCGCCGTAGGCAGCGTGCGCAGGGCGAAGCGGGAGCACACGAATGTCGACTTGGCTCGAAAGAGGTGGGCTCGAAAGAGGTGGGCTCGAAGCGGCGGGGACCGGGCTCGAGCGGGCGGGGGATCACCTGCGAGCGTTCATGGGGCGCCAAGGGATCGTACGGGCGCCCGGCGCGCACAACGCGATGGCCGGGCTCCTTGCCAAGGAGGCGGGATTCAAGGCGCTCTATGTCTCGGGCGCGGCGGTGACGGCCAGCATGGGGCTGCCCGACCTCGGCATCCTGACGATCGAGGAACTCGCTGGCGTCGTCCGCTCGATCGCACGGGCAACAGACCTGCCCCTGATCGTCGACGGCGATACGGGGTATGGCGAGGCGCTCAACGCCATGCGCCTCGTCCGCGAGCTTGAGATGGCGGGTGCGGCGGCCGTTCATATCGAGGATCAGGTGCTGCCGAAGAAGTGCGGCCACTTGAACGACAAGTCGCTCGTTCCGCCCGATCAGATGGCGGCGAAGATCGCTGCCGCGCGCAAGGCTGCTCGTCACCTCGTCGTAATCGCGCGCACGGACGCCGCGGCCTCGGAAGGCGTTGCCGGCGCGATCCGGCGCGCGAAGCTCTACAAATCCGCCGGTGCCGAGGTGCTGTTCGCCGACGCGTTGACCTCGCTCGACGAGTTCAAAGCGTTTGTGGAGGCAGTCGATGCCCCGGTCCTCGCCAACATGACCGAGTTCGGCCGCACACCACTGATGACCGCCGAGGCGCTCGAGCGGATCGGCGTGAAGATCGTCATCTGGCCTGTCTCCTCGCTCCGCATCGCGGCCTTCGCGATGGAAGGCTTCTACCGCGATCTCGCGCGCGACGGCACGACCGCGCCGCAACTCGATCGCATGCAAACGCGCAAGCGCCTCTACGAAGTGATCCGCTACCACGAGTACGAGGCGCTCGACGCCTCGATCGTGAAGAGCGTGCTGCCGACGCTGCCGAAGGGCTCGTCGTCGTGAGCGGGCTGCGCGTCATCTTCGATCTCGACGATACGCTCTACCCCGAGCGCGATTTCGCGGTTGCCGGATTTCAGGCGGCGGGTGCCTGGGCGGAGCAGGCGCTCGGCATCACGGGTCTCGGCGACGACATGACGCGTCTTCTCGATGAAGGCCACCTTGGCCAACTCTTCGCCATGGCACTCGCCGCGAAGAAACCCGACCACACCGCCGACGACCTCGCTGGATTACGCAAAGCGTACCGCCACAACCAGCCGAAGCTCGCGCTCTACCCGGACGCCGAGATGGCGCTCGACCATTTCGGCGCTCTCGGACCGATCGGGCTCATCACGGACGGTACGCTCGCGATGCAAGAGAGCAAGGTCGCGGGACTCGGCATCGCGCCCCGCTTTGCCGAGATCGTCTACACGGATGCGCTCGGGCCCGATCGCGCCTTCTTCAAGCCGCATCCGCGCGCCTTCGAGGTGATCGCCGGGCGCATGGGCCGGCCCGGCGACCGCTTCGTCTATGTCGGCGACAATCTCGCGAAGGACTTCGTCGCACCGAATGCGCTCGGCTGGACGACGGTGTGGATCGAGCGGCCCTTGCGCATCCACACGAGCGCGACCGTGAAACCGGGTGGTGAGCCGCAGCACCGGATCACGTCGCTTGAAGACTTGGCAAGACTTGCACTCAGGTGAGCGAAGGCGAATGGCCTTTTCATGTGCTGTTACTCAGCAGCAACCCGGAGCGACCTAGGCAGATGCGCGGCAGGCGGGTAGGAATCGTGCGGCGCAGTCTTGTCGTGGACCGGTGGCGATCATGCGGCT
>DAORNH010000279.1:6025-6256 GCA_035440865.1 Hyphomicrobiaceae bacterium | reverse complement strand
AGGCCGGTCTTGCTACGGCCGGACCAGGGACGAAGACGATGCTGCAACCGAAACGCACCAAGTTCCGCAAGGCCTTCAAGGGCCGCATTCACGGCACTGCGAAGGGCGGTACGACGCTGAACTTCGGATCGCACGGCCTCAAGGCCGTCGAGCCGGAGCGTCTCACTGCGCGCCAGATCGAGGCGATGCGCCGGGCAATCGTGCGCCACATGAAGCGCGCGGGCCGCTACT
>DAORNH010000279.1:0-6015 GCA_035440865.1 Hyphomicrobiaceae bacterium | reverse complement strand
GTGCCGGTAACGAAGAAACCCGCCGAGGTCCGCATGGGCTCTGGCAAGGGCTCGCCCGAGCTCTGGGTCGCGCGCGTGAAGCCGGGTCGCATCATCTTCGAGATCGACGGCGTTGCCGACGACATCGCCCGCGAGGCATTGCTGCTCGGCGCGGCAAAGCTGCCGATCAAGACGCGCATCGTGACGCGGCTCACCTGACGATTTCGCTGGACGCCCGGCGCGGCCGCACGACAAAGGACGATGTTCGATGAAGGCAAGTGATCTGAAGACGATGACGCTCGATCAGCTCGACGACCAGCTGCTCGCGTTGAAGAAGGAGCAGTTCAACCTGCGCTTTCAGGCGGTGTCGGGCCAGCTCGAGAACACATCGCGCGTCCGCCAGGTCCGGCGGGACATCGCGCGGATCATGACCATTGCCCGGCAGAAGCGCGGCCCCGCGCCTGCGGCCGGCGCTTAAGGAGTTCGATCAATGCCGAAGCGCATCCTGCAGGGCGTCGTGGTGTCCGACAAGAACGACAAGACGATCGTCGTCGAGGTCGAGCGTCGCTTTACCCACCCGCTGTTCAAGAAGACCGTTCGCCGCTCGAAGAAGTATCACGCCCACGACGAGACCAACACGTTCAAGGTCGGCGACGTGGTGCGCATCGAGGAGAGCGCGCCGATCTCCAAGAACAAGCGCTGGGTTGTGCTGAAGACGCCGGCTTGAGGCGGGCGGCCTCGGCCGCTCCAACGAGATGTGCCGCTGCGGCGGCGTGAAGGGTGAAAGGATCGAGCCATGATCCAGATGGAGAGCAACCTCGACGTCGCCGACAATTCCGGCGCACGGCGGGTTCAGTGCATCAAGGTGCTCGGCGGCTCCAAGCGCAAATATGCAACCGTCGGCGACACGATCGTCGTGACGGTCAAGGAGGCGATCCCGCGCGGTCGCGTCAAGAAGGGCCAGGTGATGAAGGCCGTGATCGTGCGCACGGCGAAAGGCATCCGCCGCCCGGACGGGTCGCTGATCCGCTTCGATCGAAACGCAGCCGTGCTGATCAATGCGCAGGGCGAGCCGGTCGGCACCCGCATCTTCGGCCCCGTCACGCGCGAGCTTCGCGGAAAGAACCACATGAAGATCGTCAGCCTCGCGCCGGAGGTGCTGTAATGGCGTCCCTCAAGATCAAGAAGGGCGACCACGTCATCGTGCTGACGGGCCGCGACAAGGGCAAGCACGGTGAGGTGCTCGAGGTGATCCCGCGCGAGAACCGCGCACTGGTCCGTGGCGTGAATATCGTGCGCCGTCACACCAAGCAGTCGGCGCGCTCCGAAGGTGGCATCATCTCGAAAGAGGCGCCGATCGACCTCTCGAATCTGGCGCTCGAGGACCCGAAGGACGGCAAGCCCACGCGCGTCGGCTTCAAGTTCCTCGATGACGGCCGCAAGGTCCGTTTCGCCAAGCGCTCGGGCGAGATCATTCCGGAGACGAAGTAAGCCATGGCCGACAAAGAGAAGCCCGAGGGCGAGAAGCCGGCCCGTCCCCAGAAGGAGGGCGGCAAGGGCAAGCCGGAGCAGGGTAAGGGCAAAGGCAAAGGTCCGGCCAAGGCCGAGGCCGCCGAGAAGCCGGCGCCTAAGCCCCGTCCCAAGGACTACAAGCCGCGCATGAAGAAGCACTACGAGGATGTGGTGCGCGCGGCCCTGACCGAGAAGTTCTCCTACAAGAACTCGATGCAGGTTCCCCGACTCGAGAAGATCGTGCTCAACATGGGCGTGGGCGAGGCCGTGGCCGACCGCAAGAAGGTCGACAACGCGGCAGGCGACCTCGCGCTGATTGCCGGCCAGCGGCCCGTGATCACACGCGCTCGCAAGGCGATCGCCACCGATAAGGTGCGCGAGAACATGCCGATCGGCGCCAAGGTGACGCTGCGGGGCGTTCGCATGTATGAGTTTCTGGATCGCCTCGTCACCATCGCGCTGCCGCGCGTGAAGGACTTCCGCGGGCTCAATCCTGCAAGCTTCGACGGCCGCGGCAACTTCTCGATGGGCCTCAAGGAGCACATCGTGTTCCCCGAGATCGACTACGACAAGGTCGACCAGGTGTGGGGCATGGACGTGATCGTGTGCACAAGCGCGCGATCGGATGATGAGGCGCGCGAGCTCCTCAAGAGCATGTATTTCCCGTTCCGAAGCTAGGACCTAACTTCGTCGTCGATACGAAAAGTGGGTTCCAGGAGGTCAGATGGCCAAGATCAGCTCAGTCGAGAAGAACAATCGCCGGCGCAAGCTTTCGAAGCAGTTTGCAGCCAAGCGCCAGCGCCTGAAGGACGTTGCGAACGACAAGTCGAAGCCGATGGAGGTGCGCTTCGCCGCCCGCCTGAAGCTTGCCGAGATGCCGAGAAACTCGTCAGCGACGCGGATCCGCAATCGCTGCGAGCTCACCGGCCGAGCGCGCGGCTACTATCGCAAGCTGAAGCTCTGCCGCAACCAGTTGCGCGAGCTGGCGAGCCAGGGGCTGATCCCCGGCATGGTCAAGTCGAGCTGGTAAGGGCGAGGTCGCAATGTCTATGAACGATCCGCTTGGCGATATGCTGACGCGCATCCGCAATGCGCAGATGCGCCGCCGCCCGAAGGTCGAGTGCCAGGCATCGATGCTGCGCGTGCGTGTCCTCGACGTGCTCATAGAGGAAGGCTATATCCGCGGCTACTCGCGCGTCGATCGCAAGGGCGAGATGCCGATGCTCGACATCGAGCTCAAGTACAACAACGGCGCGCCGGCCATCCGCGAGATCAAGCGCGTGTCGACGCCAGGCCGCCGCGTGTACTCGCCGGTAAGCGATCTCAGGGCTGTCGCGAACGGCCTCGGTGTGGCGATCCTGTCGACGCCGAAGGGCGTGATGTCGGATCAGCGCGCACGCGAGGCCAACGTTGGCGGCGAGATCCTCTGCAACGTGTTCTGAGCGCGCCTGCGCCCTGAAAGGAATGACGACATGTCCCGAATCGGCAAACGCCCGGTACCTGTGCCAGCCAACGTCCAAGCGACGGTCGCCGGACAGAAGGTTACGTTGAAGGGCCCGAAGGGCGAGCTCGCTCTCGACATGCCGGAGGAGCTGAAGGTCGAGAAGACGGCGGCCGGAATTGCGCTCACGCCGCGCGAGGATTCTAAGACGGCGCGCTCCATGTGGGGCATGTCTCGCACGCTGATCGCCAACAACATCGTGGGCGTGCAGAACGGCTACTCGCGCACGCTCGAGATCCACGGCGTCGGCTATCGCGCGCAGATGAAGGGCAAGGACCTGAACCTCCAGGTCGGCTTCGCCTCCGATATCACCTACAAGATTCCTGCTGGCGTCGAGGTCAAGATTGCAGGCGCCAAACAGGAGCAGATCCAGATCACCGGGATCGATAAACAGAAGGTCGGCCAGGTGGCCGCCGAAATCCGCGCCTTCAAGAAGCCCGAGCCTTACCAGCTCAAGGGCATCCGCTATCAGGGTGAGTACATCCTGAAGAAGGAAGGCAAGAAGAAGTAACCTCGAGAGACCGCGATGAGCGCCCACGATTCCCAATTCCAGCGCCGGCGGGCCCGCGTCCGCCGCACGCTCAAGAAGGTGGCGGCTGGCCGGCCCCGGCTCTCCGTGCACCGTTCACATCTGCACATCTATGCCCAGGTCATCGACGATGCGAAGGGGCTGACGCTCGCGTCGGCCTCGACCATCGAGAAGGACGTGCGCGGCCGGATCAAGTCCGGCGGCAACAAGTCCGCGGCGACCGAGGTCGGCAAGATGATCGCCGAGCGGGCGATCAAGGCCGGCGTCAAGGAGGTCACGTTTGATCGTGGCGCCTACAAATTCCACGGCCGGGTCAAGGCGCTGGCGGATGCCGCCCGTGCCGGCGGCTTGAGCTTCTGAGGAAAGGATCAAGTCCTTGGCACGCAATCCATCCAGAGACCGTGATCGCGATCGCGACGACCGCGACAACGAGTTCGCCGAGAAGCTCGTGCACATCAACCGCGTGACGAAGGTCGTCAAGGGCGGCAAGCGCTTCAGCTTCGCGGCACTCGTCGTCGTCGGCGACAAGCAGGGCCGCGTCGGCTTCGGTCACGGCAAGGCGCGCGAGGTGCCGGAGGCGATCCGCAAGGCGACCGAGGGCGCGCGCCGCGCCCTCATCCGCGTGCCGCTCCGCGACAAGCGGACCCTGCATCACGACAGCGTTGGCCATCACGGCGCCGGCAAGGTGACGCTGCGCTCGGCGCCCCCGGGCACGGGCATCATCGCTGGCGGTCGCGTTCGCGCGGTCCTGGAGATGCTCGGCGTGCAGGACGTCGTCTCAAAGAGCACCGGCTCGACGAATGCGTACAACATGGTGCGCGCGACGTTCGATGCGCTAAAGCACCAGGAAAATCCGCGTGCCGTCGCGGCCCGCCGTGGCAAGAAGGTCTCGGAGATCATCTCCCGCCGCCGTGACCAGGCCGGCCAGGGCGAGGCTGCCCAGACCGAGGCCGGCGGCCCGGACGCCGCCTGAACTCCCGAAAGGTGACGTGACATGACGACCAAGAAGCCGGGCGGCAAGACCGTCACGATCGAGCAGTACGCGAGCCCCAACCGGCGGCCCGAGGTCCAGCGTCAGACGCTTATCGGCCTGAAGCTCAACAAGATCCGTCGCCGCTCGACGCTGGAGGACACTCCGGCTGTGCGCGGCATGATCGACAGCCTCCCGCACCTGGTGCGGGTCGTGGATGACAAAAAGGCCTGACCCAGAGGGTCACCGGCTCGAGGAGCAAGCCCATGCGGCTCAATGGTATGAAGGACAACCCGGGCTCGCGCAAAGAGCGCGTCCGGATCGGTCGCGGCATCGGCTCGGGCATGGGCAAGATGGGCGGCCGCGGCGGCAAGGGCCAGACGGCACGTACCGGTGTCCGCCTCGGCGGCTTCGAAGGCGGCCAGATGCCGCTCTTCCGCCGGCTGCCGAAGCGCGGCTTCAACACTATGGACCGCCGTCGCTTCAACGAGATGAATGTCGGCGCCCTGCAGAAAGCGATCGACGAAGGCCGCCTCGACGCCACAAAGCCGGTCGACAATGCGGCACTGGTGGCAGCAGGGCTTGTGCGCCGTGCCCACGACGGTCTTCGCCTCCTCGGCGACGGCGAGCTCAAGGCGAAGCTCTCGATCACCGTCGATCATGCGACGGCCTCGGCCAAGGCCGCGGTCGAGAAGGCCGGCGGCTCCGTCACGGTGATCGAGCGCAAGGTACTCCCCGCCGACGAGGCCAAGCGCGCCAAGTCCGCTGCCAAGAAGGCGAAGCAGGTCAAGAAGGGCGGCGGCGCTGCCGAGGACTGAGGCCTCGCGCCGTTGCGGCGCGATTGCGACTGCGGCATTGACTGGGACGCCGGTTGACTGGAACGCACGTTCGGACACAAAACCGCAGGCAGGCGCCAATCGTGGCGCTTGCCTGAAATGATCTCGGGATAGCGCGACATGGTCTCCGCCGCAGAGCAATTGGCCTCCAACCTCAACTTCGGTGCCTTTTCGAAGGCGACGGAGCTGAAGCGGCGCCTCCTCTTCACCGTGCTTGCCCTGCTCGTCTACCGGCTCGGCACCTACATCCCGATCCCGGGCGTCAATCCGGCAGCCTTCGCGCAGCAGTTCCAGAACAACGCGAACAACATCCTCGGCATGCTCAACATGTTCGCGGGTGGTGCCGTGGAGCGCATGGCGATCTTCGCGCTCAACATCATGCCCTACATCTCCGCCTCGATCATCATGCAGCTGATGTCGAGCGTCTCGCCTCGACTCGAGGCCCTCAAGAAGGAAGGCGAGCAGGGGCGCAAGCAGATCAACCAGTATACGCGCTACCTCACCGTCATTCTCGCGACGTTCCAGGCCTACGGCATCTCGCTCGGCCTCGAGGGGCAGACCGGCGGCCAGGCCGGCAACGTCGTGCTCGAGCCCGGTTTCTTCTTCCGCATGTCGACCGTGATCACGCTGGTCGGCGGCACCATGTTCCTGATGTGGCTCGGCGAGCAGATCACGCAGCGCGGCGTCG
>DAORNH010000278.1:4254-6259 GCA_035440865.1 Hyphomicrobiaceae bacterium | reverse complement strand
CTCTGCAACCTCACGCGACAGCGCCCCCGAGGATGGCACGACACCGGCCGATGCCGTCTCCACCCGCCTGAAGCCGTAACGCGCCCGAGCGGCGCTGCGCCCTTTCCCGCTCTGCCGCCGACGAAGGTCGCAATGGACAGCCCGCGCGCTGGAAACGATAGCTTACCGGCCCGTGAGCCACTAAGGCTTGAGCTAGACCAGCTCTTCACGATCCTCCCGTTGCTCGTGTCGAGCCGCGACCGCCAACCGCGAGACCTCCCGCCATGATCGGACGCCTCAATCACGTCGCCATCGCCGTCAAGAATCTGGCGTCGAGCACGGCCGTCTACCGCGCGACGCTCGGTGCCGAGGTGACCGCGCCCCTGCCCCAGCCGGAGCACGGCGTGACGGTCGTCTTCGTCAACCTGCCGAACACCAAGATTGAGCTGCTGGAACCACTCGGCGAGGGCTCACCGATCGCCAAGTTCCTCGAGCGCAATCCTGACGGCGGCATCCATCACATCTGCTACGAGGTCGACGACATCATCGCCGCCCGCGACAAGCTGAAGGGTGACGGCGCGCGCGTCCTCGGCAGCGGCGAGCCGCGCATCGGCGCCCACGGCAAGCCCGTGCTCTTCCTGCACCCCAAGGACTTCTGCGGAACTCTGGTGGAGCTCGAGCAGGCCTGAGCTCGTTCAGGCCCCGATCAGTGCCATGATGACCGCCATTGCAGTTTGGGCGCCACTCACCCTATTCTCTGCCGCTGACCGTGCGCCATGACGCGAGACGAGCGAGGACCTATGTCGAGCGAGCCGAAAGTAGCCCAGAAGGGCCCCTATCAAGTGGAGCTGCAGGAGGGCAAAGCCTACTTCTGGTGCGCCTGCGGCCTCTCCAAGCGCCAGCCCTATTGCGACGGCTCGCACAAGGGCTCGGGGATCGAGCCCGTGAAGTTCGTCGCCGAGAGCACCGGCACCTTCAACCTCTGCGGCTGCAAGATGTCCGACGACAAGCCGTTTTGCGACGGGCAGCACAACGTGCTGTGACGACGCGCCCGGCTCGAGCCGCCATCAAGTGAGACATCACGGCGCGTTCGCGAATCCGCCTGCCCCTGCCTAAACCGGTGCCAGCACAGCCCATCGATGGCCCGGAGGCCGGAATATGTCGACTTGGCAGGTCTTTTTCCTGGGTCTCCTCGAAGGGCTCACTGAATTCATCCCGGTATCGTCCACCGGGCACCTGCTGCTCGCCGGGCATTTCCTGGGGTTCAAGTCGCCCGGGAAGTCGTTCGAGATCCTGATCCAGCTTGGCGCGGTCCTCGCCGTTGTCACTGTCTACTTCGGCCGGCTCTGGCAACTTTTCGTGACCCTTCCGTCGAGCGCCGAGAGTCGCCGCTTCGTCCTCGGCATCCTGCTCGCCTTCCTGCCAGCGGCGCTCGTCGGCGTCGTCGCTCACAAATTCATCAAGTCGGTGCTGTTCGAGACGCCGATCCTCATCTGCGTCATGCTGATCGTCGGCGGCATCATCCTGCTGATCGTCGACCGCATGCCGCTCGAAACGCGCTATCACGATGTCACCCAGCTGCCGCCGCTGCTCGCCCTGAAGATCGGCCTCGCCCAGTGCCTCGCCATGATCCCGGGCGTCTCGCGTTCAGGCGCCACGATCGTCGGCGCGCTGCTGATGGGCGTCGAGAAGCGTGCCGCTGCTGAGTTTTCGTTCTTCCTCGCCATGCCGACCATGGCCGGCGCCTTCACCTATGACCTCATGAAGAACTGGTCGGCTCTCTCCGCGGCCGACGTGAAGAGCATCGGCATCGGCTTCGTCGTCGCGTTCCTCGCGGGCGTGGTCGTGGTGCGATACCTTCTTGCGTTCGTCTCGCGAAATGGCTTCGCGCCGTTCGCCTGGTGGCGCATCATCGCCGGCGGGCTCGGTCTCGGCGCCTTGCTCGCAACGGGCCTCGCCTGATCGGGAGCCGGTATTCGGGCTCCGACGCTGAGAGGCTCTCATGGAGACGTGGCATCTGATCGCT
>DAORNH010000278.1:914-4205 GCA_035440865.1 Hyphomicrobiaceae bacterium | reverse complement strand
GGGTCCCGCCGAAACCATGACCGCGCAGATGATCCTGAGCGCCGCGCTCATTCTGCCGCTCATCGTATGGACCGGACCGCCGCCCGCAGCGGCTTGGCCCTGGATGCTCCTCTCGACCTCGCTCAACGTGCTGACGGTCGGCGCGCTCCTCAAGGCCTATGAGCTCGCGGGCTTCGGTGTCGGCTATGCCGTGGTGCGGGCGATCTCGGTGCTGCTTGTCGTGCCGCTGATGGCAGTGATCGCGGGCGAGCGCATCGGCGCCACGGGGCTCGTCGGCGTCGCCTTGATCGCTGCCTCGCTCGGCATGCTCGGCCTCGGCGCACGGCGCGAGGACGGACTCGCTCCGGCAGCGATGCTCTGGATGCTGATCGCGGGCCTAGGCACCGCAGGCTATGTGGTGGCCGACGCGCAGGGCGTGCGCGCCGCGGGCTCGGCACTCGCCTACGGCATCGTCGTCTCGACGACCAATGCGCTCGCCATGTCGTGGCGACGCCGCGCCGACGGCTCGCCGCTCGCCATCCTGCAGCGGCACGGGCTCCGCGCACTGCCGATCGCCATGGCGTCCGCAGCGTCCTACCTGCTGATCCTGTGGGTGTGGACCTCGGCACCGGTGGCGCCTACCGCTGCGCTCCGCGATACGAGCGCGGTTTTCGGCGTCATCATCGCCGTACTCGTCCTGAAGGAGCGATTGACCGCATGGAGGCTCGCCGCCGTCGCGCTCGCGGCGCTTGCCGTGCCGTTCCTCAGGCTCGGCTGAACCCCCATGCTACGACTTGATCGGCACGGCCTTGTCGACCGCAATCTCGTCGGGCGAGATGCTGCATCGAAGCGCAATCGCCTCGACGCCGGCGGCCTTGGCCGCCGTGAAGGCCTCGAGATAGCCCGGATCAATATCGCTCGCGAGCGTTAGGCTCTTCGCGTCGGACCGCTGGATCAGGAACACCATCACGGCGCGATGGCCCTGCCGCACCATCTCCGACATCTCGCGCAGATGCTTGGCGCCGCGCTCGGTGACGCTGTCCGGGAACTCGGCGAGCCCGGCCTTGCGCATCATGTGGACGTTCTTCACCTCGACGTAGCAGGCGGACTTGCCGCCGCCTTCGAGCAGCAGATCGATGCGGCTGTTCTCGCCGTACTTCACCTCGCGCCTGAGGCTCTCGTAGCCCTTGAGCTCCTTGACGCGCCCCGCCTCGATCGCCTCCGCGACGAGCTTGTTCGGATGCCCGGTATTGATGCCGACGAGCCCCGGCCCCTTGCCGAGATCGACCTCGATCAGCTCGAGGGTGTGGGCATACTTGCGCGTCGGGCTCTCCGAGTGCGAAATCCACACCTTGAGCCCGGGATCGGTGAGGCCGAGCATCGAGCCGGTGTTTGGACAGGTCGCGGTCAAGGCCGTGCCGTCACCGAGGCGGACATCGGCGAGGAAGCGCTTGTAGCGCTTGACGAGCGTCGCCGGGATGAGGGGCTTCGTGAATCGCATGGGCAAGAGGTAGCTCTCCCTGCTGCCACGCGCAATCGCCGCTCTGCCCCGCTGCGGACACCTTTCAACATGAAGGTGGCACGATTTGAAATTGGGTCGGCAGTGGAGCCTTGCATGCCGGACGTCGTGCGCACGCTTGTGGCAGCCCTGATGCTGCTCGCGACAGGGATCGCCGGACTGCCGTCGGGCGCGCTCGCGCAGGCGGGCGTCTATCATCGCGGCAACGACGGCGATCCCGAGACGCTCGATCCCCACAAGACCTCGACCGTCTCCGAGGCGCATCTGCTCCGTGACCTGTTCGAGGGCCTCGTCATCCATGACGGTCTCGGCCGCGTAGTGCCGGGCGTCGCCGAGCGTTGGGAGATCACCCCCGACGGCCGCCTCTACCGCTTTCACCTCCGCGCCAATGCAAAGTGGTCGAACGGGGAGGCCGTCAAGGCCGGCGACTTCGTGTACTCGCTCCGCCGCATCATGGCGCCGGATACGGGCGCCAAGTACGCCAACATCCTCTATCCGATCCAGGGCGCCGAGAAGATCGCGCGCCGCGAGGCCGCACCCGAGACGCTCGGCGTCAAGGCCGTGGACGACCGCACACTCGAGATCACGCTCGAGCGGGCAACCCCTTACTTCCTCGAATTGCTGACCCACCAGACGGGGCTTCCCGTCCATCCGGGCAATGTGACCGCGGCGGGCAAGGACTTCGTGCGCCCCGGCACGCTCGTCTCGAACGGCGCCTATCGCCTCGTCGAGAACGTGCCGAACTCGCACATCCTGCTCGAGAAGAACCAGCATTTCCACGACGCAGCAAACGTACGCATTCCGGCCGTCCGCTACCATCCGATAAAGGATCTCGCCGCCGCCGCGCGCCGCTTCATGGCGGGCGAACTCCATTCGACGAGCGACTTCCCGGCCGACCAATACAAGTTTCTCAAGGACAAGCTCGGCTCGCAGGTGGTCGTCGCCCCCTATCTCGGCACCTACTACCTCGCCTTCAATACCGAGCGGACACCCTTCGGCGACGTACGGGTGAGAACCGCTCTCTCGATGGCGATCGATCGCGAGTTCCTGAACGACTACATCTTCTCCGCCACCATGGTGCCGGCTTACGGCTTCATCCCCCCAGGCATCGGCAATTATGGCGCTCCCGCCGAGATGAGCTTCAAGGCGCTCGCGCCCATCGAGCGCGAGGAGCGCGCGCGCCAGCTGCTGGCCGATGCTGGCTACGGCCCAAAGAAACCGCTGAAGGTCGAGATCCGCTACAACATCACCGACAACAACCGCAACGCGATGGTAGCCATCGCCGACATGTGGAAGTCGATCGGCGTCGAGACGACCTTCATCTCGACGGACGCGAAAACCCACTTCGCGTATCTGCGCGACGGCGGCGCCTTCGATGTCGCGCGCGCCGGCTGGATCGGTGACTACTCGGACCCGCAGAACTTCCTGTTCCTCGTGCAGTCCGACAACCCGGGCTTCAACTACGCGCGCTACAAGAACCCGGAGTTCGATGTGCTCATGAAGGAGGCCGGCGCCGAGACCGATCTCGCCAAGCGGGCCCTCATCCTGCTCGCGGCAGACCGCATGTTTGTGCGCGACCAGCCGTTCGCGCCGCTCCTCTTCTATTCGAGCCGGCACCTCATCTCGCCGAAGCTCAAAGGATTGACGCCGAACCTGCGGGGCGCCAATGCCACGCGGTTCATGTCGCTCGAGCCCTAGCCGGACCGGCATCGCGCGATTGGACTGACAGTCGATCGGCGGCCTACTATAGCCGCCCGGAAACAAGCCCTGATCAACGGCTTCCGCCGTTCGGT
>DAORNH010000278.1:0-891 GCA_035440865.1 Hyphomicrobiaceae bacterium | reverse complement strand
GTTGAAGCATGAGCACTGTGAGACGATCTGCCGTCGGGCGCTTCATCGGCGCCTTTGCCGTCGCGACCGCCACCCTTGCCGCCCCCGCACTTGCCGCCGACTGCGGCAACGACGGCGCGGGCTTCGACGCCTGGCTCGGCCGATTCAAGGGACGCGCTGCGGCCCAGGGCATCACGGCCCAGACCATCGCCATCGGCCTCCGCGAAGCCTCGTACGATCCGAACATCATCCGGCTCGACCGCAACCAGAAGTCCTTCAAGCTCACCTTCGAGGAGTTCTACGCGCGCCGCGTCTCGACCTCGCTCATCAATCGCGGCCGACGCCTGATGGCGACCCACAAGGCGACACTCGACCGCGTCGAGGCGCGATATGGTGTGCCCGCGGCGGTGCTTGTCTCGATCTGGGGTCTTGAGACCAACTACGGCGCCGACGGCGGCGGCGGCAGGTCGATCGTGCGCTCGATCGCGACGCTTGCCTACGATTGCCGGCGCACCGATTTCTTCCAGGATCAGCTGATGAGCGTCCTGAAGATCATCCAGCGCGGCGACATTCCCGTCGAGATGCTGCGCGGGGGCTGGGCCGGCGAGATCGGCCAGGTGCAGTTCCTGCCGACGCCCTACTTCAAGTATGCTGTCGACTTCGACGGCGACGGCAGCCGCGACCTCTTCCGCAGCGTGCCCGACATGATGGCCTCGGTTGCCAACTTCCTCAAGTCGCACGGCTGGCAGCCGCGCCAGCCCTGGGGCGAGGGCACCGCGAACTACAACGTGATCCGCGACTGGAACAAGGCGGAGGTCTATGTGAAGACCATTGCCACCATGTCGGCGCGCATGGGCGAGGCGGGTCCGCCGCCACCGGCTGCGCCGCGCGCCCCGCGTCCCGCGAAGACCG
>DAORNH010000277.1:0-6261 GCA_035440865.1 Hyphomicrobiaceae bacterium | reverse complement strand
TTTGACGCCGGTTGCGCGCCACGAGAGCCTCGTCGATCAGCGCATTGACCCGATCAGACACGCCGATCGCATCGCCTAAGCGGCCATAGACGAAGCCGGAGCCGTGGTTGAGATCGATCCCCATGTGCTCCTCAAAACGGAATCGGATCGTCGAGAGGATCGCGGGCGGCCGCCTGACGCTGCATCGACTCCTGAAACCCGTCGACGCAGGCCTCGATGATGCGGTCGATCTCTTCCGGCTTCCGGTCGTAGAACGGTGCCATCAGGTCGAGCTCGGTGAGCGTCTCGGCGAGAAACCGGCGCGCCTCCTTGATTGCTCGGGTCTCCATGTCGGTCTTGTCGATCATCCCGTAGTTCCTGTTGGCGAGCGCCGAGCCGACATCGAGGCAGCGCATCGAGCAGAAGCGGTGATAAGGAAAGCGGTCCCAGCGCAGCTGGTGGACGTAGCCGAAGCCCCGCGCCTCGCGTCCGCAGACGGCGCAGACGCCTACCCGAGCAAGAGCCGGGTCAGGTCCTCTGCGTCGTCCGGCTGATCCTTGATCCGGTGTGAGGCCAGGACGATGAACCGCGCGATCGCGTTCGCCGCCATCGCCTCCAGGTCGGCCAGTGTGAGAGCGGCGATCGGCTGGTGAAGCCTTCCGCGTCCTTCGAGCCATTGTCCCATCGCCTTCGCCGCCTCGCGCGTCACATGCGCCTGCCACTCATCGGCCGTCATGACGGTCAGGTGTTGAGCCAGGCCGGTCCTGTCATGCCAGGCTTCGGCGTTGACGACGAAGCCGCGGGCGGGGGCGCACCCGGCGCCACCGTCCGGTTCCAGGCGGGCGCGGTACTTGCTGGCGCTTTCACCGCGGCCTGTCCCCACGCAGGAGCCGCGTGCGACACCGGCACCACTGCCTTTGGCCGCGCACGGGTGCTGGGGCTCGGCGCTAGGACCTCGCCGTCCATCACCTTGCGCCACTCTGGCTCGCTCGGCAGAACCACACGGTCGAGCTTGTTGCTGTCGCCGTAGCGCGGGTCGTCGCTGGGCTCGACCTTGATCTTGGCGACGAAGGTGATGCCGTTGAGATCGGCCAGACCGCGCAGGATGCGCTTTGCCTTGGTGGCATCGCTCATGTCGCTGGGATCGAGCCCGAGCGCGCTGTCGATCATCGCGCGGAAGCTGCCTTTGGAGATCTTCCAGCCGATGGAGACGCCGTGCTCGTCGACCTTGCCGCCCGAGACGGTGAACATCTGCCAGAACTTGCGCCGGACGTGCGGACCCTCGGCGACGGTGAACTCGGCATCGACCATCAGCACGTCGCTGCCGGGCGTGTTCGACGCTTTGAGCAGCCCCCGGTCGATCTCGCTCTGGCCGTCTGTCCCGCCCGGCCGAATGGTCATGGTGATCTTGGCGAAGGTGCCGTCGGGGATCAGTTCGCCGCTCTTCTGCGGCTCGGCGTCATTCATGTCGAAGCTCATGGCTCGTCATCCTTTCCGGGTTGCGTTGATCTTGGAGAGCAGCGCGCCGAGGTCGGGCGGCTCCGTGACATCGAGACGACCGCTGCGATCCTTCGCCGGCAGGGCGAAGGGATTGCCGGCGCGGCAGACGAGGCGGCGGACCTCGCCGCGTTCCGGCTCGTGCCGCCAGCCGTCCCCATCGGCCGCGAACAGGCTCATGGTGATGACCTGATCGACGATGCCGGGGAGCTCGCGGCCGGCCTTGCCGCCTTCCATCTGCGGCTGCCAGGCCGTGCGGTTGAACTCGTCGGTGACGCGTTCGAGGATGCCGACGAAGATCACCGTCTTCGCCTGCGCGTGCTGCAGGTGCTTGAGCAGGCCGATGACCTCGCGGGCGAGGAGCCCGTAGGCGCCGCGGGTGTCCGGTTTGCCGGTCTTGTCGGAGAAGGCCTCGGGCCGGGTCTTCGCCCAGGCCATGGCCTGGCGCGTGAGATCGGTAATGCTGTCGACGAAGATGATGCGCTTGCCCGCGATCATCTGAACGAGATCGGGATAGCTTTCCCTGAGATGCTGGTAATGCGCCTCGGAGAAGAAGCCGTTTGGATCGGCCGATGGATTGACCCCGCCGACGAGGCAGCCGATGTCGAGCGCGTCTGCGAAAGTGCGCACCGGGATACTATCGCCGGGCCAATCCTGGACCGACTTCATTCCCGCCTCGAGATCGATGCAGAGCGTCTCGGCCGGTGGCAGCGATTTCAGCAAGGAGGTCTTGCCGACGCCGCTCGGGCCGAAGATTGCCATGGTGGTCTTGGCACCGGCCGCGGACAGCCGTTCGTCGGCGCTTACGATGCGCAGCCCCATCAGCGGCCTCCTGCGTCGCGTGACACGACATCGAGCGCGCGTTCGCTCCCGCGCGCGCCGGCTTGCCGGGCGAGACCGTAGAGTTTACGCAAGGCGTGAAGACGGTCGCCGACGGCGCTGAACTCGGCTTCGACGCCCAGCAGGGCGAAGGCGATATCGTCGAGCGTAGCGTCCTCGATCGGCTTGACCACCTGCTCGCGGCGGATCTCGCCTAGCACCGGAATGACGACGGTATCGGGCAGCGCTTCGAGCGCGTAGTGGCGCTTGCGCATCTCGGTCAGGGCAGCAGAGCTGATCATCGGGCATCCTCGGACTTGATGGTGAGACGGAAGGTCGGCTTGGCCGTCCGCACCGTTCGGGCGGAGGCGAAGGCCTCGCGGATGGCGGTGGGCCAGGCGGTGTATTTGCGCTCGGGGACCTTGAAGCCGATGTCGACGTAGTCGGCCGGGTTCTCCCCGCCTGCACGGATCCGTTCGACGAGGGCGGCGAGCAGCGATTGGTCCCAGTCGATCTTCTTCGGGAGATCGGCAACGACGACGACGGCGCCGTCCTCGAAACGAACGAGGCCAGTGTCCTTGCCCTCGGCCCGGCGCACCGTCGCTGCCGCGTCGGCGTAGCGAAGCGCGATCGCACCTTCGAGCCACTCCTTAAGCCGCTTCGCGGCATCCAGGGCTGCGTCGGCATCCTCCTGGAGCAGCGCCAGATGCTCCGCCGGAAGCTTGGCGATCTCGCCGACCGGCATGGTGCGGACGTCGTCGAGGCTGGGGCGGTTGTTGCGATCAGATGCCATCACGCCGCCTCCGCCAGCAGGAGCGAGCACAGCGAGACCGAGGCCAGCTTCGGCTTCGGGCGGGCGATGGCGAGATAGCTGTAATCGTCCGACCGGTGGCGACGCTGCACGAGATGGATCAGTCCGCGCTCGGCCGCCCACCAGGCGCGGCGCGCGACACGCGCGAGTTCCGTCCGCTCCCGCTCGGCAAGGCGCGTGCCCTGCGGCATGGTGTCGAGCGCGAGGAAGCCACGGTGATATTCGAGAATGTCGCCGGGCGCAGCCTGGCCGACCCAGCCACAGAGATCGATCTCGGTGAGCGGCTTCCGGACAGCTGGGAGTCTGGGTGCAATGACGTTCATGTTTGGCTCCTACTCACGCACTCGCCGAACCGTCTCAGGCGGCCCGCACGCCGATCGCTGTCAGGGCAAGGCGGATGTCCTTCACGCGCCGATAGAGGCTGCTGCGGGCGCCATGGCCGCCTGCGGCAAGGCGGTCGACGGTGGTGCGGGACAGGGCCGCGCAGAGAGCGCCATCGGCGGGTTCGAGCGAGCCAAGACCGCGTTCGACATCGAGACGGTGCTCGGCGGCGGCGAATGCATCGGCGGGCTGCCCGAAGAGTGCCGACAGCCCGTCGGCTTCGGCGATGAGGTCGCCGCGGGTCAGCCCGTCGCTCTCGGGAATGACCTCATCGAGCGAGATCGGCGTCGCGCCGTACATGCGGCGCTCGCGCTTCGCCTTGTTGGCGATGCGCGTCGCCCTGTTGGTGAGGATGGCGCCGGCAAAGGCGCCGAGGGTGCCGCGTTCAGCGTCGTAGGCGGGAAGACGCGCGATCAGGTCGACGAGCAGGTCCTGGCGGACATCGTCGAGATCGGCGCGAGGAAGCCGCAGCTGGCGGACGAGGCGGCGGGCGGCGATGTCCGCCTCATGAAGAAGGATTTGAAGATCGACTTGGGAAATCGAAGAGTGCATTGGCATGGCCTCGGGTCATCGCTGTTGATGACCTCAAGCCTGCCGAAGCCGCCGATCCGTTAGGTGGGAGCGGGATGGGTTTTGGATGGGCGAGAATGGGAAGACGAGCGGTGATGCGGGCCAGCGCTCCTATGGCCGCAGATCAAACTCTCCCGGAGCCAGCGCAAGGAAGTAGCCGGTCGGGCTTCGTCGCGTCTTGATCAGGTCTGCACCACGATCCCGTCGTCCCTCGGACAGGAAACGTCTCAATTCGCGAACGAGATCAGCAGCGCCTCGCCCGCTGTTTTCGGCCTCTATCTGATGCGGGGTCAGATAGCCGCTCCGACCCCCGACAGCCTCGGCCAGCATCACGAGAAGCTTGAACGGCTGCTGCGGGATGTGCATCTCGATGCCATCCAGGATCACCCGCTGGCTCAGACGGAAAATGACCAGATGCGGTTCGAAGGTCGCAGCGGATTCCAGCGTCGAAAGGTCGATCGCGAAGCCCGCCGCGTTCCCGCCCAGACAGCCGTCAATCGGTATGACGGCGATCGCAGCGTCGACGAAGCGGGCGAGTTCGTCCGCCGCCATCGCCGGCGCAATCACCGTGATGGGCAACGACCGGGCGACCGAACGCATCAGGCCTATCATTCCCGGTTGAAGCACTGAATCCCGCGACAGTGCGAGGAACAGCACCCGCTGGGCCGACGTCTCCCCCAGATGCCAGACGCCCGCCGCGACCAGGGACGGCTCGCCGCCGAATCTGGATGCGGTGGCGATTTCGCGGACCAGCGCGGGAGGATGAATGCGAAAGTTCCGTAGGTCGTCATCGTCGAGAATGACATCGCTGCGCCGGTCCGTCGGGCAAACCGCGATATGTCGGCCGTTGACCTGATGGATGGGCCGCGCGTCGAGTCCGCAATCGCAGTTGGGGCACACATCCCATTCCGTTGCCGGCGCCTGCTCGACCAGGACGCCATGATCGAGCAGCCGCTCGAAATCTCGCCCGGCATGAGGCGCCGCCTGTCGGCCCCAAAGAATTGCGGGATCGCCCGCCTCACTCAGCCGCAACAGCAGCCTGGGCAGCGTCTCGGTCATTGAGCAGTCCGTTGCGGCGAAGGAGCGTCATGATCCGGCCCTCGAACTGCTGACGCTTGAACATGGCGTGTGCCGGCGGCTTCAGCTTGATGGTCACCTTCTTCGCCGACTTGCCGCCGGTCGCGAAATGGACGCGGATGACGATGTGGTTGAGGCGCCAATCCGACCCGAGACGAACGCCCCGCATCATCTCGCCCAACCTGGCCAGGGCATTGTCGCGTCCGTCGCGCGCAACATAGGAGTAGAAGGTTCTTGTCTCGCCGGTCTTCGGATCGGCGCCGACGCGGTCGACCTGGACCTCGGTGATCTGGACCCGCTGGATGCCCGGATCGAAGTCATGGTTGAACGCGAAGCCGAAGCCCGCGCGTTGCACCGGGTCGAGCGTGTAGAGGTTCTGGGCGTCGTCGCCGGCGAAGAATTCGGGCTTGCCCAGGACCTTGTCGGCGAACAGTTCCGCGAGGTCGCCGCGACGCGCCTTGGCGACGCCGCCGATCTTCAATAGGCCCGTTGTGGAGTTGTAGGACAGCACCGCGTGTTCGGCGGCGCGGAAGCTGATTACGCGCTTCTGGTCCTTTTGCAGCACATCGGTCGTGGTGATCGGAGACCCGTGCTCGATCACCAGGACGAGTTCGTCGGCATCGTCATACCAGCCGGCGCGGCAATAGTTGCTGCGGAGGTCCTGTTCGAACATCGCTGCGGCGGCGGTTTCGAACTCGGCCTTTGTGCGATCATCCATGATCGCTTCGACGCCTTCGTCGCGACCGACGAACTCGGCGAGCGACGTGCGCGCCATGAGCGCCATCATGTCCGACGCGGCGTCAAAGACATCGGGATGGTCGAGGAAGACGCGCAAGGCGACGTGCTTGGGATCCTGGTGAACCTCCGGCTCGCCACCCTTCGCTTCGGGTGTCACGCGTATCCCGAGCCGCGCGGCCTGCTGAAGGATGATGTCGAGGCCTGCCGCGTTGCCGATCTCCGCGATCCGGTGCAGGTCGGCGACGAGTCCTTCCGGGTAGTTCTCCTCCGGGCCGGCGAAGAAATCCTGGACGGCGCTGCGTGCCTCGTCCTCCGCTGCCTCGTCCCTGAAGATCCCAAGGTCCAGCCCGTTCAGGGCATCGCCGTGGCGCTCGAACAGGCGGCCCAGC
>DAORNH010000276.1:0-6278 GCA_035440865.1 Hyphomicrobiaceae bacterium | reverse complement strand
GGGAGCCTTTGGCTGCCAGATCGCGGTCGAGCCGCACGGCGAGCTCGCATTCGACGACCACATGCATATGCTGCGACAGCACGAGCTCATGGGGGCTGCTGTGGACCGTGCCCTCGTAGATCATGCCACCGCACGGGTGATCAATGCCCATGAGCTGCTGCATGACCTTGGTCGTCGTCGCGATCTTAAGGCCCGCGATCGGTCCGCGCGTCGGCCCCCAGAGTGGAAGCAGGGCCTCCTGCACGGCGTACGCGTCGGCGATGGTCGGCGGCTCGAGCAAACCGGAAAGGTTCGCGTAGGTCTCGCGGCGCGCGTGAGCATCCGCGATCACACGCGCGGCTGCAGCAGCATTGAATACCGGCATTGGACCCTCCCGTCATCGCTGTCGCAAATGGCCGCGCGATTACGCCCCCCGCGGCGTTGGTCAATCTGCTGGGCAGCCGGCCGACGCCGCCGATCGCCCGTCGATCGCAAGTCGTCGATCGACGGGCGACGTGCTCGGCCCGACCTCGGACCCGCGTCTCAGATCAGCTTAGCCATGGCGACGGCTGTGTCGCTCATGCGGTTAGAGAAACCCCACTCGTTGTCATACCAGCTCATCACGCGCACCATTTTGCCGTCGACGATCTGCGTCTGCGTGAGGTCGAAGGTGGACGATGCCGGATTGTGATTGAAGTCGATGGAAACGAGTTCCTCTTTCGTCACGGCAAGCACGCCCTTGAGGCTCTGCGCCGCGGCATGCTCCATCGCCTTGTTGATTTCCTCGACCGACGTTTCGCGGCCCGGGATGATCTTCAGGTCGATCACCGACACGTTCGGCGTCGGCACGCGGATCGCAGTGCCGTCTAGCTTGCCCTTGAGCTCCGGCAGAACGAGGCCGACGGCGGAGGCCGCACCCGTCGAGGTCGGGATCATCGAGAGGGCCGCGGCGCGGGCGCGGCGCATGTCCTTGTGCGCCTGGTCCTGCACGTTCTGGTCGTTCGTATAGGCGTGGATCGTCGTCATGAAGCCCGACTTGATGCCGACGAGGTCGTTCAGCACCTTGGCGACGGGCGCGAGGCAGTTGGTCGTGCACGAGGCATTCGAGACGACCTTGTGGTCGCCCTTCAGCTTGTCGTGGTTGACGCCATAGACGACGGTCAGATCCGCGCCCTTGGACGGCGCTGACACGAGCACGCGCTTGGCGCCGGCTTCGAGGTGGGCGGCCGCCTTGTCGCGATCGGTGAAGATGCCCGTGCACTCCATCACGATGTCGATGCCCATGGCCTTCCAGGGCAGCTTCTTCGGGTCGCGCTCGGCGAGCACCTTGATCGGCTTGCCGATGCCGATGTCCATCATGTCGCCATCGAGCTTGACGGTGCCCGCATAGTTGCCGTGCACGCTGTCGTGGCGAAAAAGGTGGGCATTCACGTCCGGCGAGGTCAAGTCGTTGATGGCGACCACTTCGACGTCGTTGCGCTTCGATTCGGCGATGGCCCTGAGCACGTTGCGGCCAATGCGGCCGAAGCCGGAGATAGCGATCTTGACTGCCATTGCGGTTGCCTCCTCGAAAGTGTGTCGAATGCCGGTCGTCGACGCGTCGTCGATGACTAGGGACGCGCCCCTTGGCTCCCTCTACATCATTGCCGAGGGATCACGCCATATCGCGGCGTGAAGCATCATTGACGCGGCTTCTCCGAGTCAAGCCGACAGACTGTGGCTGCGGCGCGCTTTTCGTCGTGTTTCCAACCTATTTTTCCACCACGCTCGCGTGCCGTGTTGACGCTCTCCTCCTGCGGCACATAAGGTCGCGCGCAATTCGGGGAGAGGGCACTCCCGAAAGAAGCGGGTGAACCCACATCATGGCGGAACGAGGCGCCAAGAAATCGAGGCCGCGAGCACCGGCCTCCGCCGCGCGCGAGGCGCCGCGTGATACGGTTGTATCGCGTGAGAGCCTCGTTGAGCGCGTGCGCGATCTCGAGCTCGAACGGGAAGGGCTCAAATCCGAGCTCGCGGCGGCCAATGCGCGCCTGCGCGCCCTCGAGGGCCGCATCAACGAGGCGGTCGCGCGGGTTGATTCGGCCCTCGACTCTCTCCATAAGATTGCGAGGGGCTGACATCGGCGCTCGCCGGCCGAGCGCCAGATGAGCGTGGCCCAATGGAGCGGCGCGCATGGGACAGGTGACGATAACCGTCAACGGCCGCACCTATCGCCTGACATGCGGCGATGGCGAGGAGGCGCGCCTCATTCAGCTTGCCGACGATTTGCGCGCCCGCGTCGACGGGATCATCGCCGAGTTCGGTCATGCCGGTGACGATCGTCTGATGCTGATGGCGGCGATCATGACGCTCGACGAGCTGTTCGATCTACGCGCCCGGCTGGCGAGCCTGCAGGGGCCCCCTCTGCCGGTCGAGACCATCGCCTCGAACCTGGTTCCACCGTATGCACCTCAGCCACCGGCCGCGAACAGCCGTCCGGGCGACACGTATTCGGGCGCTTACGTCGATCAGCCCCCGCCACCACCCCCGCCGCCAAGTCGGGGCTTCGATGCAAACCCGTCCAGCGCGTTCCACGAGCACCCACCGGGTCCCTATGTCACCGCGCCCGCTTCGAATACCACGGTGATCAGCCGACCGGCTGCGCCCGTGCGTACGCCGCAACCGCCGCGCCGGCGATGACGACACCGCCCGGCGCGCGCCGCATTGACATCTCGATCGTCGTCGCCATGGCTCGCAATCGTGTCATCGGGCGCAACGGTCAGCTGCCGTGGTGTGTCCCTTCCGACCTCGCGACCTTTCGCCGCCTCACGCTCGGAAAGCCGGTGATCATGGGCCGCAAGACATTCCAATCATTGGCAAAGCCTCTTCCTGGCCGGATGAATCTTGTCGTCACGCGCGACCCGACCCTGAGAACAGGCATCGGCGCCATCGAGGTCGCGCCGGACACGACTGTCGCGGCGTTTGCATCCTTCGATGCCGCAATTGTTTCTGCGCTGACTCGTGCCGCGACCAACGGCATCGATGAGGTCATGATCATCGGTGGGGCCGAAGTTTATCGTGCGGCATTCCCGCGTGCATCTCGCATCTACTTGACTGAGATCGACGCCGCCCCTGACGGGGACACACATTTTCCGGAGCTCGACGACGCGATCTGGCGAGAGGTCTCGCGCGTTCTGATCCCGCCCCATCCTCGCGATGAGTACGCCGCAACGCTCGTCACCTACGATCGCCGCTGATCCACAGACGCGCTCAGCTGACGTCGATCGTTCCCTCGCTCACGCGTACGGACTGGCCACCAATGCGAACCGTGTCGAGCCGCCCGCGCTCGATCGTAAGCGAAAGCGTGATCAGGCTCGGCCGGCCCATCTCGAAACCTTGTTCGACGATGCGCTTGTGCATGCCGTCCGGGATCCCGTCGAAGCGATACACGGCGCCGGCAAAGCCGACAGCGGCGGACCCCGTCGCCGGGTCCTCGATCACGCCGACGTCGGGGCCGAACATGCGCGCGTGGAACGCGGAGGTCCCCTGCACGCACTGGCGCGTATAGAGGAACGCGCCGATGAGGCCCTGGCCGCCGAACGCGCTCTGCCAGTGCTGCGCCTGGACCGCGGCCCGCGCGATCGCATCGAGGCCCGCGACAGGGATGAACGCAAAGGCATTTCCCGCCGCGAACCGTGTCGGCCGGTGATTCTCGAAGCCAATCTCCGCAGGGATGAGGCCGATCGCCGCCGCGAGCCGGTCGATCGGCGCGAGCTGCCCCGTTTCCTCTGGCAGCCGGGGCGCATCGAATTCGGCGAATGGCGCGCTGCCGGCGCGCATGCGCACCCCCACCCGCACCGTGCCGATCTGCTGCTCGAGGACGACGAGCGAGTCGCCATTGGCGCCGCCCCCTGTCTGCGCTGCGCGCAGCTCGGCGAGGATGGCCGCGGTGCCCACCGTCGGGTGCCCTGCGAACGGAAGCTCGGCGGCCGGCGTGAAGATGCGCACCTTTGCCGAGTGCGCCGGCCTCTCGGGCTTCAGGACGAACACCGTTTCGGAGAGATTGAACTCCCGCGCGACGGCCTGCATCGCCTTCGTATCGAGCGCGTCGGCATCGTGAACGACGGCGAGCGGATTGCCTCCAAAGCGCTGGTCCGTGAACACATCGAGCGTGTGGAAGCGCAGGCGCATGGCCGCTCCTTTTCGGACGCGGCTCACGGGCCGCGATCATAGATATAAGGCGGCGCGAGGCCTGCCCGCACCGCCTGAGCAACTGCAACGATCCGCCGGCTTCAGCGGATCAGACGGCGGCCGGCGCCGTCGCCGCTTCGCGCGCCTTCACGTCGGCCTCGTGGCGTGCGCGATCCTCGGCGCCCTTCACGGTCACGTCGCGGTCGACCAGCTCGATCACGGCACGCGGCGCGCTATCGCCATAACGAAAGCCGGCCTTGAGGACGCGCGTATAGCCGCCCGAGCGCTCCTTGTAACGCGGGCCGAGCACGCCGAAGAGCTTCTTGACCATGTCCTCGTCACGCAGCCGCGAGGCCGCGAGGCGGCGCGAGTTGAGGTCGCCGCGCTTGGCGAGCGTGATGTACTTGTCCATCACGCGGCGCAGATCCTTGGCCTTGGCGAGCGTCGTCACGATCTGCTCGTGCTTGATCAGCGCCGCCGCCATGTTCGAGAACATCGCCTGGCGATGCCCACTGTCGCGGCTGAAGCGTCGGCCGCGCTTTCCATGCATCATTGTCGAACCCTTTCGTTGTTCACGGGGAGGTTCTGTGGCCTCGCCCTGGGGTTTCCCGCACGCCAGGCGGCGGGATCAGATCGCGAGGCCGGCCGCAGTCAAGGCACGCAGCCCGCCTTGCAAACGTCTCAGTACTGGTCCTCGTACCGCTTCGCCAGCTCCTCGATGTTGTCCGGCGGCCAGTTCGGGACCTCCATGCCGAGGTGCAAGCCCATCGAGGCCAGCACTTCCTTGATCTCGTTGAGAGATTTGCGGCCGAAGTTCGGTGTACGCAACATCTCCGCCTCGGTCTTCTGGATGAGGTCGCCGATGTAGACGATGTTGTCGTTCTTCAGGCAGTTGGCCGAACGCACCGAGAGCTCGAGCTCGTCCACCTTCTTGAGCAGTGCCGCGTTGAACGGGATGTCGGGGTGCTTCGCCTCCTCGACCTGCTTCTTCGGCTCCTCGAAGTTGATGAAGACGGCGAGCTGATCCTGGAGAATGCGGGCGGCGAGGGCGACCGCGTCCTCGGCCTTCACCGAGCCGTCCGTCTCGACCGTCATCGTCAGCTTGTCGTAATCGAGGATCTGGCCCTCGCGCGTGTTCTCGATGCGATACGACACCTTCTTCACCGGCGAGAACAGGCTGTCGACCGGGATAAGGCCGATCGGAGCGTTGCGCTCCGCCGAGACGTAACCCTTGCCGGTGCTCGCCGTGAACTCCATGCGGATCGCAGCACCCTGGTCGAGCGTGCAGATCACGTGCTCTGGATTGAGGATCTCGACGTCGGAGCCCGCCTCGATGTCACCGGCCTTGGCAACGCCGCGGCTATCCTTCTTCAAGACCATCCGCTTCACGCCATCAGAATGAATGCGAAGCGCGATGTCCTTGATATTGAGGATGATGTTCGTAACGTCCTCACGAACGCCCGGGATCGACGAGAACTCGTGCAGCACACCGTCGATGTGCACGGCCGAAACAGCCGAGCCCTGCAGCGACGAAAGCAGCACGCGGCGGATGGCGTTGCCGAGGGTCATGCCGAAGCCGCGCTCGAGCGGCTCGGCGACGATGGTTGCTACGCGGTCGCGATCGCGGCCGGGCATGACCTGCAGCTTGGTCGGCTTGATTAGCCCTTGCCAGTTCTTCTGCAGCATGGGATTCATGGGCGTCTCCTGCGCTCCAATACCGGCGGTGGGCGGACCAAACGTCCGTCGAACGACGCCGGCGATGCTTGCGAGACGGCCGCCCACGGCAGGGCGACCGGAAGCTTAGCCTGCTGCGCGTCTCAGACCCGCCGGCGCTTACGCGGGCGGCAGCCGTTGTGCGGGATCGGTGTCACATCACGGATCGAGGTGATCTGGAAGCCGATCGACTGCAGCGCGCGAAGCGCAGACTCGCGGCCCGAGCCCGGACCGCAGACCTCGACCTCGAGCACCTTCATACCGTGCTCCTGCGCCTTCCGGCCGGCATCCTCGGCGGCCATCTGGGCCGCGAACGGCGTCGACTTGCGCGAGCCCTTGAAGCCCTTCGTCCCGGATGAGGACCAGGCGATCGTGTTGCCCTGGGCGTCGGTGATCGTGATCATCGTGTTGTTGAA
>DAORNH010000275.1:4885-6314 GCA_035440865.1 Hyphomicrobiaceae bacterium | reverse complement strand
GGCTGTGCGCAAGGGTGATCACTACATCGTCAGCGGGCAAAAGATCTGGACGACGCTCGCCCAGCATGCCGACTGGATCTTCTGCCTGGTGCGCACCGATCCAGCCGCCAAGAAGCAGCTCGGCATCTCCTACATCGTCTTCGAAATGAAGCAGAAGGGCGTGACCGTGCGCCCGATCCAGACGATCGACGGCTCACGCGAGGTAAATGAGGTCTTTTTCGACGACGTGAAGGTGCCCGTCGAGAATCTGATCGGCGAGGAGAACCGCGGCTGGGACTGCGCGAAATTCCTGCTCGGCAACGAGCGCACGGGCATTGCCCGGGTCGGCGCCTCGAAGCTGCGCGTCCGGCGCATCAAGGAGCTCGCACGCAAGGTGTCGGTCGGCGAGGGCACGCTCTGGGACGACATGCAGTTCCGCGAGCGCGTCGCCGCCGTCGAGGTGGAGCTGAAGGCACTCGAGATGACGCAGATGCGCGTGCTCGCCGCCGAGAAGGGCCGGCGCGACGGCAAACCCAATCCCGCCTCCTCGATCCTGAAGATCAAGGGCACCGAGATCCAGCAGGCGACGACCGAGCTCCTCATGCACATCGCCGGCCCGTTTGCAGTGCCATTTGCATCGGATGAGGAGGCGTTCGGGCACAACGAGCAGCCGTTCGGGCCAGAGTGGGCTGCCGCCACCGCCCCGACCTACTTCAATTATCGGAAAACCTCGATCTACGGCGGCTCGAACGAGATCCAGCGCAACATCATCGCCAAGGCCGTGCTCGGGTTCTGAGATCGTCGCGGCGAGTGGAACGTGCGCGGAGGCGCGTGGTCGTCGCGCGAACCCGCGAATCGCTGAGCATGTGCGGGGTCGAGATGGGTCCTGTCCCCGTGCTACCAAGGGGTGCAACCAAAGGGCTGCCCATCCGGCCAGGACTCGCTATAAGGCGCGCGAGACCGCCCTCTTGTCCACTTGAGCGAGCCCATGTCTGGAAGCGCCCCCATCACCTCCAAAATCACGCCGGATCTCGTCGCCGAGCATGGGCTCTCGCCGGACGAGTACCAGCGGCTGCTCGGCGTGCTCGGGCGCGAGCCGACCTTCCTCGAACTCGGCATCTTCTCAGTGATGTGGTCCGAGCACTGCTCATATAAGTCGACGCGCGTCTGGCTGAAGACGCTGCCGACGACAGGCAAGCGCGTCATCCAGGGGCCGGGCGAGAACGCGGGTGTGGTCGACCTCGGCGACGGCGACGTCTGCGTCTTCAAGATGGAGAGCCACAACCATCCGAGCTACATCGAGCCGTTCCAGGGCGCGGCGACCGGCGTCGGCGGCATCATGCGCGACGTCTTCACGATGGGGGCGAGGCCTGTTGCAAACCTCAATGCGCTCCGCTTCGGCGCGCCCGATCATCCGAAGACGCGCCACTTGGTCTCGGGCGTTGTCGCG
>DAORNH010000275.1:4560-4819 GCA_035440865.1 Hyphomicrobiaceae bacterium | reverse complement strand
TGCGGCCTACAACAACAACATTCTGGTCAACGCCATGTGCGTCGGCATCGCCAAGGCCGACAAGATCTTCTACTCGGCCGCGAAGGGCGTCGGGCTGCCGGTCGTCTACGTCGGCTCGAAGACCGGGCGCGACGGTATCCATGGCGCCACCATGTCGTCGAAGGAGTTCGATGACAAGACCGAGGAGAAGCGCCCGACCGTGCAGGTCGGCGACCCCTTCACCGAGAAGCTCCTGATCGAGGCCTGCCTCGAGCTGATG
>DAORNH010000275.1:4205-4439 GCA_035440865.1 Hyphomicrobiaceae bacterium | reverse complement strand
CGGCATGACGGCCTACGAGATGATGCTCTCCGAAAGCCAGGAGCGCATGCTGATGATCCTCAGGCCAGGCTCCGAGGCCGCCGCCGAGGCGATTTTCAGGAAGTGGGGGCTCGACTTCGCCATCATCGGCCGCACGACCGACACAGGCCGCATGATCGTCAAGCACAAGGGCGAGGTCGAGGCCGACCTCCCCGTCGACAAGCTCGCGAACTCGGCACCCCTCTACGAGCGGCC
>DAORNH010000275.1:0-4041 GCA_035440865.1 Hyphomicrobiaceae bacterium | reverse complement strand
CATTCAGCGCCCCGGCGGCGATGCGGCAATCGTGCGGCTCCACGGCTCGCGGAAGGGCGTCGCCATGTGCTGCGACGTGACGCCCCGCTACGTGCTGGCCGATCCCGAGATGGGGACGCGGCAGGCTGTCGCCGAGACCTGGCGCAATCTGACAGCCGTCGGTGCCGATCCGATCGCCATCACTGACAACATGAACTTCGCCAATCCGCAGCGCCCGGAAGTGATGGGCCAGTTCGTCGGCGCCTGCAAAGGCATGGCCGACGCCTGCCGCACGCTCGACTATCCGGTCGTGTCGGGCAACTGCTCGCTCTACAACGAGACGAATGGCGTCGGCATCCCGCCGACACCCGCGATCGGCGGCGTCGGCCTCGTTCCCGACGTCACGAAGACCGCGGGCCTCGCCCTCGAGCGGAGCGGAGACCTCCTGATCCTGATCGGGCGCGAGCAGGGCTGGCTCGGCCAATCGCTCTACCAGCAGCACGCGACGGGCAAGCTCGAGGGCGCGCCGCCTCCGGTCGACCTCGCTGAAGAGCTGAAGGCGGGCGGGCTTGTGCGCAACCTCATCCGCGACGGCAAGGTATCGGCCGTGCACGACGTCTCGGACGGCGGCCTCATTGTCGCTGTCGCCGAGATGGCGCTCGCGGGCCGGTGGGGCGCCGAACTCTTCCCCTACGAGGGCAAGCTCCCGGCCCACGCCGTCTGGTTCGGCGAGGACCAGGGCCGCTACGTGCTCTCGGCGGCGCCCGGCGTCGCCGAGGAGATTGTCGAGCGGGCGCGCCTCCTCGCCCTCCCCGCGCGCATCATCGGCAAGGTCGCCGGCACCATGCTCGCCATGAAGGGCGAGACGGCGTTGCCGCTCGCCAAGCTCCGCGCGACGCATGAGGCCTGGCTGCCGAAACTCATGAATTGAGGCGCTGCCGTCTCATGCCGCCGCCTTGGTCACGTTGAGCTCAGCGTTCGAAAGGACGACCGCGACCGGCTGCGGCGCACGCTCGGCAACCAGCGCCTCCCAGTACTTCGGGAAGCGCGAGAGGCGGAGCTTCCGGTTGAACTCGATGATCGCCTTGCGCTCCTCGTCGTCGAGCGAGTTGGTCTCGGTGAGTTTGGCGACCTTCGCCTCGATCAGGTCGCGCTTCGCATCGAGCGCGTCGTTGAGGTCAAAGAGGCTCTGCGGCGCGTAGACGGGCATGGCCTTGGTCATGCGGTCGAACACGCTCTCGGAGATGACGGCGTAAAGCGGCAGCTTGCGTGGCCTGTAGACGTAGAGGTTCGAGAACCAGCTCCTCACCTGGCCGAGCGGATCGGGATCGACCGTCGCGACGGCACCTGGCTCGGCGACGGCGGTCGCGGCCATCTTGTCGGCCTTGATGGCGCTGAGATATAGGCCCCAATTCTCGTCGCCCGGCGTTGCCGCCGCGTCGGTGGCATAGCCGCTGGAGATGCGGCGGAGCAGGAAGTCGAGCGTGATGTCGGAGAGCTTGTCGGTCGCCCAGCCGCCACCGATGTTGGCATGATCGCCGGAAAACCACACTTCGACGATCCGCTCGGGACGGATCGGATCGGGGTCCATGAGCGTCGGCTCGAAGCTGTCGCGCATCTCGTCGAGCGCGACCATGTGATAGGCCTGCGCCACGTTGTCGGGGATCGAGAGATCGCGGAACATGTTGAGCTGCTGGAAATTGATGCCCGCGATCGTCTTGGCGACTCCGAACGATCCGACGGTATCCCAGCAGCCGAGCACGTCGATCGGAACCGGATCGCGCCTCGTCGAGCGCCAGAGGCAGCGGTGCTTTCCGAAGAGGCGCAGCGTCCACATGGAGCGCGGCGCCCCGCGCGCATCGATGGTGCGCGCGAGTAGTCGCGAGATGGCGGCGCCCCGGCTGAAGCCGAAGATGAAGACGCGATCGCCCGGCTTGTAGACGCGCACGAGATCGATGTAGGCGCGCTCGACGATGTCGGCGGCACCCATGCCGGTTGCCATGCCGAGCGTCTGGAAGATCGGGTCGTTGTCGTACTTGTTGCCGACGCCCGCGTAGTAGAAGGCCATCTGCTTGTCGCCGAAGCGCTTGGCGAGCGAGGCATCGAAGCTGCCGATCGGCTGGTAGGCACCGGCCTTGTCGGCCTTAAGCATATTGAAAAGCTTGAAGACGTTGGTCTGGGCGAGGAAGCCCATCTCGATCTGGTCCGGCGTGTTGGACGTGCCGTCGAGACAGATGACGATGTTCTTCGGGGTGCGCCCCGTCCAGAAGGCGGAGTTGCGCAGCAGCGTGTAGATGATCGGCAGGCCGAGCAGGATGAATTCCCACTTGTAGATCCAGCCGGAGACGCCTGTGCCGAGGAAGGACCAGATCCAGCTCCGTGTCGCACCGGTCGACGCGCTAAGGCCGGCATCACTGCTCGATGTTCCCGCAGCCGTCTTGGGTACTGCGGCGCCGCTATCAGCCTTGCGCGGCGCTGTTGTCGTGGGCGGTGTCGGCGCGGATGACGTTGGCGCCGGCTTCGCATCTGTGTCCGCCTTCTTCGGCGCTGCAGCGCCCGGTCCTGCCGGCAACGGCGCGGGCGTGCTCGATGGCGGTGCAGGCGTGGTCTTGCCCGGATCGGGAGCACGCTTCGCATCATCGGCAGTTGTCGGTACAGGCGTGACCTGAAGGATGCGGAACTCGGGCTCAGCCGACGCGCGCTTCGACCCACCCGAGCTGTAGCCGGGTCCCCAGCCCTGCCAGCAGGCGATGCCGACGACGACGAGGACGGCGGTCAGGCCCCAGTTCTGGATGCGGGGCGGCAAGACGTTGAGCCCCTGCGAGTGACGGCGGAGACGGTAAGCGAGGATCAGGATCAGAAGCTGCGAGAGCACGAAAACGAGGATCGCACCCGCGCCGGGCATCGGTTGCGCCGTGGTCAGCGAGCCAAACGCGCCGGATGCATTGATGCCGGCGAGGACAGCGAAGGACGTGAGGAACCAGCCGAGGAAATTTCGCCGATAGACGAGACCTGCGAGCCCCGGCAGAAGCGCATAGAGGCCGAGTTGAAGGACCGACTTCACGACGCTCGTGATGATCATTCCGGATTGAGAGATCAGCTGATCGATGTAGACCTTGATCGCGGGCCTCACGATCTTGGTGACGAACTCCCAGGCGCTCATGCTCGAGATCGTTGCCATGATCTTCTGGAACGCATCTGGCTTCTCGAGCGCCTTCGCGAGCTTGTCGAGGGTGAGCGGGTCGTTCGGCGATTGGGTCAGTTTGAGGCTGGCGCCGAGCTGATCGAAACCGGACGGCAATCCGTAGATGATGAACAGCAGAGACATCAGCAGCAGAAGCATCAGCGGAGCAATTCGCGATCCCTTGCGAATGCCGAGTTCGACACGCCCAAGCGCCTTGGCCACTTCACCCTTCGTCGACATGACGCAGACCCCTCCCACCCACTACACCTGGAGGTGCAAATTTAGCTCTGTTGACGGACTTATTGTTGTTCCACTTCATCTTCCATGTTGCGACAATAGCTGAGTACTGGCCATCGCCGAGACATTGCTCACATGATCGGAAACACCGATACAGCAGTTGCTGTGCTAAAATCGCCACAGTGAGCCTAAGAGGGCGTGTCGAGGTGCTGGTCACAACGCCTCTCGTCATAGACAGCGCGCTCTGCCACGTGCGCGCCACTCTGACTGTTGATAAGTTGCACAGGCGGCGACGCATTGCGCTGTGCCGGGAACGACGAATCGCCAACAACGGCGATCAGACGCGAAGGTGGTTGGCTTCGGCGAGCGGTGCGCACTGCACTCCGGCCGCAGGCGCTTACGATGTTGCGGAGGCAAGGCTATGGGCTCAAGCGATCGGCTGCTGGCATCGAACCGCCGCGCATCGACCCGCCGCGCGGTGCGAGGCTCTGCTGCCCTCGCGGTCGCGGCCATGATGGCGGCATCCCTGCCCTCGATGATGGCCTCGGCGCAGAGCCACGGGATCGCGGGCGCGCTGTATGTGGTCAAGCAGCAGGGCAACGCGCTGCAGGTGCGCATGGAGCTGCAGGCGGATTGCCTCG
>DAORNH010000274.1:1315-6316 GCA_035440865.1 Hyphomicrobiaceae bacterium | reverse complement strand
CGCCTCCGTGCCGTCGGCAAGCGCTACGCCGCGGCAGCGCGGCGCGCGAGGATCGGCGAGGGCGGAAAGTGCTTCTCCGAGGAGGGACTGAGCATCATCGGTATAGGCGGCAAGGCCTCGGTTTGCCACCCTGAGTGCGGTACCACGGCGGATAAGCCTTTCACCGGCCCGGTTGAGATGGAGCAGCCGACCGCTCGGCTCGACGATGAAGATCGCAACCGCAAGCTCGTCCAGCACCGCCGCGAGCAGCATCTCGAGTCCCGAGCCCGAACGGATCGGGCGCTCGCCGAGCATCATGCCCTGCGCGAATTCCGCAAAGCTGCCGAAACCTGCCGTTGCGCATGCCTGATCCTGGGGCATTCGACCCTCCTGTCATGCCGCTCGATATGCGGGACGTCGACCACCAACATCGCGGCGGAGGCCGCCTTGGCGAGAGGCTCGCAGAACGAGCGTGAACGCACCGTGAGCGGCGCCGCACCGCGGTGGCGTTGTCGGTTCACGCTCGATTGACGCTCTGACGGGTTCAATCTCCAAAGTGGGTGGCGTTTGGGGACGGGGAGGAGCACATGCACGGTCTCAATCTGGCGCTGTCGCATGTCGGACCGCGCAGCACGCTCGAGAGTGGCGAGCAGATTGCGAGCGGCTCGTCGACCATCGAGGGCCTCCGCCACTTCCTGAAGCCGCGCCCCGATCAGCGCTTCTCCGCGGACGGACGTGTCGAGAGCTACATTGCCGGCAACGGCGACCCTTTGCGGCTCCTGCTGCGCAAGCTCTCGAGCACGCTCCTTTTCGAGGACTTCTGGCACGACAAGCCGCTGCCCGCCGGAATTGCCGGGCCGCTCCCGTTCGATAACCCGCAGGTTCCGTCCGCCTACACCTATCTCCTCCAGCTCGCCGCCCACGATCTCGTCCACAGCTCCGTCTCGCTCGCCGGTACCGGCGCCGACCTCGGCGTCAGCGGCATCGTCAACAGCCGAAACGTGCCGCTGACGCTCGAGACGATCTACGGCGGCGGCCCCGAGGTCTGCCCTCACGCTTATAAGATCGATCAGGCGTTCGTTAGCTCGGGTGGTCGCGTCTCGCGCACCCGGCTCCGGCTCGGTCGGCTGCGCATCGACAACCGCCTCGATGCGAGCTGTCCGATGCGCGACGTCGCACGCGGCGAGCCGCTGCATGCGAGCGACGATCCGCATCGCGACCCTTCAGCTAGCGTGTGGCCGAGCGAGGCCCTCGTCGCCGACCCGCGCAATGACGACCACGCCATTCTCTCGCAGCTGACCGTCCTCTTCCACCTCCTCCACAATCATCTTGTCGATCGCATGGAGGCGCTCGGCTTGCCCTCCGACGGTCCCTCCGAGCAGCAGGCCTTCCGCCGTTTCCTTGCGGCGCGCACGGCGGTGACGCTGATCTATCGCCACATCCTGCGCAATGACGTGCTGCCGCGCATCCTCCATCCGGATGTCACTTCCTGGTACGGCAGCAACTCGCCCCTCGAGGTCGCGCACGGCATTCCGCTCGAGTTCACGCACGGCGCGTTCCGCTTCGCGCATGCCATGGTCCGCGACCGCTATTCCGTCACGCGAGACGCACCCCTCGACACGGAACGTGCCCTCCAGCAGAGTTCGCATCGCGGCTTCGGCTTCCTGCCGGTCTCGACGGAGTGGCGGGTCGACTGGCGCCGCTTCGTGCCCGTGCCGGGCCATCCCATGCCGATGAACCTCAGCCGTCGAATCGGCCCGAGCTACCCAGGCGTCCTCTCCTCCTCGCGGCTCTTTCCCGTGCTCGCCCCGGAGGCAGGTGCCGCGAGCCTCCCCTATGGCCTCATCGGCCGCGATCTCATGAGCGCATCGCTCGCCGGCCTCTGGAGCGTCCCCGCCCTCACTGCCGAGCTCCAAGGCCGCCTCGGCGCCGGCCTCGTACCAGATTTCGCCGCATGGCAGGCGGCGCTCGGGGACTGGCTCACGGCGCAGTCGGTTTTCGACGCCGCCGAGGTGGCGACACTCGCCGCCGATCCGCCGCTCCCGTTCTATTGCCTGTTCGAAGCCTCAAAGACGCTCCGAGCCGGCCTCCCCCATGACACATTGGGCGGACTGAAGCTCGGTGTCATCGGCTCGATCATAGTCGCCGACACGTTCCACGGTGCCCTGCAGCGCAATCCCGTCGCCTTCGACGCGGCGGCGACGGGCGCCCTGCTCAAGCCGCGCCTCCTCGCCATGTCCGCCGCCATCCTCGGCGCTCCGGCCCCGTTCGCGACGCTTCCCGAGATCGGCGACTTCGGCACCCTCGTCGCATACCTGATCGACAGCGCCACGCTGCCCTGAGCTCCGGTGGCGGCCCGACGGGTGCCGGGCTGCCGCCGACGCCAGAAAAGCACCCATATGTTCGGAGGTTTGCCCGATGGTCGAAGTCTTCAAGGTGAACGATGAATTGCAGTGGGGCCGGCTCGTCAAATCGTGGGCCACAGGCGTGAACCATCTGACGGGCGGCTTCGCGCTGCCGGCCGTGCCGCGCACGCTCGACGATCTCAAGGCCGCGTGCCACGCGGTCGGCATCGCCTGCACGGTGCCGAGCCACCACAAGGCACTCGCCGTGCTCTCCTCGAGCGAGGAGGTGCTGGTGATCCGCCTGCCCGCGAAGTCGGTGACGGACGAAACGCACAAGGAGCTCGGCAACGGCGCCGCCTACTCCCTGCCAAGCTTCTACGACGACTTCTACGGTAAGCCGCTGCCGGCCATGACACCGGCAAAGTCGCAGGAGTTCCACGCGGCCCGCATCGGCGACTACTCAGTGCGGATGTGTGCCTGACCTCGATCTCGTTGGAGACGTGGAGAGCGCAATACCAGCGCACGAACTTGGCCTTGTAGCGGAGATGATTCCCGACCCAGCGCCCCGCTCCGGGACGCGCGTTTACGGCTCGTTCACTCCGTGCTCGTAACATTGCCGTGACGGGATGAGGTTCCGTCGGTCGCAGTGGTGTTGCTTGCCGGAGTGACGGCCGTGAGTCCGCTGGTCGAAGTATCACGAGATCTTGTCGTGCTGATCGCGCTGGCGACATCTCCTGTCGACGCCGTCGCCCCAAGCCATCGCCTCGACGTCACGCGCATCCCCGCCACACGGCTCGCCTTCACCGAGCAGACCTGGCTCGATTGTGTGAAGCGCGAGGGCGGGGCCGTGGGTCTCGGCGATGCCTCCGTCCGCATCTTCCGCACGAGCGCGGGCCACTTTTACGTGCCCGTCACGAGCGAGCGCGACGCCATTCTGGGGCTGCGTCATGACGCCGACATCGCGAGACGCTGCCTCGAGCGTCGTGCGCAAAGCCTCAAGTCCGACCTCGAAGCCCACCTCGGTCGTGCCGCCGGCGTCGGCGATATCTACCTGGCCCATAGTCTCGGGCTCGAGCCGACATTGAGGCTCATCCTCGCTGCCGACAAGACGCCCGATCGTCCTGCGCCGGAGGTCTTGGCCACAGAGGCTGCCCGCCATCCGGCCATGTTCTTCGTCAACGGGCGCGCACGCACAACTGGCGAGGTCATGCAGCTGGTCGGCCAAAGGGTGGCGCACGTGCTGGCAGGTTGGCCAACGAGGAGTACGCGCATAGTCTTCGATGGGGCTCCACCAGTAGCCGCGCCAGCGCCTCGGATCGCCGGATGGAGCGCGACAATCACGCGAGCTCGATGATCGTCACCGCCGCACCGAGATCGCGGCGGCGGGCCGCACGACGCTCTTCGGCCTCGCCGTCGTGGCCCCACTGCTCGGCCTGCCAGTCCTCGTCCACATGAGCCGCCGTCCACGCGGCATCACCGGAAATCCGACGCCGCATGAGGGCGAGGCCCAGGATCGCAGATCCGAGCAGCGTCGTTGCGACATGCAACGCCGCGAGCCGGTAGATGTCCTTGGCGTCGATCGCCGCCAGGACCGCCTTGATCGCGGCCTCGGCCTGCGTGACCGGCATCAGACCCGTCGTCCGCGCGAGACGGCAGCCGAGCGCCTCGGCCGCCCAATCGAGGAGCGGATCCCAGTGGGCGACCTGGCGCTGGACGAGTTCGGCCGGACTTTCTGCCCGATAGCAGACGAGGTCGCTCGCCGCATACTTCGCGATGTCGGCGGCGACCTCGGCCTCGCGGCCGCGCACGCCATCGAGGGCACTGTTGACGAGGCGGACGAGCGGCATGCTCGCCGGCTTGATCTCGTCGCCCTGTGCCTCCCACTCGGCGGCGACGGCTCGTGCGAGACGTTCCGTCGGCAGGACCACCAGGGCCTTCGCCGGTGTGCGGACCGGCCGGCCGTCCAGAAGCACGCGAAACATCGCCCGTGCATCGAACTCGAATGGCTCGAACCCCTGCTCTCACAACCGGCTCCGGCGAATGCTGGAGAGTTGCAACGATACCTCACGACATGGTTACGTGGTGCCGTGGATCGCTGGTGTCGAAATGAGCCACGCAAGGGTGATGCGAAACTTCTGACCTGGATGCTCGAACACGGCATGCTGCTGAACGAGGCCTCGTCCGATCCGGCCATCACCGCGCTGGTCAGCGAGTATCGCAGGATTGAGTCCACGATCAACTTTCCCCGCAGCGCCAATAGCTTCGATGAGCGCGGGGTCGAGCCGGTCGATTACCGATTGAACATTCGGGGCGACGTTTACGATGAAGGCCCGGCCGTGCCGCGCGGCTACCTGGAAGTTTTTGGCGGGCCGGCCATTGTCCAGGGTTCAAACGGCAGCGGACGGCTCGAACTGGCCGAGGCACTCGCCAGCCCGACCAATCCTCAGACAGCCCGTGTCTACGTCAACCGGGTCTGGTCGTGGATTTTTGGTAAGGGAATCGTCAGCACACCGAATGATTTCGGCAAACTGGGCGATCAGCCCTCGCATCCGGAATTGCTCGACTGGCTCGCGATTCAGTTCATGGAGGAAGGATGGTCGACTAAGGACCTCATCCGTCGCCTGGTCCTCAGCCGCACATTCCGGCAGACGGGTGACGTTACCGCTCAGGGTTTGCA
>DAORNH010000274.1:0-1244 GCA_035440865.1 Hyphomicrobiaceae bacterium | reverse complement strand
GCCTGCTCGCAGTTTCGGGCCAACTTGATCCCTCACTCCATGGCCGCCCGATCCGCCCGCATCGTCCTGCTGAAGATCCCCAGAAGCGACTCTTCTCGGGTCCGCTCGATGGGGATCGTCGCCGATCGCTCTATCTCGAAATGTCCGTCATGCAGCCGCCCGAATTCCTCGTCGGCTTCAATCTGCCGGATCTGAAGCAGCCGAACGGGGCGCGCGATGTCACCAATGTCCCGGCTCAAGCCCTCATCCTGTTAAATCATCCCTTCGTCGGCGCGATGGCTGATGCCTGGGGACAACAAGTTGTGCAAGACAGCCATGATTCGCCAAACGAACGCCTGACGAGCATGATGCTCTCGGCCTGGGGACGGTTACCGACCGATAGCGAATTGCGAACGTGGGACACCGCGGTCCGAGACTTCGCCTCGAATCCCGACCAGATCATGTCCGATGCTGCTGCCTGGTCAACCGTGGCTCGCGCCTTGTTCAACAGCAAAGAATTTCTCTACTACCGGTGAACAGCATGTCGACATTTCATCCTCTCGTCGATCACCGGTTCAGCCGTCGAACCGTTCTTCAGTCGCTGTCGGCCGGATTCGGCTGGCTCGCGCTAGCCGGCTTGGCACAAGGCGGAACGCGCCATCATCGAGCGCGCGCCAGAAGCATCATCTTCTGCTTCATGGATGGCGGCCCCAGCCATGTTGATACGTTCGATCCCAAGCCCATGCTTAAGGAACACGAAGGGAAGCCGATCGGCGAATCGGCTGTCTCGAATCTTTCGCAGTCGAGCGCCAATCGTGTCTGGCTGGGGTGCCCGTGGGAGTTCCGGCAACGCGGCGAAAGCGGACTCTGGGTGAGCGATCTCTTTCCGCGCATCGCCCAGGTGGCTGACGAACTCTGTGTTGTCCGCTCCATGACCGGCGAACTACCGTTGCATGGGCAACAGAACCTGCTGCTGCACACCGGCCGAATCCTCGGGCAGGCCCCCAGCATGGGAGCCTGGGTCAACTACGGCCTGGGAACCGAGAATGAGAATCTCCCCGGCTATGTGGTTTTGAATAACGACTGGGTTCCGAACGGCGGACTCGAAAACTTCGGCAGTTCTTATCTCCCCGCGTCGCACCAGGCCAGCATGATTCGGGCCAACGGGGTTCCGCTGGATAACATCGTCCCGGCGCTGGAGACGCCGCAACAACGGCGCCTCTTGGAGTTAATCGGTCAACAGGATCGCGCGTTCGCTGCTTCGG
>DAORNH010000273.1:0-6385 GCA_035440865.1 Hyphomicrobiaceae bacterium | reverse complement strand
AGCGCGGCGCCGGCGGTGGCCAGGGCGTGCCCTGAGCCGCGGCCTCGCCGCCGAGGGGCACGAACTCCGCGACGATCGAAAGGGCCAGCGCGGCCCCGAGCACCTTCGATGACAGCGCTCTCGTGGTCATGGCACTCTCTCTTCGGGTCAAGCTCTTCAGTACATCGGTCTCAAATCGGACAGAACCGCCGCCCCCGCGACTGGCCGCATCGGGGAAAGTACTGCGCAGTCCGTGCGAGAACAAAATTCATCGCGACGTCGTGCACAAGTCGATCATAGCGCCGCCGCCATGCCAATGCCGGCGATTCCGGGCGTAACGATGGCGATTCGCGATCCGGCAGTGCTGAACTGTCTCCAGCCGGCACGACTTGTCAACGGCGCGGCCCGCCGAGACGCGTCATCGGCACCGGGAAAGCGCCGGCAGAAGGTGGCGCAGCGGCGAGCGGTTGGGCGCTCCGACCGACCACCGTCACGACCAGCCGATTGAGATGGCGGCAGTCGGCCTCGCGACAGGTGACGATCCGCGGCTCGCGATCATCGACGACGATGCGAATTCGGACTGCGGAGACCCCTTCCTCGACGAGGCGCGCCCGCACGGCCTCGGCTCGTCGCCGGGCGAGGCTCGCATTGTGCTCGATGCTGCCCGGATCGTCGGCGTAGCCTTCGATGACTAGGGGAACGGCGGGATGATCGTTGAGCCAGCGCGCCTGCGCCGCCAGAATGAGCCGAGCGCGACCGCCGAGCTCTGCGCCGCCTTCGCTGAAAAAGACCCGGTCCCCGACCGTTGCCGCAAAGTCGGCTTCGGGAGCCTTGGGTGGCTTGATCTTGGCCGTCCATCCCTTGGCGGCATCGGGCGCGGCGGGCCTTACCGACTCGGTTGGATGTCGCGTGGCCACGGCAGGTGCTCCTGTCGCCTCGGCCGCGTAGATCTCACGCAGAGCTGCGCGCGCCCGTCCTGCGAGCGGGCTTTCGGGGTGGCGCGCGACGAGCAGTTCGAACTGGCGGCGGGCGAGCCCGGTCTGCCCGCTTCTCAGGGCGTCCATGGCACGACGGAAGACGAGCGTTTCGGTGTCAACTGCGGCGGGGGGAGTTGCGATAGGGCCCGAATCCGGGACAGTGCTCCACGGCGTCTGCGCACTTGCGCCTCCCGGCCCGGCCAAAATCGCTCCAAGCGTGGCCGTGACCAAGAACCCGCTCCGCCATCCGGCCGTCACAGAGCGCGACGGAATCGAGGCGCGCATCGTGCAATCTCCCACAGCTCCACAGTCATTCGCAGCTCAGCAAGGAGGAGATTGCCTCAACATTGGGGCCGAAGTTGGCAGGGCGCGGCAGCAGACCGGCCATTGTGCGGCGCCGTCTCAGCGCACCTTGAGCGACGTGAGGCCAATCAGGGCCAGCACCACCGAGACGATCCAGAAGCGCACGACGATCGTGCTCTCCTGCCAGCCCTTCTGCTCGAAATGGTGGTGCAGCGGCGCCATGCGGAAGACGCGCCGCCCGGTCAGCTTGAACGAGGCCACTTGGATGATCACGGAGAGGGCCTCGAGCACGAAGAGCCCGCCGATAATCGCCAGCACGACCTCCTGCTTGGTCGCGACCGCGATCGTGCCGAGGGCGCCGCCGAGCGCGAGCGAACCCGTATCCCCCATGAAGATCATGGCCGGAGGAGCGTTGAACCACAGGAAGCCCAGCCCGGCTCCGAGTAGCGCCCCACAGAACACGGCGAGTTCGCTCGTGCCGACCACGTGGTGGATCTGCAGGTAAAGCGCGAACTTCGCGTGGCCAGTCACGTAGGCGATGAGGCCGAAGGCGGTCGCCGCGATCATCACGGGGCCGATGGCAAGGCCATCGAGGCCGTCGGTCAAATTCACGGCATTGCCCGCGCCGGCGATCACCAGCATGCCGAAGATGACGAACACGAAGCCGAGCGACGGCGTGATCAGGTTCTTGAAGAACGGGAATGTGATCGCATCACCGAAGCCAGACTTGCCGAGCCGCATGATGACGTAGGTCGCCGCCGCCGCGACAAGCAGCTCGAGCAGCAGGCGCGCCTTGCCGCCGAAGCCCGAGGTCGTCTGCTTGGTGACCTTCAGGTAGTCGTCGTAGAAGCCGATCGCCCCGAAGGCGAGCGTGACACCGAGCACGATCCACACGTACGGGTTCGACCAGTTCGCCCAGAGCAGCGTCGAGACCGTGACGCCGGAAAGGATCATGAGCCCTCCCATGGTCGGCGTGCCGCGCTTGGCGAGATGGCTCTGGGGGCCGTCGGTGCGGATCGGCTGGCCCTTGCCCTGCTTCAGGCGCAGGAGATCGATGATGCCCGGCCCGAACAGCAGCACGAAGAGAAGCGCCGTGAAGATCGCGCCGCCGGTGCGGAAGGTGACGTACTTGAAGACGTTCAGCGGCCCGATCTGGTTGCTGAATTCGGCGAGCTCATAGAGCATTCACCCTCTCCCCGTGTGCCTCGCCGATCGACCGTCCTACGTCCGCCACACCGTTCACGCAGCGAGCCCTTTCACGGCCGCGACGATCGGCGCCATGCGCGTTCCGAGCGAGCCCTTGATCATCACGACGTCACCTGGTTGGACCGCACCGGCAACGATCGGTGCCAATTCGTCGGATGTGGGCCGGTGGGCGCCGCGCGAGCGCTCGGGCAGGGACCGGTAGAGCTTTCCCATCTCCGGCCCGCAGGCAAAGACCAGATCGACCCCGCCCTCGTCAATGGTTCTGGCGAGCGCGAGGTGCAGTCCCTCGGACGCCGCGCCGAGCTCCAACATGTCCCCGAGCACGGCGATGCGGCGCGGGAATCTGGCACGCGGCACGCCGGACATCGCTGCAAGCGCTGCGGCGACGGAGGCCGGATTGGCGTTGTAGCCTTCGTCGATGAGCAGGAACGCGCCGCCGCGCACCCCGATCTCGGTCCGTTCGCCGCGCCCGGCCGGCGCACGGAATGCCGCCAGCTCCGCAAGGCCGCGCTCGACATCGAGTCCGAGCACGTCGAGCACCGTTGCGACGGCGAGCGAGTTCTCGGCGAGATGCCGCCCGGGCGCGCCGAGGCGGTAGCGGATCGTCCGGCCATCCTTTGCAAGTTCCACGTCGCTGCAGCTTTCCCCACCAACGAGGCTCTGCACGTGCCATTCGGCCGTGGCGCCGAGCCCGAACGGGACGACGCGCGCGCCACGCGCACGCGCCCGCTCGCCGAGCCGCTCGAAATGCCGGTTGTCGCCGTTAAGGATCGCGATGCCGTGAGCCTCGAGCCCAAGGAAGATCTCAGCCTTCGCCTCCGCGATACCCTCCTCCGAGCCGAACTGGCCGAGATGGACGGGCAGCACGTTGGTGACGACGGCGATGTCGGGCCGTGCGAGCCCCGTGAGCGGCGTGATCTCGCCCGCGTGGTTCATGCCGATCTCAATCACCGCGAAGCGCGTCTCGGCCGGCATGCGGGCGAGCGTCAGTGGTACGCCCCAGTGATTGTTGAACGACTTCTCGGGCGCATGCACGGCGCCGAACGGGGCTAGCGCCCGGCGCAGCATCTCCTTGGTGCCGGTCTTGCCGGCGCTGCCCGTGACGGCGATGAGGCTTGCGTCAAGTGCGAGTCGCGCGCGCGCGGCGCTGGCGAGGCGGCAGAGTGCGGCGAGCGGATCATCGACACGGAATAGCGTGCCATCGCCCGCCGCCCGCGCATAATCGCGCCGGACGACCGCCGCCCTGGCGCCGCGGCGAAATGCATCGCCGACGAAGGCGTGGCCGTCGCGCTGATCGGTCAGGGCGACGAACACCTCGCCCGGCGCAAGGCTTCGCGTGTCGATCGAGAGGCCCGAGATGACGTCGGGAGGCGCCGCCCCGCCGGAATCGATTGTTCCATCAAGCGCAGTTGCCAGATCAGCGAACATCCAGAGGGGCGCAGGCATCGGCGTCAGACCCTCGCGAGGAACGTTGCGACCACGTCGTGGTCCGAGAACGGCAACGTGTCATTGCCGACGATCTGGCCGGTCTCATGACCTTTGCCCGCAACGACCAGAACATCGCCCTCACTGAGCATGCCGATCGCCGCCCCGATTGCCTCCGCCCGGCCGCCGATATCGCGCACCTCGCCCCTCGCCCCCACCGTGCCGCCGAGTACTTCCGTGCGGATGGTCGACGGTGTCTCGGAGCGTGGGTTGTCATCGGTGACGATGGTGATGTCGGCCTTCTCCGCGGCGATGCGCCCCATGATCGGGCGCTTCCCCTTGTCACGGTCGCCGCCACAGCCGAACACGCAGATGAGCCGGCTGCTCGCGAACGGACGCAGCGCATCGAGGACGGATGACAATGCCTCGGGCTTGTGGGCGTAGTCGATGACGACGAGGCCGCCTCGCGCAGTGCCTGCGATCTCGACACGCCCCTTGACGCCCTTGATGGCTGATATGGCCGCAATCGCGCGCGCGGGCTCCTCGCCGACCGCGATCGCGAGGCCCGCCGCGACCAGCGCGTTCTCGGCCTGGTAGGCGCCGACCAGGGGCAGAAGCAGCTCGAATGTGCGGCCCTCGTAGATGACTTCGAGGCGCTGGGCGAAGCCGTCGCGGCGCACGTTTGCGAGCCTCAGCGTCTCTCCCAGCACGCCTGTCGTGATGAGCTTCAGGCCTCGCGCGTGAGCAACATCGATCACCCGCTCCGATCCTGCGCCATCGGCATTGACGACGGCACTGCGCCCCGCCTCGAGCAGCACCCGGAAGAGACGCAGCTTGGCTGCGAGGTAGTCTTCGACCGTCGCGTGATAATCGAGGTGGTCGCGCCCGAGGTTCGTGAAAGCTGCGGCCGCAAGGCGGACGCCGTCGAGCCTGTACTGGTCTAGGCCGTGCGAGGAGGCTTCGAGCGCGAGATGCGTCACCTCCTCGGTCGCAAGCGCGGCGAGCGACCTGTGCAGGCTCACAGGATCGGGCGTGGTGAGCGAGCCGTAGGCCGCGCCGCCCGGGCGCACGAGGCCGAGGGTCCCGAGCGATGCCGCGCGGCGGCCGAGCGCCTCGAAGATCTGGCGCGTGAACTCGGCGACCGAGGTCTTGCCGTTGGTCCCCGTGACCGCGACGATCGAGGCGGGCTGTCGCCCATGGAAGCGAGCCGCCATCTCGGCTAACGCTTTCCGCGGCTTATTGGCACGGACGACCGGAATGCCGAGGCCCTCAGGCAGGTCCGCACGCTCGCTGGCGAGGATTGCTGCAGCTCCAGCCCCCTTCGCCGCCATTGCGAACCGCGCGCCGTCCACCTTGGTCCCGGGCAGCGCCGCAAACAGGAAGCCGCGCTCCACCGCACGGCTGTCGGCCGTGATCCCGGTGATCTGGACCGAGGCCGCATCAGCCGGCAGCACATGGTTCGGTCCGGTCAAATCGCTGAGGCGCATCGGGGTCCCCGGAGGCCGCTGCGGCGAATCCCGCGACGCTGGCGATCTGCCCTCTTATGCGGGGCCCGGCCGATCGTCAAACCTCGGCGCCATCGGCCGAGCCGAGCCCGAGCCGGCGGCGCGCCTCGACGCGGAGCACATCGATCGGGCGCAGCCGCCCCTCGGCCTCGTAGTGCCAATAGGTCCAGCCGTTGCAGGCGGCCTTGCCCTGGAGTTCCGCACCCATCCGGTGGATTGAGCCCTGCCGCCCCGGCACGGCGATGGAGCCGTCTGCTTTCACCTCCGCGCGAATGCGGCCGCGCTCGTCCGTGAGCCATGACCCCGCGCGGAGCATGCCGAGCTCCACGATTGCGCCGAACGGCACCCGCGGCTCGGCACGCTTGCTCGCCATCACATCGAGTGCCGAGTGACCGAGCGGCGTGATGGCAGAGATCCGCTCTCGCGCAGCTGCTGCATAGTCCGGATCGCGCTCGATACCGATGAAGTGCCGGCGGAGCTTCTTTGCAACCGCCGCCGTCGTGCCGGTGCCGAGGAACGGGTCGAGCACTACGTCACCTGGCGCCGTCGTGCCGATCAGGATGCGATGCAGGAGTGCCTCGGGCTTCTGCGTCGGATGCGCCTTCCGCCCTCCCTCGTCCTTGAGGCGTTCCGGCCCCGAGCAGATCGGGAACAGCCAGTCCGAGCGCATCTGGACGTCGTCGTTGCCGGCCTTCAGCGCCTCGTAGTTGAATGCCGGCCGTGATTGCTTGTCGCGCGCCGCCCAGATCAGCGTCTCGTGCGCATTAGTGAAGCGCTTCCCGCGAAAATTCGGCATCGGGTTGGTCTTGCGCCAGATGACGTCGTTGAGCAGCCAGTAGCCGAGATCCTGAAGCGCCACGCCGAGGCGAAAGATGTTGTGGTAGGAGCCGATCACCCAGATCGCGCCATCCGGCTTCAGGATGCGTCTGCACTCGCCGAGCCAGGCACGGCAGAAGGCATCGTACTCGGCGAAGGTCGCGAATTTGTCCC
>DAORNH010000272.1:3033-6408 GCA_035440865.1 Hyphomicrobiaceae bacterium | reverse complement strand
AGCGATGGCGAGGCCTGGCTGCTGTTCGCGCGCGCCCAGCTCGCCGTGCGGCCGGATCCGATGATGCCGCAGGATGCGCCCCAGCGCCGCGCCCGCGCGAGTGGCGCGGCCCTAATTGCCACGCAAAAGCTCAAGGCGAAGCCCCGCCAGGCCGAGGCCTTCGGCGTGCTCGCCGACAGCCTCCGCGTGCGCTCGATGTGGAAGCCGGCGATCGACGCGCTCAAGGTCTCCGTGAGCCTCGCCAGTGATGCCGAACGGAAGCGCCAACTCGAGGCACTGCGCGCCGAGCACGGCTTCCGCGTCGTCGACTACAAGGTCGAGACGACCGGCACCGAGCCGCGCGTCTGCCTGACGCTCTCCGAGAAACTCGGCATGACGGACGTCGCCAAGTTCATCGCCGTCGACGGCCGTGACCCGCAGGCGGCGTCCGGCGATGACCAGCAGATCTGCATCGACGGGTTCGACTACGGCAAGCGGTACACCGTGACGGTGAAGGCCGATCTCCCGGCCGAATCAGGCGATTCCCTCGTCCGCACGGCCGAGCTGCAGATCGCGATCCGCGACCGTTCTCCATCGGTGCGCTTCTCGGGCCGTGCCTATGTGCTGCCGCGGCGCGGTCAGACCGGCATCCCCGTCGTCAGCATCAATGTCGAAAAGGTCGCCGTCGAGGTCTATCGGGTCGGTGATCGCATGCTCGCGCCGACGCTGCAGAGCGGCGATTTCCTGAAGCAGCTCGACGGCGAGCAGATTGAGCAGATCAGGACGAAGAGCGGCGAGAAGGTCTACTCGGGCACACTCGAAGTGAAGCCGAAGACCAATGAGGAGGTGACGACCGCGGTCCCGATCGGCGAGGCCGTGCCAACGATGAAGCCTGGGATCTACGTGATGATCGCCTCCCGCATCGGCGACAAGGCCGAGAGCTACGATCTCAAGGCCACGCAGTGGTTCGTCGTCTCCGACATCGGGCTCACGGCACTGACCGGCGAGGACGGCATCCACGCCTTCGTGCGCTCGCTCGCCTCGACCAATCCGATGAGCGGCGCGCGTGTCCGCCTCGTCGCCAAGAACAATGAGCTGCTCGGCGAAGGCCGCGCGGACGCCAACGGCTACGTGCACTTCGCCGCTGGCCTGAAGCGGGGCGAGGGCGGCATGGCCCCCGCCGTGCTGGTCGCCGAGAGTGGCGAGGGCGACTACGCCTTCCTTGATCTCACCTCGGCCGCCTTCGACCTTTCGGACCGCGGCGTCTCCGGCCGCGAGGTGCCCGGACCGGTCGATGCCTTCCTCTATGCCGAGCGCGGCGTCTATCGCCCCGGCGAGGAGGTCAACCTCACAGCCCTCGTCCGTGATCGCGCCGGTCGCGCCAATGCCGTCCCCGTGACGCTGGTCATAACGCGGCCAGACGGCGTCGAGGCGCGCCGCACGACGCTGCTCGATCGGGGCCTCGGTGCGCGGACGCACATTCACAGCCTGACCGGCTCGTCGATGACGGGCACCTGGCGGGCGCGAATCTATACAGACCCGAAGGCGGCGGCGATCGCGCAACTCGCCTTCCTCGTCGAGGACTTCGTGCCGGAGCGTGTTGAGCTGAAACTCGATGCCGACGGCGTTACGCTCGTACCTGGCGGTGAAGAGCGCGACATCAAGGTGGCCGGCCGCTACCTCTACGGTCCCCCAGCCGCGGGTCTCACGATCGAGGGCGATATCGTCGTGAAGCCGGCGAGCGGCGATCTGCCGGGCTTCCCGGGCTTCCGCTTCGGCAACGCACTCGAAAAGGTTGCGCCGGTCCGCAGCCAGCTCGAGGACCTGCCGAACACAGACGAGAGCGGGAACGCCGTCGTCGCCATCAAGCTGCCGGCCGTGCCGAAGACCGTCCGCCCGCTTGAGGCCGACGTCATGATCCGCCTCCGTGAAGCCGGTGGTCGAGCCATCGAGCGCAAGGTCACGCTGCCCGTGCTGACGGGGAAGCCCCGCGTCGGCATCAAGGGCCTGTTCACGGGTGCCGGGGTCGACGAGGGCGCGCCGGCGAGCTTCGAGGCGGTCCTGATCGACGGGGAGAACAAGCCCGTCGCCGCCAAGTCGATGAAGTGGGAGCTGTTTGCGCTCGACCAGCGCTGGCAGTGGTTCAGCCGCGAGGGCTCGTGGCAGTTCGAGGCGATCACGACGAGCCGCCGCATCGGCAACGGAATCGCCAATGCCACGGCCGGGGCCGAGCGCGTCAGGATTGATGTGCCGCGACTCGACTGGGGCCGCTACCGCCTCGATGTATCGACCGGCGAGCCAGGCGGTGCGGTGTCGAGCTTCGTCTTCAACGCGGGCTCCTACTCGGCCGATGGTCCTGACAATCCGGAGACGCTCGACGTCGCCCTCGACAAGCCGAGCTACAAGGCCGGTGAGACGGCGAAGGTGCGCATCGCCTCGCGGTTTGCGGGCCGGGCACAGATCGCAGTCATCTCGAACGGCCTTCTGGCGCAGAAGATCGTCGACGTGGCGGCCGGCGGCAGCGAGGCGACGCTCGACGTCGCCGAGAGCTGGCTGCCTGGTGCCTATGTCGCCGTCACGCTGTTCCGCCCCATGGACGAGACGGCCCGCCGCATGCCCGCGCGCGCGGTCGGCATCCGCTGGCTCGGCATGGACACCTCGTCGAAGCGGCTCGAGGTGAGCCTAGCCGCTCCCGCCAAGACGAAACCCGGGACGCGCCTCAGCGTGCCGGTGAAGATCGGCGGCCTCGCCTCCGGCGAGAAGGCCATGCTGACGCTCGCTGCGATCGATGCCGGCATCCTCGGCGTCACCCGCTACGAGCCGCCGCGGCCCGAAGCGCACTTCCACGGCCAGCGCCGCCTCGGCGTCGAGATGCGCGATCTCTACGGCCGCTTGATCGACGGCATGCGCGCCGAGCGCGGCCGGCTCCGCTCCGGCGGCGACGGCGACACGCCGGCGAAGGCGAATGCCAATCCGCCGGTCGAGAAGCTGCTCGCGCTTTTCTCCGGACTGGTCACGGTCGGCGCCGACGGTAACGCCGTCGTCGACTTCGATCTCCCCGAGTTCAACGGCACCGTCCGCCTGATGGCGGTCGCGTGGAGCGAGGGCAAGGTCGGCTCCGCCACGTCCGACGTCGTCGTGCGTGATGCCGTGGCACTCACGATCGCGGCACCCCGCTTCATGATGCTCGGTGATCAGACCCGCCTCCTCCTCGACATCCATAATGTCGAGGGACCGGCTGGACAGTATGCCGTCACCGTGCAGCGGCGCGTTGCCACAAAGGCGCCCGCTGCGGCCCCGGTGATGCTCGATCTGAAGAGCGGCCAGCGGGCAACGCACACCGTGAGGCTCGAGCCGCGCGAGATCGGCGAGAGCGTCTATGATGTGCGCATCGCC
>DAORNH010000272.1:2200-2801 GCA_035440865.1 Hyphomicrobiaceae bacterium | reverse complement strand
GGAGCCGCGCCCTCCCGCTGCTCTACTCAGCCGAGATGGCGCGTCGCGTCGGCATCACCAGCGATGCTGAAATCAAGAAGCGCGTGCAGACGGCGATCGACCGTCTGGCGGAGATGCAGGATTCCTCAGGCGCCTTCGGACTCTGGGGGCCGGGCTCGCCGGACCTGTGGCTGACGAGCTACGTCACCGACTTCCTGACGCGTGCCAAGGAGGCGGGCGACGAGGTCCGCGCCGAGGTGATCTCGCAGGCGCTCGACCGGCTCGCCAACTACGCCGCAAACGTGACGACCTTCGACGGCGGTGGCGAGAGCCGGGCCTACGCGCACTATGTGCTCGCGCGCAGTGGCCGAGGCCAGGTCGGCGAGCTGCGCTACCTCGTCGACAGCCGCCTCGAGCGCTTCGTGACGGCGCTCGCCCAGGCGCATCTCGGTGCGGCCCTGTCGATGGTCGGCGACAAGGAGCGGGCCGAGCGGGTGATCCGTGCGGCGATCCTGAAGCTCGATGGCACGGCGCCCGAGGTCACGCGCCTCGACTACGGCTCGCGGCTCCGTGATGGTGCCGCCGTGGTGACCCTGATCGCCGAGACCGGCGTCGCCCGCAC
>DAORNH010000272.1:354-2190 GCA_035440865.1 Hyphomicrobiaceae bacterium | reverse complement strand
AGGTGCCGCGTCTCATGACGCTCGTCTCCAAGGTCTTTTCGAGTCGCACCTACACCTCGACGCAGGAGCAGGCCTGGCTCCTGCTCGCGGCCCGGGCGCTGGCTGAGGATGCCCGCGCGATGCAGCTCATGGTCGGGACGACGCCGCACCGCGGTCCGCTCAGTCGCGGCATCGGCCTCGATGAGCTTGCGGCCGGTCCGCTCGTCATCGAGAACCAGGGCGACGGCGAGGTGGCCTCGCTGCTCTCCGTGCGCGGCGCTTCGTTGACGGCGGAGCCCGCGGTCGAGCGCGGCTTCTCGATCGAGCGCAGCTACTACACGCTCGATGGGCAGAAGGTGGAGCTGAAGAGCGCCACCGGCGGCACCTCGAGCGTCAAGCAGAACGACCGGCTCGTCGTGGTCGTTAAAGTGACGCTCAAGGAAAAGGAGAAGGGCGGCCGCATCCTGCTCGTCGATCGCCTGCCGGCGGGCCTCGAGATCGAGAACGCGCGCCTCGTCGACAGCGGCAGCGTCAAGTCGCTCGACTGGCTGAAGCGTACGGTCGAGCCGACGCACACCGAGTTCCGCGACGACCGCTTCGTCGCCGCGTTCGATGTGTTCCGCCGCGGCCGCCGCAGCGAGGAGGGCGACGCCAAGGCGCCGGATACGCTCGTCGTCGCATATATCGTCCGCGCCGTGACGCCGGGCACGTTCACGCACCCGGCGGCGACGGTCGAGGACATGTACCAGCCCGAGCGCCTCGCGCGCACCGCCGCCGGTCGCCTTACCGTGACCGAGGGCAAGTAGGCATGCGCGGGGGCTGGCCGAGGCGCCTCAAGCGGCTTCTGATCGCGATGCTGATCGGCATTGCGATCTCCGCCGCTGCGTTCGAGGTCGGTCTGCGCATCGCCTTTGCGCACCTCGGCGAGCTGCCGCTCGCGGCAACCGAAGAAACCAGCGTCGCCGTTCTCGATCGCGAGGACCGGCTGCTCCGCGCCTTCACGACAGCTGACGGGCGCTGGCGGCTTCCCGTCGAGGTCGGCGACGTCGATCCGCGCTACCTCGCGATGCTGATTGCCTTCGAGGACAAGCGCTTCTGGTCGCACCCAGGTGTCGACCCAATGGCGATGACGCGCGCGGCGGGGCAGCTCGTCCGGCATGGACGCATCGTTTCCGGCGGCTCGACCATCACGATGCAGGTCGCACGTCTCATCGACGGGCCGAAGTCGCGCTCGGCCACGACCAAGTTCTGGCAGATGGTGCGAGCGCTGCAGCTCGAGCGGCGCTACTCCAAGGCCGACATCCTACGTCTCTACCTGCGGCTCGCGCCCTTCGGAGGCAACATCGAGGGAACTCGGGCGGCTTCACTCGCGTACTTCGGCAAGGAGCCGCGGCATCTCTCGATCGGCGAGGCGGCACTGTTGGTCGCACTGCCGCAGTCGCCGCGGCTGCGCCGCCCGGATCGCCATGCGACGCTCGCCCGCAGCGCCCGTGATCGGGTGCTCGTGCGGGCGCGCCATGCGGGCGTCGTCTCGGCGGAGGATCACGAGCGCTCGAAGGGCGAGCCGGTGCCGGACCTCCGCCTCGAGTTCCCGAAGCTAGCGGCTCACCTTGCCGAAGCCGAGCGGGCTCACGCACCGCGAACGAGCGTGCATCGTCTGACGCTCGATGCCCGCCTTCAGCGCGACCTCGAGCGGCTCGCCCGTGATCACGTCCGCCCGATGGGCCCGCGGTTGTCCGCCGCCATCCTGGCGCTCGACCACACGACGGGAGAGGTCCTCGCCCACGTCGGCTCGGCCGGCTACCTCGACGACGACCGCTTCGGCGCAATCGACATGACGCGCGCGGTGCGCTCGCC
>DAORNH010000272.1:0-344 GCA_035440865.1 Hyphomicrobiaceae bacterium | reverse complement strand
GAAGCCGCTCATTTACGCGCTCGCCTTCGAGCTCGGCATCCTCCACCCCGAGACGCTGATCGAGGACCGGCCGGCGCGCTTCGGCAGCTACAGCCCGAAGAACTTCGACGAGGAGTTCCACGGCACGGTGACGATCCGCGAGGCGCTCGCCGCCTCACTCAATATCCCGGCCGTCAAAGTGATCGAGCGCATCGGGCCGCAGCGCGTCACGGCGGCGCTGCGCCGCGCCGGCCTCACGCCGCATCTTCCGGGAAGCGGCGAGCCCTCGCTCGCCATTGCGCTCGGCGGCATCGGCTTGAAGCTCCACGACCTCGCGCAGCTCTTCGCCGCGATCGCGCGGGGCG
>DAORNH010000271.1:0-6412 GCA_035440865.1 Hyphomicrobiaceae bacterium | reverse complement strand
CGCGCCTCGCTCTCGCGCCGTACGATGTCGCCGAGGCGGTTGCGCTCGGCGAGCCTGAGGGCGGCGGCGGTCGGCGCATTCGCGGTCGCCGTGTAGCCGTCCCACCGCCAGAGATCGCCTTCGAGCGAGACAAGGCGCTGCCCCGGCAGCAGCTCGGGCTGCAACAGGGGGCCCTCATCGCGCGTAACGACACCGATCTGGCGCAGACGCCTTACGAGCTCCGACGGTCCTTCGACATGCTTGATGAGCGGCTCGACGTCGGCCGGCAGCGCCGCATCGCCGTCGCCCATGCCGATGCGGCGCCAGTGCAGCGGGGCTTCCGGCGCGATCGGCGCGTCGAGATCCTCGCCGAGTGCCGCTCCGAGCGCGATCTCGTAACCGGGCGCGACGCGCAGGAGATCGATGACGCCGGCCGGGCCATCGCTGCGGATCGGGCCGAGCAGCTTTGTCAGCGTCTCCATCTCGGTGCGGAGTTGGCTCGCTGCGATCTGGCCGAGCTGCGAGGCATCGCGCCGCTCGCGGGCAACCGCAGCCGCTTCCGCGACCTTCTCTTCGGCGGTGGTGGCCTGCCGCTCGATGTCAACGAGGGCTGCGGAGAGACGCTGGCCGTTCTCCTCGAGCGTGCGCAGCTTCGAGGCGTCCGGCGCCTTGAGAGCGATCTCGCGCGTCTGCTGCTCGAGCGTCGTGACCTGCCGCTTCAGCCGCTCGATCGCCGCCTTCCGGTCGACCGCGGCGGCCTCGAGGCTCTTCATGCGCGCGCGATGCTCGAAGGCGAGGCGCGTCGCCTCGGCGAGCCTCGCCTCCTTCTGCTGGAGGTGCGTCTCCGATTCTGCGAGCTTCGCGCGGGCTGTTTCCTCGGCGAGCTCTGAGGCGGCCTCCTGCTCGACGAGCGCTGTCCGGTCGCCCTCGAGCTTGGTGAGCAGCTCCTTCGCCTCGCCGACCTGGGCTTCTTCACGCTGCAGGTCGCGTTGCAGCTGGCCCTGGCGCCCTTCGAGCTCCTGCTGGCGATGGGCGAGCCGCTCGGCCTCCTTCTCGAAGGTCTCCTGCTCGATGGTGATGCGATGCACCGCCGCGCCCTTGCCGGCCTCGTCCTCGCGCAGCGGCTGGATCTGCTCGGCCGTCTCGCCTTCCTCGCGGAGCGACGCCGACTCGCGTTCCGTGACCTCGGCGAGGCGGATCAGCGTGCTCGCCAGCAGCGCCTCCTGCGCGTCGACCTCGCTTTGCGCCGTGTGCCAGAGAAGATGGAGCAGCAGCGCCTCAGCGCGCCGGAGCTCGGTCGAGAGCTCCTTGTAGCGCTTGGCCTGGCGGGCCTGCCGCTTGAGGCTCTCCATCTGCGATTGCACCTGGCCGATCACGTCGCCGATGCGTGCCATGTTCGCTTCGGCAGCCTTGAGCCGCAGCTCCGCCTCGTGGCGGCGGCTGTGCAGGCCGGCGATGCCGGCCGCATCCTCGAGCACGCGGCGGCGCTGCTCGGGTTTCGCGTTGACGAGCTCGGAGATCTGGCCTTGGCGCACGAGCGCCGGCGAGCGCGCGCCGGTCGCTGCATCCTCGAACAGGATCTTCACGTCGCGCGCACGCACGTCGCGGCCGTTGATGCGATAGGCGGAGCCCGCCTCGCGCTCGATCCTCCGTGTGATTTCGATGACGTCGGCGCCGTTGTGCTCGGCCGGTGCGCGGCGGGCCGTATTGTCGAGGAAGATCGTAACCTCGGCGGAGGTGCGCTCGGGCCGGGTCGAGGTGCCTGAGAAGATCACGTCGTCCATCGACGAGCCGCGCATGCTCTTGTGCGAGGTCTCTCCCATCACCCAGCGGAGCGCCTCGAGCAGGTTCGACTTGCCGCAGCCATTCGGTCCGACCACGCCGGTCAGGCCCTTCGATATCAGCAACTCGGTCGGCTCGACGAACGACTTGAAGCCGAGGAGACGGATCTTGGTTATGTGCACGAGCGGCCTCTCCGATCGGACTTCGGCGCACGAGCCGCGCTGCGGCCCAGGGGCACCGGAAGCGGGATCAGGTTCGCGGTGCGGGCGCTCCGCCCGCAATCAGCGGGTCGATGATCTCCTTCAGCTCCTTCAATCCGAGAACCGACTTCACCAGCCGGCCATTGATGAAGAAGTTGGGAGTTCCGATCACGCCGAGCTTGCGGCCACGCTCCTTCACCCACTTCAAGCCATCGACCATGCCCTGATTCTTGAAGCAGCTGTCAAATTCGGTGCGACTCATCCCCACCTGTCGGGCGATCTCGAAGATCGGCTCGAGGCGAACCTCCTGGCTCACCCACTTGACCTGTTGCGTGAGGAACTTCTCGTAGAGCGGGAAGAAGCGCTGCTGGCCGGCGCAGCGCAGCGCGACGGTCGCCTGACCGGACTGATGCCCGATCGGAAACTCCCGCAGGATAAAGCGCACCTTGCCCTTGTCGATGTAGTCGCGCTTCAGGACCGGGAAGACCTCGAGCTGGAACTTCCGGCAGTAGGGGCAGGTGAGCGACATGTACTTGATGATCGTCACCGGCGCTTCGGTCCGCCCGAGCGACATGTCGGGGAGCGTGCCCGTCAGCATGACGTCGGCGAGCGTCGGCTTCTCGATGACCTCGCGGCCGCCCGGCACAGAGAGCGTCGGGTCGTTGAACGGGTTGAATGCCGGCTTGTCGGTCGACACTCCGGCGATGCCCGAAGCCGTATCGCTCGCGACGCTGCCCGTGGGAAGAGCCGCGCCGGAGCAACCCGTCAGCATGGCGAGCACGACGAAGACCAGCGATCGCGCGATCAGCAGCATCCTACCTCTTGGCAATCTCGGCAAATGCCGCATCGAAGGTGTCGATCGTGTCCGTCGGCCCCGTGACACGATACCCGTTCACGAAGAAGGTCGGCGTACCCTTGATCGCGAAGACACTCTTGGCGCGGCTGCGCGCCGCGGTGAGTTGGCCCATGAGGTCGGTCTTCTCGGCGCAGGCCTGGAACTCGGCTTTGGGCAGCCCCTGGGCCTCCCACAGCTTCGTCAGCTCGGCGGCAGGCTTGCCGGTCTCGCCCACGGCCCAGGTGCTCTGCGCCTTGAACATCTCGCCGATGAGCTCGCGCCCCTTCTCGGGGCCGGCGCAGCGGCCAAGCATCGCGGCGAAGAGTGCCAGCTGATCGATCGGATACTCGCGCAGGATCAGCCGCGCCTTGCCGGTGCGGATGTACTTCTCCTCGAGCTTCGGCCAGACGAGCTTGTGGAACTCGCCGCAGTGCCCGCAGGTCATCGAGGCGAACTCGACAATCGTCACCGGAGCTTCGGGCTTCCCCCACATCAAGTCCGGGAGCGGACCAGGCGCCATCAGCTGGTCGAGCGAGACCCGGTCGCCGAGCACGGACGCGCGTGGGCTCGTCGAGGTGAGCCGCGGGTAGAGCTGGACAGCAGCGAGGCCGGCGACCGCGATTGCGGCGCCGATCATCAGCCGGCGATCGATTCCGCCGGAGCCTTTGCCGCCTGAACCCGTGCCGCGAGGTGGAAGTATCGGCATGGGTCAGCTCTTCGGCAGCAGCGGGTCGATGGCCTTCTCGAACTGCTCGAGCGTGAAACCCGGGAACCGCTTTCCGTTGATGAAGAAGGCCGGCGTCGAATCGACGCCGAAGTTGTTGAAGGCGAGATCGCGGATCGCCGTGATGTCGCCGAGCTTCTTCGCGTCCTGCACGCAGGCGTTGAAGGCCTGCTCGGTAAAGCCAGCCTGCTTGCCGATCTTCAGGAGCTCAGGCAGCGGATTGGGCGTGAATGCCCACTGCTGCTGGCGATCGAAAAGGGCACCTGCGAGGACATAGCTGCGCTCGCCCATCGTGCAATGCGTGAGTAGCCAGGCGGCGGCGTCCAGGTTGTCGCGTGCGAACGGGCGAATGACGAGCCGCGCCTTGCCAGTGTCGATGTACTTGGCCTTGAGCTTCGGCAGCACCTCGGCATGGAAGCGTCCGCAGGCGCTGCAGGTCATCGAGGCATACTCGACGATCGTCACGGGAGCATCAGCCTTGCCGTAGACGAGATCAGGGAGCGGACCCGGCTTCATGAGCTCGGTGACCGGCACCTCCGGTCGCGGTGTCGCGCGCTGTGCCTCGGCGTTTTCGGGCATGACGGCAACAGTCGCGGCGACGACGAACGCGCCCAACAGTCCGGATACTTTCAGAAGTTGCCGACGAACGTTGATCATAAGACCAGCTCTCCAGGAGGCACACCAAGGCATGCGACGCCGCGCAGGCACCGCAGTCACGAGGCTCCTAGCACAGGAGTGCCATGGAGAATAAGGCCCTCGCGCATCACGATTGGGAGATAATTCGCGACAGCGCCAGCTACGTCTTGGCGCAGGTCATGTTCAACTTGGCAAATGCCAGTGCTCGATCGCCGACTAGTGGCCGGATCGACGCAGCTGTGGGCAATGTCGGCGCGGCCCGACACTGGTGCGTGGAGGTCTCGCCGTCGGCTTCCGCTTCATGCTACCAGTTGGGCCGCTCCGCGTATCGAGCCATTGTTTTGCCGCGCGGCGCAGGCACGCAGTGCGCTTGCGCTGCCAGACGTGCCGATTTTGGACGCGCCGACATGGAAATGCCGCCGGATTGACATGACAGTACAACGAGGATCAGAGAGCCGCACCAGGATCGCGGTCGCAAGCCAGGGCGACCGCACGCGTGCCTTTCGCCGCGCACGTGTGAACACCTGGTTCGTGCGCTTCGTGAAGATCGGCTTGCCCCTGATCGCGGTCATCGCGCTCGCCGTCTACGGCGGGCGCCTTGCTGGGTCCATGAGCATCAAGTCGGGCCCCGTCAGCGTCTCCGGCATCACCATCGATCCCGAGAACGTCGTCGTCGATCGGCCGACTTACGACGGCTTCGCCAAGGACGGCTCGCGCTATCAGATCCGGGCAAAATCGGCGGCGGGCGATCTTCGTCAGACCGGGCCGATCAAGCTCACGGACATCACCGGCGACATCTTTCAGCCGAACGGCGTGGTGACGCGCCTCACTGCGGTGCGCGGCCTCTACGACAGCAAGAAGAGCGAGCTCGAGCTGTTCGAGGCGATCACGATCGCGGGCTCGAACGGCCTCAAGGCACGCCTCACCCATGCGATGATCTGGAACAAGGAGGGCCGCATCGTCTCCAAGGAGCCGGTCGTTGCCGAGCTGCCGACCGCGACGATCAATGCCCGCTCCATGGAAGCCTTTCAGAAAAAGCGCGAGGCCAACTTCGCGGGCGATGTGCATGTCCGCATGTTTCCCGCTGCGAAGGCGCCGTCACCCGACCTCAAGGGTGCCGCGGACGCGGCTGCTGCGGTGGCTGTCGCCAAGACGCCGCGCGGACCAGGCCTTCCTGGCACGGCAATGAAGTCGGACGCGCCGATCGATGTCTGGTCGGAGACGCTCGCCGTGAACGACGACGCCAAGACGGCGCTCTTCAAGACGAAAGTCCGCGCCGTGCAGGATGCCGCGACGCTCGAGTCGCAGGAGTTGGAGGTTCATTACACGGGCAAAGCCTCGCTCGACAGCGCGCCGGCCGGTACCAAGCCGAAGGACGAGACGGCGGGAGAGGCCGCCAAGCTCAAGCTGCTGCTCGGCCGCGGCGGCGTCACGATGGTCTCGGGACCGGAAAGCCGCGCGACCAGCGATGATCTGAGTTATGACGCCGAAAGCCAGATCGCCATCCTGATCGGCCGTGTCGTGATGACGTCGGGCGCGGACAAGCGCGCGGTCGCCGCACGCGCCGAGATGGATCAGCTGAAGGACACGGCCCTGCTCGTCGGTGGAGTGCACGTCGTCCAGTCGCGCAACGAGCTCTGGGGCGAGCGGCTGATGGTCGATCGCAAGGCAGGGACGATGCATCTCGATAGCCCTGCGGCACCGGGCAAGGCCGCAGGGCGGATCAAGGCGCACCTCGTGCAGACCGAGACGCCCGAGGCCGCAGCACGGAAAGCAGCGGCTGCTGCCGCAAAGCCCGCGACTGAGGCCGCAACCGCGAGCCCGCTCGGTGTCACCTTCCGCACCAATCCCAACGCACCGATCGACATCGACGCCGACACGCTCGACGCCAACGACAAGTCGAAAACCGCGATCTTCCGCGGCAACGTCGTCTCGCGCCAGGACGAGTTCGTCATGAAGACGCCGGAGATGATCGCCCATTATGCGGGCGAGTCCGGCCTCGCCAGCGCGGGGCTTGTCCCAAGCGTGCCGAAGAAGAAGGGCGAGGGCGCGCAGCTCACCAAGGTCGAGGCTCGCACCAAGGTGTTCGTCACCTCCAAGGGCGGCCAGACGGCTAATGGCGACTGGGCGATCTACGACGTGAAAACGAACACGGTGATTGTCGGCGGCAACGTCGTCGTCACGCGCGGCAAGGACGTCGTGCAGGGCCAGCGCCTCAAGATCGACCTGACGACGGGCATGTACCGTTTCGAACTC
>DAORNH010000270.1:888-6425 GCA_035440865.1 Hyphomicrobiaceae bacterium | reverse complement strand
GCCGAGGGCGACCTCAGGGACAGTGCCACAGAAATCAAACCGCCGTCCGCCGCCGCAAGGGGCGTCCGGCAAGGGTGAAACGGTGCGGTAAGAGCGCACCGCGCGCCTGGCAACAGGGGCGGCAGGGCAAACCCCACCGGGAGCAAGACCAAATAGGGATGGCCGGGAGCGGGGGAAACCTCGGCTCCGGGGCGCGCATTCAGGCTCGCCATCCGGGTTGGTTGCTCGAGGGACGGCGCGAGCCATCTCCCAGACGAATGGCCGTCGCGGCGGGACAACCCGCCAGACAGAACCCGGCTTACAGGCCGACTGGATCATTTTCGGCGATCGGAGCGAGAGCATGGCGAGCGGCACGCGCAGCGGCGCAATCGGAAGATCTCGGGAGTACGTGGATGGCGGGCGGTTCGAGGCCGAGCTCGGGCGGCGCGTCGCGATCAGGACCGAGAGCCAGAAGTTTCCCGATCCCCGCGCCATCGCGGAGTGCCGCCGCTATCTGGACGCTGAGATGATCCCGGCGTTCGACGCGATGGGCTTCACGTGCAAGATCTACGACAATCCGATCCCGGGACAGGGGCCGATCCTGCTCGCGACGCGCATCGAGGAGGCGAGCCTGCCGACGGTGCTCGGCTACGGCCACGGGGACGTCGTCGTCGGCATGGACGAGCGCTGGACCAAGGGCAAGGGACCCTGGGTGACGGCACGCGACGGCGATCGCCTCTATGGCCGCGGCACGGCCGACAACAAGGGGCAGCACACGCTCAACATGGCAGCGCTCGCCGCCGTCATGGCCGAGCGCGGGGGCAAGCTCGGCTTCAACGCGAAGTTCATGATCGAGATGGGCGAGGAGGCGGGTTCAAAGGGGCTCGATGCGCTCGCGGCCGCCGAGAAAGGCGCGTTCTCGGCCGATGTGCTCGTCGCCTCCGATGGGCCGCGCGTCAAGGCGGACCGACCGACGATCACGCTCGGCTGTCGCGGCGCGATGAATTTCGATCTCATCGTCGATCTGCGCCAGGGCGCGCACCACTCGGGGAACTGGGGCGGCGCGCTCGCCAATCCGGGCTTCATCCTGGCCCACGCGCTTGCCTCGATCGTCGGCCCGAAGGGCGAGCTCCTGGTTGAGGAATTGAAGGCTCCTCCGATGTCGGCGGCGACCAAGGCCTCGCTCGTCGATGTCGAACTCGACGGCGGCGCGGACGGTCCGCCGGTCGACGACTGGTATGGCGAGCCGGGGCTCAAGCCGGTCGAGCGTGTCTATGCGGCGAACACATTCAACATCCTCGCCTTCACCTGCGGCACGCCCGAGCGCCCTGTGAACGCGATCCCGCCGAAAGCCGTCGCCAACTGCCAGCTGCGCTTCATTGCCGGCACCAGGGTCGCCGATATCATCCCGGCGCTCGAGCGGCATCTCGCGCGTGGCGGGCATACCCTCGTCAAGGTCTCGCCACCGCCCGCGACCAACGACGGTACCTTCGGTGCCTCGCGCATCGAGCCCGATCATCCCTGGGCCGAGTTCGTGCGCGGCTCAGTGCAGCGCTCCTCGAACGGCAAGCCTGCGGTCATTCCTTCCTCTGGCGGATCGATCTGCAACGAGGTGTTCACCGAGACGCTCGGCATGCCGACGCTCTGGCTGCCGCACTCATACGCCTCGTGCTCGCAGCACGCACCCGACGAGCACATCCTCATGGGTCTCAGCCGCAGCGCGGTCGAGCTGATGGCGGGACTCTACTGGGACATCGGCGATGGCAAGGCGCCGCGGCGCTGAGGCTGTCGCCTGAACGGTACCTGAACCGGGTGATCCTGGTGTTACCCGGCTCGCCCTTGTCCACGCGCGCGATCGGCGCTAGCTTCGAGCGAGATCAGAGCCAATCTGACAGAAGTATCATTTCCATATTACTTCGCGACGTCCTCGTCCGTGTTCGGATAGCGACGAGGTCCCCAAGACTCGAACAAGACTTTGCGCCATCCGATCAATCGAGCCCCGGCTCGCCAGGGATTGCTGCCATGCGCCCAAAAGCCCGCACACTTTCACTCCTTGCCGCCTCGGCGGTCGGGGGCATCACATCTCTTGCGATCTCCACGGCACCTGCCGCCGCACAGGAGATGCTGACGTTGCACAATACCCGCCGCGCCCAGCACTGCGCGCCCGCCATGCGCTGGTCGGCGGCGCTGGCGGCTTCAGCGCAGACGTGGGCAAACCGCTGCCAGTTCGTCCACTCGTCCAGTGCAGAGCGTCCCGGCCAGGGCGAGAACCTCGCATGGGGTACAGGGAGCTTTGCGACGGCCGTATCGTCGTTCGGCCGCTGGTACGACGAGGTAAGCCGCTACAACTTCTCGGCGCCGGGCTTCAGCTCGGCGACCGGTCACTTCACGCAGATCGTCTGGCGCGGCTCGACCGAGCTCGGCTGCGCGATGGCGATGTGCAGCGGCCAGGCCTTCTGGGTCTGCCGTTACGGACCGGCGGGCAACATCACCAATCCAGGAATGTTCGCGTCGAATGTGCTGCCAACGAGCTGCCGCACCGCCACACCGCCGCCGCCACCCGGCAATCCAACTCCAGGTCCCGGGCCGACGCCGACACCGGGCGGTTCCGGCGAGTGGTCGGCCTTCGCGACTGACGGCCGCGGACGCTGGGGTTATGCCACGCATCGCGCCAATGCCGCCTTGGCGAGCTCGGGCGCCATCTCGGGCTGCGGCGGTGCGGGAGCCGGCTGCCGGGTCTTCTGGACGACGCGCGATCGCTGCGTTTCGTATGCGGAAAGCCGCTCGGGCGGGTTCTGGTATGCGGCCGGGGGTGGACCGACGGACGCGGTCGCGCGGCAGAACGCCATTCGCTTCTGCCAGAGTGGCACGGCGCCGCGAGGCAGCTGCCGGACGACCGGGGCCTGGTGCCGCCGATAGGGCCCGAGCAAAGGCAGTTCGAGGGGCGCCGCCCCTCGAACACCTCGAGCGCCCTGCCAGGGGCTTGTCGCCTGACCCGCTATTTCGATGGTTCGCCGAGTTCCGCCTCGATGGCGAGGAGATCCCGCCAGGCCATGCGCTTGGCGGCAGGCGTGCGCAGCAGATATGCGGGATGAAGGGTCGCCATCACTTTTATTGAGCGGCCGGCGTGCGTGAGGGTGCGCCACTTGCCGCGCACGCGCATGATGCCGTCGGCGACGTCGAGGATCGACTTCGTCGCCGGACCGCCGAGCGTCACGATGACGTCAGGTGCTACAAGCTCGATCTGGCGATCGAGGAACGGACGGCAGACGAGCACCTCCTGCGGGGTCGGCGTGCGGTTGCCGGGTGGGCGCCAGTAGACCGTGTTGGTGATGTGCACATCGCCCTCGGCGAGACCGATCGCTGCGAGCATCTTGTCGAGGAGCTGGCCGGCCGGGCCGACGAAGGGCCTGCCGGAGATATCCTCCTCGCGTCCAGGCGCCTCGCCTATGATCATGGTGCGCGCCCTGGCGGCGCCGCGGTAGAGGCAGAGCGACTTGGCAGTGGCCTTCAGGCCGCATCCCTCGAAGCCCGAGAGCAGCCGCCCGAGATCTTCGAGCGACGCGGCCGACGCGGCAGCGATGCGTGCGGCCATGACGCCTGCGTCTGCCGAAACGGGAGCCGCGGGTTGTGGCGTCACGGTGCGTGGGGGAGGGGAGGGCGCGGGGAAAGTCGAGGGTGGCCGCCCCGCGAGCGGCGGAGCGTGCCGTTGCGCTGGTGGGGCCGATACATGACGCTCGGCTTGAGGGCTATCGCTTGAAGGCGCAACTGCGTCCGGAGCAGCGTCCGCTGGCGGCCAACGGAAGCCGTGGCCCGGCGCAATGTCGCCTCGCACGAGCCAGTCGACCGGCGCCTCGCCGAGCGCGCAGTCAACCCCGAGCTCAACATACCAGATGAGCAGCTCGGCGAGGTCGCGGGGTGTGACGGCAGGCTCGTTCGGCATGATCGCCGGCTATTCCGCGGCGACCCGAGCCGCAGCGCGCGCCTCGCGCTTTGCGGCATAGGCGAGCGCCGCCGCCCGCACCCAGGCGCCATCCTCGTTGGCCGCGTTACGATTGGCGAGCCGCTCGCGATTGCATGGGCCGTCGCCCGCGAGCACGCGCTTGAATTCCGACCAGTCGATTTCGCCGAAGCGCCAGTGGCCGGTCGCGGGATCGCGCTTCAGTTCGGGATCGGGAAAGTCGAGGCCCAAGTAGTGGCCCTGAGGCACGGTCGCGTCGACGAACTTCTGGCGGAGTTCATCGTTCGAGAAGCGCTTGATGCGCCAGCGGGAGGAGTCTGCCGAGTGGATGCTCTCAGTATCGGATGGGCCGAACATCATGAGGCACGGCCACCACCAGCGATCGAGCGCGTCCTGTGCCATGGCCCTCTGCTTCGCGGTGCCGCGGCAGAGCGTAAGCATGATCTCGTAGCCCTGGCGCTGGTGGAAGCTCTCCTCCTTGCAGATGCGGATCATGGCGCGGGCATAGGGGCCGAAGCTGCAGCGGCAGAGCGGGATCTGGTTCATGATAGCCGCGCCATCGACGAGCCAGCCGATGGCTCCGATGTCGGCCCAGGTGAGCGTCGGATAATTGAAGATCGAGGAGTACTTGGCCTTACCGGTGTGCAGCTGGTCGAGCAGCTCCTCGCGGCCGACGCCCAGCGTCTCGGCGGCGGCGTAGAGGTAGAGGCCGTGCCCGCACTCATCCTGAATCTTGGCGAGGAGGGCGGCCTTGCGACGGAGCGACGGCGCTCGCGTCACCCAGTTTCCCTCGGGCTGCATGCCGATGATCTCGGAGTGGGCGTGCTGTGAGATCTGGCGGACGAGCGTGCGCCGGTAGGCGGCCGGCATCCAGTCGTTGGGCTCGATCTTGTCGTCGGCGGCGCAGCGCGCTTCGAAGCGGGCCAGGCGGACGGCATCCTCCGGGCCGCCGTGCTCGCTGCCCTTGTCCTTCTCATTGAGGGCCTGGGAGTACATGCATCTCTCCACGCTCTTGGGACGCCGCATCGGCCATCCGATGAGCATACCACGGCCAGGCCGACCCTGCCGAGCTTCAGTTGAAAACGCGCGTCGGGTGGAACTCGCCGCGCTCGATGTAGCCAAGTGCGAGGAGCGTGCCCTTGGTCGTGACATATGCGTCGGGCGAATCGGTCGGGGCGTCGCGACCGCGGATAATGATCGGCTGGCCGCGCGCGATGCGGGCGGCGTCGCTCTGCTGCACCGCGAGATGGGGAATGTCGGAGAGAGCAGCCTCGACGGGTAGGAGGTAGCTCGCGAGCGCGGCCCCGCCGTCGTCGGCCTCACAGGCCGCGATCAGGGCGTCGAGCGAGACGGAGCGGCTCTCGTTGAAGTCGCCGACGCGCGTGCGTCGAAGCGCCGTGACGTGGCCGCGGCAGCCGAGCAGGCGGCCGAGGTCGCGGGCGATGGCGCGCACGTAGGTGCCGCGACCGCAGACGGCCTCGAGGATTGCCTCATCGGCGTTCTGCGCGTCGATCAGATCCAGTCGGTCGATCGAGACCGGCCGCGCCTCGATCTCGACCTCCTCGCCGCTACGGGCAAGATCGTAGGCGCGCTGGCC
>DAORNH010000270.1:0-789 GCA_035440865.1 Hyphomicrobiaceae bacterium | reverse complement strand
GGTCGCCGTGACGGTCCCGTCGGAATCGTCGCTGTCGGTCTCGGCGCCCCAGCGCACGGCGAAGCGGTAGGCTTTCACGCCGTCGACGGCGAATGGCACGGTCTTTGTCGCCTGCCCGAGGGCGATCGGCAGGATGCCGGTCGCGAGGGGATCGAGAGTGCCGGCGTGCCCCGCCTTCTGCGCATCGTAGAGCCAGCGAACCTTGCCGACCGCCTGGGTCGACGTCATGCCGACCGGCTTGTCGAGGATTACCCAGCCGTCGATCGGAAAACCCTTCTTCCTGCGCCGCCCCATGCGTTTCCCGTCAGCCTCCCTCGCTCTCGCCGCGAGGCAATCCCGCACTTGGGGCGGGGGCGCAACTAAAAAAGGGCCCGGATCGATCCGGGCCCCGTCTCTTCGGCTCTGAGCCTGGATCAGCGACGCGTCGGCATCACGCGCTCCAGGGGGCGATAAGCCTCCTTGGTGATCTCGGCGTACATGTTGCCGATCTTGGAGAGCTGGTGCATGTATTCGTCGTAGGAGCGCTTCACGTAGCTCGTCTGGATCTCGAAGGCCTGCTCGACGGACTTGGCCGCGGCGAGCTTCTCGAAGGTGGCCGTGCCATCCTCGAACGCGCGCTTGGAGTAGTCGGTGATCTCGGCGGCAATTGCCTGCCAGCCCTTGTTCCAATCGCCGAAAAACTTGAGGGCAGTGTCGACGTTGACCTGGCCGAACTTCTGCACGTCCTCGAAATTCTTGATCATGGCATTCCCCTTCGCTGATGCGAGTTGACCGTCACGATCCCACGAA
>DAORNH010000269.1:0-6474 GCA_035440865.1 Hyphomicrobiaceae bacterium | reverse complement strand
CGGCACGCGCGCGATCATCTCGGCGGCATTGAAGAGATCCTCGAGCTCATTGACGCGCAGCACGCCCGCGCGCCGGAAGGCGGCATCGTAGGCAGCATCCGCGCCGGCGAGCGCACCGGTGTGCGACATTGCGGCCCGCGCCCCTTCGGCATGCCGGCCGGCCTTGATGGCGATCACGGGCTTGGCGCGCGCGGCGCGGCGGGCGGCCGACATGAACTTCGCGGCATGCGTCAGCTGCTCGATGTAGAGGAGGATTGCCCGGCAGCGGGGGGCGGCGGCGAGATAATCGAGGAGGTCGCCGAAATCGACGTCCGCCATGTCGCCGAGCGAGATGACGTGCGAGAAGCCGATGCGCCGCGCCGCCGCCCAGTCGACAATCGAGGTGATGAGCGCGCCTGACTGCGAAACGAGGGCGAGGTCGCCTGCCGGCGGCGCCAGATGCGAAAAGCTCGCGTCGAGACCGAGAGGCGGCAGAATGAGGCCGAGGCAGTTGGGGCCCTGGATGCGCAGGAGGTGGGGTCGCGCGGCATCGAGCATTGCTTGCTTGAGCTCGCCCGTCATTCCCGCCGAGATGACGACTGCGGCGCGCGTGCCTTTGGCGCCGAGCTCGCCGACGAGCGTGGGGATGGTTGCCGGTTGCGTGGCGATGACGGCGAGATCGGGCGCGGCCGGCAGCTCCGTGACGCTGCCGAAGACTCGCTGTCCGGCGATCTCGCCGCGCTTCGGATTGACGAGCCAAACTGGTCCCTTGAAGCCGCCTTTCGTGAGGTTCGCCGAGATGATCCGACCGAGGCTTCCTTCGCGCGCGCTCGCGCCGAGAAAGGCGACGGACCGAGGCTCGAGCAGGTAACGCAGATTGCGGACAGACATGTGGCCTCCCGTCGTCGCGTCCAGCAATCAGCCGTGGCCGCGCGTATCGTTCGATCAGTCGGTGCGAGCCCTGAGAGGACGCAGTGCCTCCCGGCCGCGGCTGAGAGTGACCTCGGGGCCGCTGCCGGCCTCGATCACCGACCACGTGATCGGGCCGGCGTCACTCGCCAGCTGGAGCTCGACGACGGCGGCCGTGGCATCGGAGGCATCGCCCTCCCGCCCGCTGACGCGGTCGATGAGTACGTCGCGCCTCGCCGTGAGCCAAAGCCCTTGGAAAGGCCGCCCGAGGCTTTGCGCGATTGCCTCGATCTCGTGGCGCTCGCTCGCCCGAAGGAATACGGCGTCGATGACAACCGAATGACCGGCGGCAAGTGCGGCTCGCGCCTTGGTGAGTACGGCATCGTAGACCCTGCGGGAGGCGGCCGGCGTATAGCTCTCAGGCGACAGCCGCTCGGTCTCGGCCACGCCGGAGAGGCGCTTGCGCTCCACGTCGGTGCGGAGATGCAGCGCACCCGGCGGCGGGTCGATCGTTGCCGCTAGCGCACGCGCGAGCGTGGTCTTTCCGGTGCCCGAGCGACCGCCGATGGCGATCAGCCGCGGCTCGGATGGGGCGAGGTAGCGGAGCGCGTCGGCAAAATAGGAGCAGGCGGCTTCCGAGTATGGCCTTGCCGCTTCGCTTCCGTCGAGCCTCGCGCGCGCGGCGCTCGTCATGGCGCGGATGGCGCTTCTGAGGCCGAGGAACAGTGGGAGTGCGACCAGACCGTCGATATCGAGTGGGCTCGGCGCGTGCGCGAGATAGCGGCTCAGGATGTGGCTCGCGGTGGCACGGGCACCGGCGTGGTCGAGGTCCATCAGCAGAAAGGCGAGGTCGTAGAGCGTGTCGATCGTCGCCAGCGCCTCGTCGAACTCGAGTGCGTCGAAGAGCGTCGGCCGGCCGTCGATGAGGACGATGTTGTTGAGGTGGAGATCGCCATGACAGCGCCGCACCATGCCGGCCTCGCCACGAGCGCAGAGCACACTGCGCGCGCGGTCGAGCTGCATGTTGGCGCGCGCGGCGAACTCGCGAGGGTCGAGCGGCTGGAGAATGGCTGCGAGTGTCTCGAGCTCGGCTGAGATGCTCTCGATCGTTCGCGCGATCCGACGATCCGCGTCCGCTACCGAGGCGATCGGGGCCGTGCGGTGGCTCTCGAGGACGGCGGCGGCGAGGTCGCTGGCGATGGCGTCGGTGAGGGCGCGTCTGCGGGTGATAGCGCTCAGCAACTGGTCCTCAGGGAAGCGTCGCATCTCGAGGACGTGGTCGACCGGCGGGCCGTCGCCGCCGAGCCGCAGGGCACCGTCGCGGCCGCGCGTGATCGCCATGACGCCCAGGTACAGGTCGGGCGCGAAGCGGCGGTTGATCTCATATTCGCGCTCGAGCATACGGCGGCGCTTGTCCCGCGTAGAAAGGTCCATGTAGGCGAATTTGACCGAGCGCTTCAGCTTGTAGGCCCGATCGCTCGCGAGGAAGACGAGGGCGCCGTGCGTCTCGTGGCGGTCGATGCGGCCCGGCCTGCCAGGATAGAGGGCGGGATCGGAGAGGGCGCGAACCGTCTCGGTCTGGTCGTCCGCCGCACCAGTATGCGCGGGATCGGCCTTCGCCATGGGACGTGCTCCCGTTGCTGCGTGACGCTCCAACGCGTCCTCCGGATGGCGCGCGGTACGAGCCTTGCCTCGGGACGATCGGGTCCGGTTTGAGCCACATCAATGGAAATTCGGCCAGCTGTACTTATCTCAATCAGCAACGGCTCTCATGACGAGGCCGCTTGGTCATCAAGTCTTGTGGTCATCAAGCGAACGAGAGGTACCGATGCCTAACATCGACATCAAGAAGAACCAGTCACCGGCTCCTGTCTACTCCGGTGACGTCTTCCAGGCTATGCGCGGCGAGATCGATCGACTGTTCGACAGCTTCGGTCGAGGGTTTCCGGCCATGCCGTCGTTGTTCGCGCGCGGGGGCGGAAATCTCCTGCCGTGCCACATCGATGTGCGCGACGAAGGCGCGGCACTCGTCGTCGAGGCCGAAATCCCGGGCGTCGACGAGAAGGACGTCACGGTGACAGTTGCCAACGGCGTTCTCACCATTGCAGGTGAAAAGAAGTCGGAGCGCGAGGAGAAGGACGCCGACTACTACGTGAGCGAGCGCAGCTTCGGCTCGTTCCAGCGCTCGCTCCGCCTCCCGCCCGAGATCGACGAGGAGAAGATCGAGGCCCGCTTCGAAAAGGGCGTGCTCAGGGTGCGCGCGGCAAAGCGGGCCGAGGCCGTGAAGGCGGCAAAGAAGATCGAGATCACCAAATCGTGACACCGGAGCACTCGCCCGGCAATCGGCTGGCTGCCGTTGGCGGGCGAACTCCACAACACGCTTTCGAGCACAGGGGCCTTGGAGAGAACCCATGTACAAGCACATCCTGATCGCGACAGACGGCTCCGATCTTGCGCAGAAAGCCGTTGGTCAAGGCCTATCGCTCGCCCGCGCGCTCGACGCGAAAGCGATCGTCGTGATGGTGACGGAACCGCTGCGCACGGTCGCCTCGGGCGAGCTGATGGTCGCCTTCCCGGCAGACGAGTACGAGAAGACTGCCGCGGCGAGTGCTGCAAAGGTCTTGGCGAGCGCCGTCGATGTTGCTCGCAAGGTCGGCATCCAGACCGAGACGCTGCACGTCAAGGAGCAGCTGCCGGCCGAGGGCATCGTCGAGACGGCAAAGCGCGTCGGCGCCGATCTCATCGTGATGGCATCGCATGGCCGGCGGGGCCTCTCGCGCATGCTGCTGGGCAGCCAGGCGGCAAAGGTCGTGCAGCTGAGCGAGGTGCCTGTTCTCATCTGCCGCTGAACGAAGAAGAACGAGGTGCGCTGCCCCTCGACCCCGCCAGGGACTGGTCCCTGGACCCGAAATTGAAGAGAGCCGCAAGGCTCCGCTCAGACCGGGATATCGACCTCGAGGAGAGGGGCGTGCTGCTGGGCGCCGTAGACGTCGGTATCGCCGACGTCGCCCGCGGGAATGCGGCGCGGGAGCGTCGCCTTGAAGGCGAGGCCGGCGTCATAGACGGTGAACAGGATGTCGTCGGCCGGCACATGGTAGAGCCGCGCCATCAGCTCGGCGCTGAGCACGCCGGTCTTCTTCACACGCTCGAACATGGCTTTGTCGGCGAAGACGACGTCGATCGTCACCTCGAAGGGGCCGGCATTCTTGCTCTTGCAGACCTGAGCGATCTCGCGGACCTTGGGCATCGGTGTCACACCATCTGGTATTCGATCGGGAACATCGACAGCGGGTCGACGTCCTCGACGATGTGGAAGACGGAGAAGCGGTAGGTGGCGCCCGCATCGATGTCGGAGGGCGAGAAGGGGAACGCCATGTTGCCCTCCTTGCAGAGGCGGCCCGGGAAGTCGGTGTGCAATGCATTCACACGGGCGATGGCGAGCACGGCGCTGGCGATCTCCTGCGTCTTGCCGACCACCTCGATGAGCACGCCGAGCTCGTGCGACTGGGATCGGCTTACAGGCTCCCATTCGCCCATCACGCCATCGCGGCCATAGACGCGGAAGATCAGCTGGTACTGATCGGGCTCGACGCCGAAGGCCCGCGCCTTGTCTGTGACGTTCTGGCGTACGGTCTTGAGGAAGCTCTCCCATTGGCCAAGGAGGCCCGGATCGCGCGTCCCGCACATCGTGATGGTGCGGTAGCCGGCGAGCTCGGCGCCCTCGAGCTTCACGGTGTAGGGCGTCGGGGTCCAGCGCATCCCGGAGATGCGCACGGCGCGATCCGATTCCGCCTCGAAGCGGCAGTTGGTCGTATCGAGCACGCCGCCCGGCTCGACGTGGATGCAGGGGCTCGGGTTTTCGTGCAGCGAGTGGTTGGCGACCGACATCGGCGTGCACTTGCGGATCGGGTTCAGGGCTTCGACGATGACGTGGTCGTCGCGGACGGTGGCGAGCAGGCAGTCGTGGCCCTTCGGGATGGAGGGCGTCGCCCCGCATTCGAGGAGCTTGCCGGCGAACCAGGCGGGTGCGGGCGGCAACTGTGCGCGTGTTGCGCACGCGGCCCAGGGGGCGGGATCGCGGCCGGCGAGCACGATCTCGGCGCCGTTGTCGAGGGCCTGGATGAACGGCTCCGGCCCCATCATGCCGACAATGCGGGAGGCCTTGTCGACGGTCTCCGCCGTGAGTTCAGGCACGGCCTTCAGCGGCTTCACTTTGCCCTTGGCGAGCTTCTCCTTGACGAAGCTCTTCGGCTGCTCGGCATGAATGAGCGCGAGCTTGAACTTGTGGCCTTTCTCGCGGGCGATCTCGTGCACGATCTCGGCCGTGGCTTGGAGATGCGGCTCGCCGCCGGCGCCGCCGCAGGTGGAGATCACCATGGGAACGCGCGCGGAGAGGGCGGCGTCCATCATCAGCGCGATGTCGCGCTTCACCGCCATGCGCGAGTTCAAGCATTTCCCGGAGCCAAGATAGTGGGGGCCGGGATCGGTCGAGCCGCCGTCGACGCCGATCATATGCGGCTCGCGCTTCATGGCGGCCTTCAGTGATTCCTCGGGAAATCCATAGCCGCAAATGCCGCTCGTCGAGACCAGCCGGAATTCGCGCATGACGTCCTCCAGAGTGCGGCTGAGGCCCATGTGGGCGTGCCCGACAACGGTTAGCGGTCGCTGCAAAGGGAGGTCAAGGCAAAGTCAGGCCTTGAGCTATGACACGCCGGCATGGACCCTCGGCGGCCAAGGCAGATGCCGTTCCGGGCCGGCAGCCCGTGCAGTCGACCCGCGCTTGTCATCGGCAGCGCACCCCATTAGGGTCCGGACCACTCGAATAGCTCCCCCGGCCATTAAAGTTGAGGCTCGCCATGTCGTTCAAGCTTCCCGATCTGCCATATGCCTATGACGCGCTCGCGCCCTTCATGTCGGCCGAGACGCTGCAGTTTCATCACGACAAGCACCACCTCGCCTATGTCGACAACGGCAACAAGCTGAAGGCCGGCACGAAGTTCGAGGCGATGAGCCTCGAGGACATCTGCAAGGCGGCTTACGCCGAGAAGAACGCCGGCCTCGTCAACAACGCCGGTCAGCACTACAATCACAACCACTTCTGGAAGTGGATGAAGAAGGGTGGGGGCGGCAAGAGCCTCCCGGGCAAGGTCGATGCGCTGGTGACGGCCTATGGCGGCTTCGACAAGGTGCGCACCGATTTCGTGCAGGCGGGCGTCACCCAGTTCGGCTCGGGCTGGTGCTGGCTCGCGGTCAAGGGCGGCAAGCTCGAGGTGATGAAGACGCCGAACGGCGAGAACCCGCTGATGCACGGCGCGAGCCCGATTCTCGGCTGCGACGTGTGGGAGCACAGCTACTACATCGACTATCGCAATGCCCGGCCGAAGTACCTCGAGGCGTGGTTCGACAACCTCGTCAACTGGGGTTACGTCGAGGAGATGCTCGGCCACGCGAAGTGATCTGAGCGCCGGTATTCAGGCGATGGTGAATTGGGCTCCGGGTGCAGGGCGGACAGCCTTGCACCCGGCGCCGTTCCAGGGCAATTCAATTCATGACTGTTTGACGAGGCGGATGGCCTTCCACTTCTGC
>DAORNH010000268.1:5563-6482 GCA_035440865.1 Hyphomicrobiaceae bacterium | reverse complement strand
AGCAGGCCGAGGAGATCGAGTTCGAGACGCGCCGCTTCTATGAGCGTGCGCTGGAGCGGGTGTCGGACGCGAGCATCCGCCGCCTGCTCGGCGATCTCGCCGCCGCCGAGCGCGAGCATGCGGGCCTCGCGCAGCGGCTTGGCGAGGAGCATCTCACAGCGGACAGTAAGGCGAGCGAGGCAGAGGCGCAGCGTCGCATGTTCGTACTCCAGGTGGTCCAGCCGGGGCTCGCCGGACTCATGGACGGCTCGGTGTCGACGCTCGCCCCGCTCTTTGCCGCGGCATTTGCTACGCATGATACCTTTCAGACGTTCCTGGTCGGCATGGCGGCCTCGGTTGGGGCCGGCATCTCGATGGGCTTTGCCGAGGCGCTTTCGGACGATGGCGCGCTCACCGGCCGCGGCCAGCCGTGGGTGCGCGGCACGATCACAGGGCTCATGACCACGGTCGGCGGCGTCGGTCATACCCTTCCGTACCTGATCAAGGATTTCTGGACCGCGACGGCGTTCGCCGTCGTCGTGGTACTGATCGAGCTCTGGGCCATTGCCTGGATACGGGCTCGTTACATGGATACGCGTTTTCTGAGGGCCGCATTCGAGGTCGTGGTCGGGGGTCTCATCGTTTTTGGCGCAGGAATCCTCATTGGCAGCATGGGCGGCGCCCACTGACGATCGACAATCTTCGCAAAGCTGATCTGCGTACAACCGTAGGTTGTTTATTTCTACTTATAGTATAGATAAGTATTCCAGATTCTGCCGTATTGGCGAATATTGCAGATTACTTCGGCCGATTTTTCTGCAAATTCTCTCACCATGAGAGACACGGCCGGACATACAGCGCGGCACGAGTTTGCCAAGCGCTTGCGAGAACTGAGGGTTCCGCGCGGTTTCCGCACGGCACGAAGCCTTGCCCAGGCCCT
>DAORNH010000268.1:3829-5542 GCA_035440865.1 Hyphomicrobiaceae bacterium | reverse complement strand
CGAAACCCGCTACGGCTATGCGCAGGAATGGATCGACCTGATCCGCAAGATCTGCGATGCGCTGCGCCTGTCGCCGAACGACCTGCTCGGGAGCAGCGGCACCGCGGCGAATGACTGGATCGCGGGCTTCAGCGAGCGCCAGCAAGCCTGGCACGGCCCCCCGCCTCAGCCGGCCGGCCACCTGCGCGCAACTGAGCAGCCCGAGCTTGCGCGAGGTGCGCTCTGCTGGCTCATCGCCCGCGAGTTCTCGGCACTGGAATCCGAGGTGCCGACGTCGGGCGGCGGTTTGATCGCCAGCGAGCTGCAGCGTTCGGGCGCGCTCTTCAAGCGTCTTTCGGAACGTCCCTTCGATGCAATCAGCGCGATCTCGCAGCATCCGGCTTTATCCGGGCAGCCGAGCGAGCGGACGGCTCGCATCCGTCAGCTGATCGACCAGCTCGCCGAGACGCTGTATCAGCCGGGCTCCACTCAGTAGCCTCGCTGCGGCAGGGGCCTACCGTCTGACGCGCACACCGACGCGGACCTCGTCCAGGTTGTAGTTGCGTGCCGCATCAGTGGAATCGAACTCGGTGTGCTGGTAGCGCGCAAACAGCGTCAGCTCGCGGCTGAGGAAGTATTCGGCGGCCATCGCCGCGACGAGCTCGTTCTCGGCGAGGCTCACGCCTTCGTAGTCGGTGAGCGTGTAGCGGAGCGCGCCCGTGGTAACGAGATTTCGCAAGAAGGCGTGCCGAACCTCGACACCGCCGCTGCGCGCAAGCGCCCCGCCTGCCCCAGCCACGCTGCTCTCCGACACGTCGGTTCGGGCGGTGAACAGGATCGAGGTCAGCGCCGAGACGCGCCAGGCCAGATTGGCGTCGATGAGAATGCCGGCGATCTCGGGGAGGCGGTGATCGTCGGGTCGCTGGGTGCCGTAGCCGATGCTCGCCTCGCCGCGAATGATCTGTCCGCTGTTGCCGAACGAGACGCCGAGGCGGATGCGGTCGCCGCTCGAATCACGGCGGATGCCGTCGCTCGCCGGCGCCTCGTCGTAGGTCCGCCAGTTGAAGGCACTTTCCGCAAAGACCAGCAGCGCCGGTTTCAGCTCCCATGTCGCGCGAACCGCGGCCTCGCTCGTGCGCAGGTCGCGAGCATCGTTCGAGATGATCGCGCCAGTGGCCGCAGCGACTGGCTGATAGTCGTTATCGACGACACTGCCGCGCAGCTGAATCGACAGCCGATTGAACCGATGGTTGAGGGTTACTGCCGCGCGTGACGTAACGACGTCGGTGCGATCATCGGCGCCGGCGGCCGCGTTGACCGAGCCGCGTGCCTCCTGCTCGACCTGATAGCCGACGAGCGCCTCGATGTTGGTCCGCCGCGTGATGTCGAGGCGGCCGCGCGTCTCGAAAGCATAGGCGCGATCATCCTCGCTCGGGAAGCGGTTCCAGAAGCTCGTCACTGCGTTTGCGCGAAACTCGAGTGCATGCACGCGCCAGTTGCTGACAACGCGTACCGAGGGGCGCGCCTCGAGCCCGACGTCGTGGGCCGGGCTTGCGCTCGAGCGGAACATGTTCGAGCGACCGACCGCCGCCGTCTCGATTTCCGGGAAGACGATGAACTGGCCCCAGCGGAGCCCGATCGGGTCGTAGGGCTCGAAGCGGGCTAGGCGGGCCGGCCGGCGATCCAGGATCGGCTCGATCTCGATGGCGCTGCCGTCGTCGAAGGCACGAGCAT
>DAORNH010000268.1:0-3778 GCA_035440865.1 Hyphomicrobiaceae bacterium | reverse complement strand
GTTGATCGGGTCGTCGGCGTCCGGGTTGGCGCCGGCCTCCGGAATGACGAGCACACCGTCGCGCTGCGGCTCGGCGATGGGCGGGAAGTTCGGGTCGCCGTCGACGACCGGCGGGCGGTTGGCGTCGGCCGGACGATCGGGATCGTCGCTCGGGTCGGGGTCGGCGAGAATGCCATCGCGGTTGGCCGTGCCTGGCACGCGGCCCATGCTGTCGCCTGAAGGGTCGCCGATCAGGGGAATGGGGACTGGCACCGGACGTCGCGGTACGGGCGTCGGCAGGGTCGGGCGGACGCGGGTGATGAAGCCATCGCCGGTGGAGGAGGGCGTGGATGGCGGGGTCTGTGCGCGCGCGCCGACCGAGAACGCGGCGAGCCCGAGCATGAGCGCGGACAGGAAGCCGACGCTGAACCACGCAATTTGACGACCACCGGTCACCGGGCGCTCCATTGCCGCACTGCACGAGAGACGCCACACGGAGCGGACGATAGCGGTGATCTGGTTAATGAGCCGTTTCCGGACGATCCACTCCGCTCGCCCGCAGGGTTGTGGTCCGGGCGCGAATTATGTCATTGCAGCGCTCTGGAGTTCGGGCGCCGAGGAGCAGGACGGAATGGCCGTCGATGTTGAAACGATTGTCGTCGGCGCGGGTGTGGTCGGCCTGGCCATTGGGCGAGCCCTCGCGGCGCGGGGGCAGGAGGTTCTCGTCCTCGAGCGGCACGCGCTGATCGGCTCGGAGACGAGTTCGCGCAACAGCGAGGTCGTGCACGCCGGCATCTATTATCCGACCCGCCTCTGCGTCGCTGGCAAGGAGATGCTCTATCGCTTCAGCGCCGAGAACGGCGTCTCGGTCGCAAGGACGGGGAAGCTGCTGGTCGCGACGTCGGAAAGCCAGCACGTGAAGCTCGATGCGCTCCACAAGACCGCGGATGCCAACGGCGTCACCGATCTCGTACGCCTCACAGGCGCCGAGGCAACTGCCATGGAGCCCGAGCTCTTTTGTACCGCAGCGCTCCTCTCGCCATCGACGGGCGTGATCGACAGCCATGGGCTGATGGTCGCGCTCGAAGGCCACATCACGACGCACGGCGGCCAGGTGGTGCTTTCGACCTCGGTCGAGCGCGCGACCCGCGGCAACGACGGGACGTTCCGCCTGCACACGGGCGGCGCCGCGCCGGGCACGATCACCTGCGCCCGCCTCGTCCTCTCGCCCGGCCTTGGCGCCTCCGATCTGGCGCGGACGCTCGCCCTGCCTTCGGGATACGCGCCGCCGCCCACCTACTACGCCAAGGGCCAGTATTACGCGCTCTCGGGCAAGTCGCCCTTCTCCCGCCACATCTACCCGATGCCGGATGGCGCCTGGCTCGGCCTCCATGTGACGGTCGACATCGCCGGGCGGTGCAAGTTCGGCCCTGACATCGAGTGGATTCCGGAGATCGACTACTCGTTCGATGTCGCCAAGCTCGACAAGTTCCTGGGCTTCATACGCAGTTACTACCCCGGGCTCGATCCGAGCCGGCTCCATGCCGACTACACGGGAATCCGCCCGAAGCTCTATCGGGAAGGCGAGCCGGTGCCGGACTTCCGCATTGATGGCCCGGAAACCCACGGTGCGAGCCGCCTCGCGCTCCTCTATGGTATCGAGAGCCCAGGCCTCACGGCATCGCTCGCGATTGGCGAGTTGGTGGCCGACCTGGTCGGCTGACGTCGGCCGCGCCTACTGCAGCGCGTCGATGCGAGCGCGCGCGCGGTCGACGCCGCCGTCGAGCGCCTTCGTATACAGTTCGCGCGCCTTGGCGGGCTCCGCGTTGACTCCGGTGACGCTCCAGGCGGCGAGCATGTTGGGGTCGAAGGTCTCGGCGAGCGCGAAGATCACGGCGGGGTGCGTCCTGAGCTCGCTCTGCAGGAGCAGTGAGCGCGCCATGCCGATCTCGCCGCCGGTCACAAGGAGCTCGACGCTTGCGAGCAGCACCGTCGGATCGCCTGCCGGCGTCGTGATCACCGGGATCGGCTCGGAGGCTATCGCCACGTCAGCAGCGCTTGCGGCGACCGCTCGCGCCGGCGCGACCACGGGCTGCGGACGCACGGCGACCACGATGGGATCGGAGGTCGTGGCGGCGGTCGGTCCGGCGCCCGGGCCGCCGATGCTGCCGAGCACCCAGAGCGTCAGAGGCAGGATGACCGCGAGGCCGACACCGAGGCCGACGAGGCCGCTCGCGAGCTGCCGAGAGAGCCAGGGCTCAGCCGGCGTCTCCGACGTTTCCCGCCAGGTCGACGGGATGGGCATGCGCTCCTCATCGGCCTCGACGAAGCTGTAGTCGGCGAATGCGTCCGGAGGGCTCGGCATGACGGGGAGCGGCGGCAACTCGCCCGGGGCCGGATAGGGACCATCGTTCGGGATCATCCGCTCGATCTCGGCGCCGAGCGCCTGAGGGTCGACTGGAACAGGTCGCACAGGCTGGCCGATCCACGTCGCGGCGCCGGCCGCCGGGTTCGGTCCGAGGACTTGAGTGAGATCGCGGATCACGGAGTCGATGCGCTGGGCCTCGAGAGCATCGCCGAGGTTCGGCTGACGGACGTCGACGCGTTTGAGGCGGCTGAGGAGAGGCTGGGTCGTCGGAGCGTGATCGGGCGGAGCGAAGCTGGCCGGATGCGGGAAGCGATCGCGCTCGAAACTCATGGACGCCCCCCTCCTACTCATCGGACCGCTACGACGCCCCGATACGCAGTACAAACTTCGTGCCAGAGCTGGAAAGTCCCCCCACAAGCGACCGGCCATTCGGCTCTGCGACGTCACACTTTCCTAAGCCCTGATGACCTCACAAGAATTCGAAAATAGTGTTCGAACCATGGCAACACGCTTCGTGAGGGCCTGACCGCTTCAGATCGCGCGTCGGCAACTTGCAGCGAAGATTGGTTGACGGCACAGTCGATGATAGGGCAACGCGAACAGCGTCGCCCGACTTCGATTTCGACCGAGGAGGAAAGATGCTGCTGCTCACGTTGGGCCTCGCGCTCTTCATCGCCATTCACCTGGTCCCGACGCAGCCGCAGCTCCGCGCGAGCCTCGTCGGCAGGTTCGGCGAGGGTGGCTACAAGGGCGTCTTCTCGCTCATATCGCTTGCGGGCCTGGCGCTCGTGGTGATGGCATGGGCGAAGGCCAAGCACGTTCCGCTCTGGACGCCGCCGGGCTGGGGCCGGCATGCCGCCTACACGCTCATGCTCCCGGTCTTCCCGCTGCTCGTCATGGCTTACCTCAAAGGGCCCATTGCCGCAGCAATCCGCCATCCGATGGTCGCGGCTGTGAAGCTCTGGGCGCTGGCGCACCTCTTCGTGCGGGGCGACCTGGCATCGCTCATCCTGTTCGGCGGGTTGCTCGTCTGGGCCGTCGTCGATCGCATCTCGCTCAAGAAGCGCGAGCGGGCCGGGCTCGTCACCATCCGTGCCGGTGGCATCGCCAACGACCTGATCGCGATCGCCATCGGTCTCGTGCTCTTCGCACTGATGCTCCGCTGGGGGCACGCCGCGCTCATCGGTATTGCCCTGATGTCGAAGTAGGTGCCATGGCCGGTCGGCTGCTATCGCTGGCGACGCGGGCTCGCACCAAGGCGCCGATGATCGAGGCCGGGCGCTGCCTCGTCACGCGCGAGCGCGGGCTCGAGGGCGATTTCCGTGGCGCCAAGTACCCGCGGCGGCAGGTGACGGTCCTCGCCCGCGAGGACTGGGAGGCGGCACTCGCTGAGCTTGCCGCAGTAGCGGGTGCCGCGCGCCTTCCGTGGAC
>DAORNH010000267.1:5005-6538 GCA_035440865.1 Hyphomicrobiaceae bacterium | reverse complement strand
GCGAGAGCATGTCGATGAGCGGCGTCACATAGCTCGCCGCACCACGCTGACGGAGCAGCGTCACGAGCCGCCCGCCGCCGCTCACCGCGCCGATCGGCACCTCCACCTCGCAGGCAGCCGCGCTCGCGAGAACACCCGCGCCGACGAATTCCTCGAGCGCCTCGTATAGCGACATGCCATTCCCCTTCGGGTCCCCAATCTCTCAATGCCACCTTGCCGCGAGTCGCTCTCGGTGACGTGCTGCCAATCGGCCGCAGCAACAGAAGATTGTTGATCGGTCGAGCGAGAGGGACAAGCCGACCGAACATCGAAGGCGCTCTCGCGCGTCGGCATCGATCTCGCGTCGCGATCGGGCCTCGGGAACGGGCCGTGACAAGTTGCCAGGCGGGTGCCAAGGTCGCGGCATGTGAAGCCTCCATTCCGCGCATCGACGGATGGAACGTGAAGGACGGACAATGAGCAAGATCGACCCCAAGACCGATATCGAGCTCCAGGCAGCCGCCTACCGCCGCCTCGTCGAGCACCTGCGCACGCGCACCGATGTGCAGAACATCGACCTCATGAACCTTGCAGGTTTCTGCCGGAACTGCCTCGCCAACTGGTACCAGGATGCTGCCGGCGTGAAGGGCATCAAGCTCAGTAAGGAGCAAGCACGCGAGGTGGTCTACGGCATGCCGTACGACGAGTGGCGCGCGCGCCACCAGACCGAGGCCGGTGCCGAAAAGAAGGCCGCCTTCGAGAAGGCGCGCCCGAAGGAGCATTGAGCAAAGGCGACGGCCGCGCGCTGTTCAGGCCGAAGGGCGCCTCAGCCCATAATGCTCTCGCAGGGTCGTGCCTGAATAGCCGCTGCGGAAGCGGCCCCGCCGCTTCAGGATCGGCACGACCTCGGTCGCGAACACGGCAAGCATTTCCGGCAGCAGCAGCGGCATCACGTTGAAGCCGTCGGCCGCGCCGTCGTCGACCCAATCCACGATGGCGTCCGCGATCTGCTCGGGCGTGCCGGCGATGACGAAATGGCCGCGGGCACCAGCGAGCTTGCCGAGCAGCTGGCGCATGGTCAGCGTCTCACGCTCGACGGCCCCGACGATGAGCTCGGTGCGGCCGCGCGAGCTCTGGTTCACCGCCGGATCGGGGAAGTCGCGCGCCGTGAGCACGCGATCCAGCGGAATGTGCGAGAAGTCGTGCCCGTCGAAGCGCTGCGAGAGACGCGAGAGGCCGGTCGCGATGTCGCTCATCTCGTTGAGATCACGCTCCAAGCGCTTCGCCTCGGCCTCGGTACCGGCGATCACCATGCTGATGCCTGGTAGGACGAGGCACTGATCCGCCGGTCGGCCGATTGTGGCGACGCGGGCCTTCAGATCAGCGTAGAACTCGCGCGCGGTCGCCTTGGTCATATGCGCCGTGAAGACCGCCTCGGCGTGCTTGGCGGCGAACGCCTTGCCGGTATCGGACGAGCCCGCCTGCACGAGCACGGGCCAGCCTTGCGGGCTCCGCGGCAGATTGAGGGGGCCGGCGACATCGTAGTGGGCGCCG
>DAORNH010000267.1:0-4974 GCA_035440865.1 Hyphomicrobiaceae bacterium | reverse complement strand
CGCTCGGCCCGGTAGTAAATGCCGGCGGCCCTGTCGTCGGCGATGGCATCGTCGTTCCAGCTGTCCCAGAGCTTCTTCACGACATCGACGAACTCGTCGCCGCGCTCATAGCGATCTGTATGGGCGCGACGGCCGCTGCTGTCGAAGTTGCGGCTCCCTTCGATGCTGAAGGAGGTCACGATGTTCCAGGCAGCCCGACCGCGGCTGATATGGTCAAGCGAGTTGAAGAGCCGCGCGACGTTGTAGGGCTCGTAGTGCGAGGTAGAGGCCGTGCCGATGAGCCCGATCGAGCGCGTCGCCATTGCAACGGCGGAGAGCGCCGTCAGGGGCTCGAGCCAGATGCGGGCGGTACGGTCGGCATCCGATGGCAGGTTCAGTACGTCGGCGAGGAAGATCGAATCCATGTGTGCGGCCTCGGCGAGGCGCGCGCACTCGACCACATGGTCGATGTCCATGAGTGATCGGGCCGGCGCCTTCGGGTGCCGCCACGCGGCTTCATGGTGCCCGCGAGCGTAGATGAAGAGGTTCAGATGGATTGGCCGCGTCATGCTCGATCTCCGGTGCGTACCTGGGGCACTGACCAACATCCCTCGTGTGCCGGGAAACCGCCGCACGTCAGCCGTAGGCGCCGGCACCGCTGGTCGGCCAATGGTTAAGTGCGCGGTGCTTCACGCCAGTAAACTCTGCTGCGCTTCGGAGCAGGGTCTTGCGGCTGTTGACCGTAGAGCAGTGCCTGCTGGCGTTCGTCAAAACCTGCATCGGCCACCGACATCACTTAGCGCCCGGGCAAAGCGCCGTCGCGATGGATTTGGTGCATAGCCGCGCGAGTTCGTCCTTCAAGCCCGGCAATTGCTCGGCACCTTCGGTCACTTGAAGCGATGAAGTCTCGATGTCGGTGCCGAAGGGCTCGACTGCGCCGCCGAGATGGTGCGCTAGAAACATCTCGGCCACCGCCGGGTATGCGTTGTCATCGAAGAAAGTATGGCCCCCATGAGGGTAGAGCGCATGAATGACCGGCATGGAGCGCGCTTTCATTGCATCAACCATTTGCTGGGTCTGGGCTTTGTTGACGCGCGGGTCATTGGCGCCGTTGCTGATCAGCAGCGGCCGCCGGATCGCCGCCACGCGATGAATTGGAGAGGCATCCCGGAGACGCTTGCGTCCCTCCTCCGTACGGGGATCCCCCTTTTGACGCGCCAATTGCTCGAAGGCGCCCGACCAATAGGCCGGAATAGCGCCTAAGTCAGTCTCGAGGTTGGAAACGCCATTGATACACACGCCGCAGCGGAACACCTCGGGCGTGAACGTGAGGCCGACCAGCACCGCATAGCCGCCATAGGATGCGCCCATGATGGCAATGCGGTCGCGGCTGGCGATGCGTTGAGCGATAGCCCATTCGACCGCGTCGATCAGGTCGTCGTGCATCTGTCGGCCCCACTGGCCATCACCGGCATTCACGAAGGCTTTGCCGAACCCCGTTGATCCTCGAAAATTCACCTGCAGGACTGCGTAGCCTCGGTCTGCAAGCCACTGCACCTTCGTGTCGAATTCATACGAGTCGCGTACGGCCGGTCCGCCATGCACAAGCAGCACCATCGGCTGCGGTCGAGCCGGCCTGCCCCTAACCCGCTCGGAGGCAGCGATCGGCAGCGTGAGATAGGATACGAGTTCCAGTCCGTCACGCGCGCGAATGACTTCTGGGTGCACGCGTGCCAAACGGTAGGTCTTGAGTTTCGGATTGGCCTCGAACAACCGAGTTGCCGCGCCCGAGATGGTATCGATCAGATAATAGTGACCGGGCTCGGTCGGGCCTGTCCGCTCAGCGACCCAATAGCGATCATCATCCGACCGCCCGACTGATCGAGTGATCTCGCCCGTGGGCAAACGGTCGACCAACTCGAGCAACTTTCGTGCTCTATCAGTCAGCCCGATCCACTCGGTGCGCAGATGGGTCGCCGTGATTAAATCGGGGTCACCTGTCTGCCAATTGACGTTGGCATTGACGACGTCTGCCTTCGGATGTGCGCCAAGCAACTGCTCGGTTCTGCTGGCCCAGTCGTACGCAACAAGGGCCATGCGATCGCGGCCGATGGCCGAAAGCGCGAAGAGCGTATCACCTCTCCGATTGAAGCCGAGGACGTTGAACGTCGCCGCATCCTCGGCCTCGATCTCGAGGAACGGCGTGCGGGCGCCGTCATCAAGACGAATGAGTTCCGTGCCCTTGTTGGCAGGCAGATCGCGTGAACCAAGGCGGGGCCGCAAGGCCCCGTCGAGCACAATCGAGCCGAACTGCTCGGTGTTTGCAAAGATCAAACTGCGCTCGCCAGTCCTGGCATTGATGCGCCAGATGTCGTGCCATTTCGGATCGCGATTGTTGATCGCCACTCCGATATCGTCATCTTTCGTATCGCCTAACGCAAGGGCATGTATCTTATCGAACGGGGTAAGGTCTCGCGTCGTTCCGGTCGCCACTTCGACTGCAAAAAGATGCTGATCCTCGTCGCCTTCGCGATCACTATAGAAATACAGAAAGGCACTACCGTCGGACCACCAATAACTGTCGATTGACGAAGTCCGAGCCGTAACTTGCCGAGCGGCCTCCAGCCGCTCGCGCGGCGCAACCCAGATGGCGGATACACCGAAAAACGTTGAGGGGGCCAGCCACGACAGCATGGTGCCGTCAGGTGAAATGTCGACGGCACGAAATTTCGGATGGCCGAACAAGTCTGCGCGAGGGATCAGCGTGCGGGCGCGAATGGCGCCCCAATTTGCCATGCTTGCCACGGATGCGCCTGCGGCACCAAGCAGGAGGGCGCGCCGCGAGATCACGCCACTCCCAACGCTGCGCTTGGCCTTGGGCTCGGAAACACTCATAATTGCTGCTCCGGGAAATCTGTCTGAAAACCGACAGTGAAATTAAAGTTGCGGCCGGGGATCAATTTCGACGTCGAGGCGCGACTACGGCAATTCGACGATCCCGCCGTTCAGTCGCAAATGTGGCACACGCAACCGATCGACAGTCCACGTATTTTTTACCGCACCTCTCCGTTGCCGCCATAAACGAATACCACATCGTCGAGGTCGACCGCGGGGAACTCGTCCTTCTCGGCCCAGTAGTCCTGGGTATGCGCCCACTCCGCCTTGTCGCCGCGCTTCGGCAGGATCGCCATGCTGCGCGTGAGGTAGCCCGGATTGAAGTTTTCCTCGTCGATCCAGGGCAGGATCGGCATGTTGGACTCCTGCGGCCGAAGTGCCGGCACGACGCTCTTCACGCCCTTCGCTTTCATGTGGTTGAGCAGCCGGCAGACGAAATCGGCGACGAGATCGGAGCGCAGTGTCCAGCTCGCGCGGAAGTAGCCGAACACCCAGGCCATGTTGGGGATGCCGGTGAACATCATGCCGCGGTAGGTGACCGTGTTCGCGAAGTCGAGCGGCTTCCCGTCGATCGTAAATGCGATGTCACCGAGCGCGCTCATGTGGAAGCCGGTTGCCGTCACGATAATGTCGGCGGGCAGCACCCGACCCGACTTTACGCGGATGCCCTCCGGCACGAAGCGATCGATCTCGTCGGTGACGACAGAGGCCTTGCCGTCTCGGATGCCGCAGAAGAGGTCGCCGTCTGGGATGAAGGCGAGTCGCTGCCGCCACGGCCGGTAGCGCGGCGTGAAGTGGGTGGCGATGTCGTAGTCGGGCCCGAGGAAGGCGCGCACCTGGCCGAGCAGCTCGGCTGTCACCTTGTCGGGCTCGCTGAATGTGCGCTTCGTAAACGCCGACTGTTCGTAGAGGATCTTCTTGCGCGTGATCTCGTGCACCCAGGCCTCGTCGACCTGCAGCTGGCGCAGCTCCTCCGCGATCGGGATCGCGTTTCGCCCGGTGCGGAAGTAGGTCGGCGAGCGCTGCAGCATGGTGATGTGCCGCGTCTTTTCGGCCATCGCAGGCACGACGGTCGCCGCCGTCGCGCCCGAACCGATCACGACGACGGTCTTGTCGGTGTAATCGAGATCCTCCGGCCAGCTCATCGGATGGATGATCTGGCCCTTGAAGTCAGCCATGCCGGGCCATTCGGGCGTGTAACCATCGCGGTGACGGTAGTAGCCCTGGCACATCCAGAGGAACCCGGCCGAGAAAGTGAGCCGCTCGCCGGTCTCGAGTCGCACCGCCTCAACGGTCCACCGACACGTCTCGCTCGACCAGGATGCGCGCTCGATCCTGTGGCGATACCTGATGTGGCGCGCGATGTCGTTCTCGGCGATCACCTCGCCGAGGTAGGCGAGGATCTCCTCCGCCGTCGCGATCGGCGGTCCGGTCCAGGGCTTGAAGCGGTAGCCGAAGGTGTGCAGGTCGCTGTCGGAGCGGATGCCGGGGTAGCGGTGGGTCCACCAGGTGCCGCCGAAGCTTTCCTCGGCCTCGAGCACGACGAAGCTCGTCCCGGGGCACTGCTTCTGGAGGTGGTAGGCGCCGCCGATGCCGGAGATGCCTGCCCCGACGATCAGCACGTCGAAATGCGCGCTGGCGCGGCCGGCGGCCCTCTTCGCCTCCTGCCCCCCGCCCACTTCGTGCCCTGTGAACGTGTCCATGGCCCACCCTGGTCAGACTGTCGGATTGCTCGGGCGAGTGTCAGGCGGAAGAGGCGATAAATCAACCCTTGGGTAGCGCGTGGCACGTCTGCGCGGCGGACAGTTCGATCGACGGGCCGACATCACTCGTGCAAGCGAGCGGGGCTGCCGCACTCTCCTAGTGGCGCGCTTCCAGCACGACGCACTCCGCCCGGAGGAGATCCTCCGGGCCTCCCCCATTTTTTTGGGTTTCAAAATGGGCCGGGTTCGGGCCGGCCAGAGGCCCGATCGGGTTTGGGCGGAAGCCCAATCGCGAAGCGACGATGTTGTCCCCGGGCTCGGCGGGCGCGTCTATGGTCGTCGCACCCAACGGTCGATCGACGACGGTAACGCGTGCTGGGCGTGATCGGGACCGGGG
>DAORNH010000266.1:622-6562 GCA_035440865.1 Hyphomicrobiaceae bacterium | reverse complement strand
CGTTCCGCGAGCTGCCGCGCGCCTGTCGCGAGCCTGTGGTCGCGCTCGCGCCGCCGGTGCTCATTCCGCCGTCCATGGCCGTCGCTACGGCCGATCCTGCGGATGCCAGTCTCACGGGCGAAGTCGCCACACGGCGAGCGCCGATCGAGCTTCAGGCCGAGGTCATTGGATCGGGCGCGGCTGTCAGCGACGCTGGGTCCGTTCGGACGATCTCGCCCGGCGGGCTTGCTGCCGTAACGGCGCTGGCGCCGCCCGAGCCCGACATGGCGAATGAGGCGAAGAGCGAGGCCGCTCCGCCCGGCAGAATTGCCATGCGATTTGCGCTGGCGCCGCCTGAGCCCGATATGGCGAGCGAACTCGGGCTGCCGGCAATACCGGTCGTGATGGCTGTGGTGGTCGCAGTCGCGCCTGCCAATCCGACCGCGACCAATCCGACGACGGCGCCATGCGTCGAGGTTTCGGCCATGGAGCTCCCGTTGCTTCATGCCGTCCCGGCAGGCGAGCCAGTTCAGCCGCGCGAGCCGGCACGCAGCAGCGATCGAGCGTCGGCGATGCGCTCCACGGCCAGTGTGGTCGAGCTCCGGAACCGCGAGCGTGGGCGCCGCAAGGGGCGCCCCGTCTATCGGCTCGCGGTCGACTTTCCGATCGTGGAGCTCGCTCACCGCGGCTGAGCTGGGAGGCGGAAGCGTGTCGCCAGGAAATCCGCGATCCGGCCGATCTCGTCGAGATGGAACGCCGGCAGAGTAGTCTCGCTCACGGCGTGGTCGGCGGCGATGGCGATGACGTTGGCATCGCTTGCGGAAAGTGGCTCTCCCCGTGCCCCTGCCGCGCGACGCGCCTCGATCTTCGGGATGGCCGCGCGCTTGTAGCCCTCGACGATGACGATGTCGGCCCTATCAAGCCGCGCGATGACGGCCTCGAGCGGCGGCTCGGCGTCCTGACTGAGTTCGCGCATGATCGCCCAGCGGCGCTCCGAGACGATCGCCACCTGGATGGCGCCCGCACGGCGATGGCGGGCGCTGTCGGTCGAGCCAGGGTCGACGTCGAACGTGTGATGGGCATGCTTGACGGTTGCCACCCGGAGGCCACGGCGTGCGAGTTCGACGACGAGGCGTTCGACGAGCCCGGTCTTGCCGGAGTTCTTCCAGCCCGCGATGCCGATCACCGGCGGCCTCGGCGGCGCGGCATCGAAGATGCGCGCGAGCGCTCGCGCCTCGCCGATCTCCTCCGGCGTGTTGGCATTGAAGAACGGATCGACCGGCACGCCGCCGAGCCAATGTTCCGCGAAATCGACGGGGACCGTGCCGTGCCGATCGCTCCAGGCGAGGACCTTGCGGCCCCCCCCCTTGAGCCAGGCCTCGAGGTCATCGGCGAGGGCGACGGGCCAGAGCCCGATCACGGGATGCAATTCCCCGCGCGAGCGCGCGATGGCGATCGATGTTGGGCGGGACACCAATGCCGCGGCAAGCCGCTCGGCGAGATCGCCCGGAAGCAGCGGCGCATCGGACGACACGGAAAGCAGGTGCGTTGCACCAGGTGCCGCGACGGCTGCCCATCGCATGCCGGCGAGAACCCCCGCGAGAGGGCCCGGATGCCCCGCGATCGTGTCGGCGATCACCGGAGGCCCGAGCGAGGCAAAGCGCATGGGATCGCCGTTGGCGTTGATGGCGAGCTGGGCGACCTGCGGGCGCGTCAGACGGATCACGCGGCCGATCATGCTGGTGCCGGCAACGTCGAGGAGGCCCTTGTCGCCGCCGCCCATGCGACGCGACAGTCCGCCGGCGAGAACAACTGCGACGCGCATTGTCCGTGTGTCCTGCTCGTAGGAGTGCATGCGATTTGCCATTGCGAGCCGTTTCGACGCTTAGCGCTTGTCAGACGGGCCGCCAAGCGGCAGTCTGGTATATTAGGTGCCTCAGCCTGTCGGCACATGCTGGCTGACCGACCCGAAGTCGGCGGTGGCTCGGACACCAAGACCAAACGATGGGAGGAAGTCCGCATGAGACCGAGTGTAACGAAGGTCGCTCAATTGCTGGCGGCCGGATGCCTGCTGGCGGGTGGTTCTGCGCCGGCCGATGCCCAGGTTCGGATGGCGACGTCCTGGCCGGGCGGACCGCACCTCGAGCTCTTCGCGAAGGGCTTCGCGACGACCGCGGAATCGCTCACGGGCGGCAAGGTCAAGTTCCAGGTCTTCCCGGCCGGCACGATCGGCAGCCCGCTGAAGATGGCCGAGACGGTGCAGAAGAAGGTGGCGCCTGCCGCCCACACCTGGCCCGGCTACGACTGGGGCATCGACAAGGCGGCCGCGATCTTCGGCGGCTATGTCGGCTCGCCGCCGACGGAAGCACTGCTCCATTGGGTCTACTCGGCCGGCGGCCTGCAGATGTGGAAGGACTGGCGCGCCGAGAAGTTCGGCATCGTCGGATTCCCGTGCGGCGCGCATTCCGATGAGATCCACATGCACTCCAGGAAGCCCGTGCGCACGCTCGCGGACCTCAAGGGCCTGAAGTTGCGCACCTCCGGCGCCTGGGCCGAGATCGCAACGACGCTCGGCGCCTCGACCGTCATCCTCGCCGGCGCCGAGGTCTATCCGGCGCTCGAGCGCGGCGTCGTCGACGCCATCGAGTGGGCGACGCCCGGCATCAATCTAGGCCTCGGCTTCCACAAGGTCGCGAAGTACGTGATCCTGCCCGGCGTGCACCAGCCGGGTGCGGTGCTCGAGTGCCTATTCGACAAGGCGACCTGGGATGGCTTCGACGCCGTTACCAAGACGCAGATCGAGGCCGCGGCGAAGCATGCGACGCTTTCCGCCTGGATGGCGATCAACATGCTGGACGCCGACGCGCTCGGCAAGCTCAAGGAAGCCGGCGCCGAGATCATCCGCGTCGATCAGGCCTACATCGACGGCGTCGCCAAGGCGACCCGCGCCTGGGAGGACAAGTACATTGCGGAAGGCGGCTGGTTCAAAAAGGTAGTCGAGCATCAGCGCGCCTTCATGGAGAAGTGGAAGCCCTCGAGCCAGTACCGCTCCGAGTTCCGCTGATCCGGTCGCGACGTTCCAGTCAGAAAATAGAGAGCGAGGCGCCACATCCGCGGCGCGTGTGAAGCGGCCGGCGATGGGGCCGGAGACAGCGCTGCGGCGCCTGCGGGTTCGGGGGAAGACATGAGAGTGCTCGTCAGAAGCATCGATGCGCTGAGCCGCACGCTTGGCGGCGTCGCGGCAGTCCTGGTGCTCGTGCTCGTCGCGCTGATGCTCTACGACGTGCTGCTGCGCTATGCGTTCAATGCCCCGACCAGCTGGGGCAACGACATGAACACCTACCTCATGGGCGCCTCGTTCCTGCTCTCGATTGCCTATGCGATGTCGACGGACAGCCACGTGCGGGTCGACCTTCTCTACAACGAGAAAACGCGCGGTCGGCTCGCCTGGGTCGACCTCATTGGCCTCACGCTACTGACATTCCCAACGCTCGTCTGGCTGTCCTGGGGCCTGTGGGAGCACTTCTTCGAGTCCTTGAAATCCGGTGAGCGTTCGGGCTCGGGCGGTTGGAATCCGGTCGTGTGGCCGTTCAAGCTCGTGATGTTCGTCGGCTTTTTATTCTTCGCGATCCAGGTCGGCGCCGAGATCATCAAGCGCTTGTATGCCGTTTCAGGCGCCCCGCTCGATGCCGCGAAGGCTGATGAGCACGCGATGTGACCGCCCCGCGGTGAAACGCGTTCCCAGCCCGCCAGCGCCCCTCAAGGACACGACAATGGAAATCTCGCCTCTCTGGATGTTCCCCGCACTGATCGCCGCCATTCTGACCGGGTTTCCGGTTGCGCTGACCATGATGGGCCTCGCGGTGATCTTCGGGCTGAGCACATTCGGCCATACGGGCCTCCTCTACCAGTTCATCCAGAAGATCGAGGAGGTAGCTACCGCGCAGGTGCTCGCGGCCGTGCCGCTCTTCATCTTCATGGGCGCGATGTTCGAGCAGACGGGCATTGCGAGCCGCCTCTTCGACGCCATTCAGATGTGGATCAAGCGGCTGCCCGGCGGGCTCGCCGTCGGCACCGTCATCATGTGCGTGATCTTCGCGGCGACGAGCGGCGTCGTCGGCGCAACCGAGACGGTGGTCGGCCTGCTCGCGATCCCTGCGATGCTCCGCTACAACTACAACAAGGGCCTCATCTCGGGCACGATCTGCGCCGGCGGCTCCCTCGGCACCATCATTCCGCCCTCGATCCTCGCCGTCGTCATCGGTCCGACAGCCCAGGCCGACGTCGGCAAGGTGCTGCTCGGCATGGTCATCCCGGGTCTGGTGCTTGCCGGGAGCTACATCATCTACATCGTGCTCCGTTGCATGCTCCGACCCGAGGACGGCGCCCGCATTGCGGCGCGGGAGGATGATCCGACGCTCGGGCAGAAGCTCGCGATCACCGCGCAGGTGCTGATCCCGCCGATCGTCGTCATCATCGCGGTCATCGGCTCGATGATGGTTGGCATCGCGACGCCGACCGAGGCTGCTGCGACCGGCGCGCTCGGAACGCTGGCGCTGGCTGTCGTCTACCGCAAGCTCAACTGGGCCGTTCTGGTGGATGCCACGATGCGTACCGTGCGCATCACGGCGATGATCCTGACGATCGTCGCTTGCGGACAGATGTTCGCGGCCGTGTTCGTCGGCTCGGGCGGGCTGCAGATCCTGCAGGATTTCCTCCTGTCCTTCGGCGTCGGCAAATGGGGCCTCGTCGGCCTCGTGATGCTGATCGTCTTCATCGCGGGCTTCATGCTGGAGCCACTCGTCATCATCCTGATGGTGGTTCCGATCACCGCGCCGATCGTCGTCGGCCAGGGCTTCGACAAGGAGTGGTTCTGCGTCCTCTTCCTCGTCATGCTCCAGACGGGCTACCTGACGCCGCCCATGGCGCCCTCGATCTTCTATCTGCGCGGCATTGCTCCTCCGGAGATCACGCTCCGACACATGTACACCGGCATCTGGCCGTTCATCGGCCTGCAGCTGATGGTCGTTGCCCTTATCATGGCGTTCCCGGGGCTCGTTACATGGCTGCCGAGCGTCGCGCAGACCGGCTTCAAATGATCGGCTCCACCTGAAACAGGAGGCTCTCATGGCTACCGCACAGCAGATGTCGTCGGCGACGAGCGCGCCCAACTGGCCGTTCGAGGTGAGAAAGCTCCATCCCGCATTCGGCGCCGAGATCATCGGCCTCCCGCTTGCTGACGCGGTGAAGGACGAGAATTTCCCGAAGGTCTACGAGTGCTTCCTCGAGCACAAGCTGATCCTGTTCCGTGGCGTCGATCTCCCGCAGGCGACGCAGGTCGCGTTCGCCAAGCGCTTCGGGCCGGTTCAGGTGCACGTGATGAACCAGTACCATGGGCGCGGGCACCCAGAGATCTACTACCTCTCGAACCTCGATGACAAAGGCCAGCCGAACGGCAAACATCCGGACAAGGGCACACTCTACTGGCATACCGACGGCTCCTGGCGCGACGTCGGCACAACGGCGACGATGATGTACTCCGAGGTCGTGCCCGAGGCCGGCGGGCACACCGAGTTCGCGGATACCTGCGCCGCCTATGATGCGCTCTCGCCCGAGTGGAAATTGCGGATCGCAGATCTCAAAGCCGTTCACAACCTCGACTTCTCGCGTACGCGCCGGCACGGCCACGAGCCGATGACAGCCGAGCAGAAGGCGAAGGTGCCGCCCGTCGCGCATCCGATCGCGCGCGTCCATCCCGAGACCGGGCGGCGGGCGATCTACCTTGGCGACCATGCCGAATCGATCGCCGGAATGGACTATGCGGCCGGCCGCGCGCTCATCGAGGAGCTCAACGTGCTCGCGACGCCGCAGCATGTCGTCTACTCGCATGCTTGGAAGCCCGGCGAGTGCATCGTTTGGGACAACCGCTCGACGCTGCACCGGGCGACCGGCTTCGACACG
>DAORNH010000266.1:402-612 GCA_035440865.1 Hyphomicrobiaceae bacterium | reverse complement strand
AAGCACAAGCGCGTCATGCGCCGCTGCACGATGCTCGGCACGCAGGTGTTCTGAGCCGCAGCCGCCCCTTACCGGCTAGAGAAAATGCCGTGATGCTCGCGCATCACGGCATCGTCGTCTTCAAGGCCGGGCGCCGCCTCAGTGCCCAGACTTCGCACGCTCGATAGCGACGAGGTCCTGCGCGGCGTTGGCGCTGTCGATCAGCGCGCG
>DAORNH010000266.1:0-219 GCA_035440865.1 Hyphomicrobiaceae bacterium | reverse complement strand
CCAAGCACACCGAGCACCGTGAAAATGCGCGTCAGCAGCCGCCCCATCCGGTACCGATCGGTGGGCTCGGGAAGCGCTGTGCCCATGTGCGCTGCATGCGTTGCGTGAGCCGGCTCGCGCGTCATCGGCGGGCCCGCGGTCGGCGCACCAGCACCCATAGGGCGTGCATGCATGGCGCCATGATCCACACCGTTGGCGTAAGGCGGCGGCGACATCGGC
>DAORNH010000265.1:2656-6562 GCA_035440865.1 Hyphomicrobiaceae bacterium | reverse complement strand
AATACCTCGGCAACAAAGCGGCTCCCGATATAGGCGAGCAGCAAGACCATGAAACCGGCCAGGGTCCAGCGCAGCGCGATGCGGCCTCGCCAGCCATATGCGCGACGACCGAGCAGGAGGGCGGCGATCGCCAATCCGGAGACCGCGTAGCTCGAGCGGCCGAAGGACGCGAGTATGAGATTGAGCAGCAATGCGCCCGAGCCTAGGCCCAGCACGACATAAAGCGGGGCGACGATCGGCTGATGCCAGGCGCGGATGGTCGTGAGCGAGGCATAGATCATGCCCGTGCACCAGATAGTGACAAGTGCGCACAATCCCATGGCGATCCCGATTGCCGCGGTCGTGCTGCCTATGCGGCCGTCGATCAGCCACTTCAACGCGAAGAGCCCGGCGGGGACAAAGGTGACGATCGCCGCGACGCCTTCCCGCGACAGCCACGAGGTACGCCACTGCGAGAATGCGCGCCAAGCCCGCTCGGGCCGACCGAGATGCGCGGTCGACGACAACAGCCCTGCAGAGACGAGGCCGAGCGCCAGCCCGGACGCGACGAGCGCCGCGCGCCAGCCCTGAGGCAGGTCCGCAAAGGTCCCCCAGACGGCGAGCCAGACGAGCAGCCCATAGCCGGCGCCCGAGGCCGTGGTGAATGCGATGACGGAGTAGGCGGGATGCATCGGGTGAACCGTCTCTGATCAGCGGGAGAGCATGCGGTCTGCCCAGGCGAAGAGCCTGTCGGCAACCGAGCCCGTGGGCGTTCCAGTTGCCGCAGCGTTCGCCGACGGGCCAGAGCCTGCCGTAGTCGTGGCGTCGCGCCGCGGACGCGGCGGCAGGTACTTGTTGACCGGCTTGTAGCCCGACTGCGGCAGCAGATCGAAGCCGGCGCGCTCGGCAACGAGCTTCGACACCTCGCTGTTGCGATCGCCGAGATCACCAAAGTGGCGGGCGCCGGTCGGGCAGGCACGCACGCAGGCTGGGATGCGATCCTCAGGCTCGAAGGTCTCGTTATAGATGCGGTCGACGCAGAGCGTGCATTTCTTCATGACGCCGTGCGTGTAGTCGTACTCGCGCGCGCCATAGGCACACGCCCACGAGCACAGCTTGCAGCCGATGCAGGTGTCGGGGTTCACCAGCACGATGCCGTCCTCGGCGCGCTTGTAGGAGGCGCCCGTCGGGCAGACCGTGACGCAGGCCGGCGTTTCGCAGTGGAGGCACGAGCGCGGGAAGTGCACGGTGCGGCTCTCGGCGCCTGCGCCGACGTCGTAGCTATGCACGCGATTGAGCCAGGTGCCATGCGGATCGGCACCATAGGCGTCCTCGTCCGACAAGGGCGCCGGATATCCTTCGGCGTTCCATTCCTTGCAACTCGTCGCGCAGGCCTGGCAGCCGACGCAGGTATCGAGGTCGATGACCAGGCCGAGCTTCTTGGCCGAGGGGGCGGGGAGCGAGGTCATCGGGCACCTCCGGTCGGAACGGCGAGGGCGAGGCGCTCGAAGCGCGGCTCGCTTTGCGCGGCTTCGCCCGGTGACGCCTTGGTGATCGAGACGCGGAGATCGTACCAGGCGGCCTGACCGGTGATGGGATCGCTGTTCGAGAAGCGGTAGCCACCCGGCTGCTCGGGAAGCAGCTCGGTGATCAGATGGTTGAGCAGGAAGCCGTGCGTTGCCTCCGGAGCATCAGGGGCGAGGCCCCAGGCGCCCGCTCGCTTGCCGATGGCGTTCCAGGTCCAGACCGTACCGGGATTCAGACCCTGCATGGTCTTCACCTGGCATTTGATGCGCCCGGTCTCGCTCGCCAGCCAGACCCAGTCGTCATCGCGGATGCCGAGTTTCAGAGCCTCCGACGCGCTCATGAAGAGCCGGTTCGCGGTGGTGATCTGGCGGAGCCACGCGTTCTGCGAGCCCCACGAATGGTACATGTGCATCGGCCGCTGCGTGATGGCGTGGAAGGGATAGCGTGCCCCGCTTGCCGCCGGTGCCTCGCCAAATGTCGGATACCAGAACGGGATCGGATCGAAGTGCCGCTCTATCCTCACGCGGTGCGTCTCGGGCACCTTGATCGTCCCATGTCCGAGAGCCGCGAGGCGGAATTTCTGCAAGGGCTCGAGATAGAGCTGGAAGACGATCGGGTCTGCCGAGCCGATGAAGCCCACATCCTTTGCCCAGTCGAGATAGGCCTTGTTGGCGTGCTTGAAGTAGCGTTGCTCGGGTGCGAGGTGGTACTGATAGAAAGAGCCGTTCGCGATGTACTGCTCGAGCTGCTTCGGATTGGGCGCGCCTTTGCCGTAGGCCTTGCCGTCGGCACCTCGGTAGCCTGCGAGCGGTCCGATGCCCGGTCCACGTTCGTGATTGACGATGTAGTCCGCATAGCCGCCCGGGAATTTGGGCGAGCCGTCGTCCTTGACGAAGCCCGGCAACTTCAGGCGGGCGCCGAGGTCGATGATGACGGACTGGAACGCGCGCACGTCGCGGTCGGGCTCGACGACCGGGTGTCGAATCGCATCCGCCGGGCCGTCCGGCTCCGAGATCGGCCGGTCGAGCATGGAGATGCAGTCCCACCGCTCGAGATAGGTCGTGTCCGGAAGGATGAGGTCGGCGTAGGGGATCATCTCCGAGAAGTAGGCGTCGGAGTAGATGATCTTCGGGATCTTGTACTCGCCGGACGCGGCGTCCTTTTCGGTCAGATGTTTGAGCATCGCCGGGATGTTCATCGACGAGTTCCAGCTCATGTTGGCCATGTACATGAACAGGACGTCGATCGGGTATGGGTCGTGGTTCGCGGCGTTGGTGATCACCATGTGCATGAGGCCATGGGCGGCGATCGGCGCGTCCCACGAGTAGGCCTTGTCGATGCGCATCGGCCGGCCGTCGGGATCGAGGAGCAGGTCCTCCGGCCCTTGCGGGAAGCCGAGCGGCGCGCCGGCGAGCGGCGTCATCGGCTTGACAGTGCCATGCTTGCCGGCCGGACGATTGGGTGGCGGGGTCGGGCGCGGGAACGGCGCCTTGTAGCGGAAGCCGCCCGGGCAATCTATGGAGCCGAGCAGGATCTGCATGAGGTGGATGAGGCGGCAGGTCTGGAAGCCGTTCGAGTGAGCGGAGATGCCGCGCATGGCGTGGAACGAGACCGGACGACCGATCATCTTTTCATGACGCCGGCCGGCCCAGTCGGTCCACGGCTGGTCGAGGACGACCTCCTTCTCGAAGGCAGCGTGCGCGATCTCGGCGGCGATGCGTCGGATGGTCAAAGCAGGAATGCCGAGCTCCTGCTCGATCGCCTCCGGCGCGGTCTCGGGCGCCGCGAAACGCCGCGCGATGAGTTCGAACGCGGGCCTCGCACTGCGGCCATCGGCGAGCTTGAACGTGCCGGCGAGGCTCGGTGCGATGTCGACGCGGCTCGCATCCACGATTGCGCCGCTCGACTTGTCGTGCGCGAGGGGCTTCCCGTTCTCGCCGCGGGCAAAGAGTCCGTCGTCCACGGAGCCCGGCGCATCGATCACGAGCCAGGGAGCGTTGGTGTAGCGGACGAGCGAAGGGAGGTCGATCTTCTGCGTGCGCAAGAGCTCATGAATGAGTCCCGCGACGAAGAGGCCGTCCTTCCCGGGCTCGATGCCGATCCATTCATCCGCGATGGCGTTGTAGCCGGTGCGCACCGGGTTGACGGCGACGAACTTGACGCCCCGCTTCTTTAGCTTTCCGAGCGCTGTCTTGATCGGGTTCGAGGCGTGATCCTCGGCGACGCCGAAGAGCATGAAGTATTCCGTCCGGTCCCAGTCCGGATCGCCGAACTCCCAAAAGGCGCCACCAAACGTATAGAGGCCGGCCGCCGCCATATTGACCGAGCAGAAGCCGCCATGCGCCGCGAAATTTGGCGTGCCGTACTGCTGCGCGAACCAGCCGGTCAACGCCTGGCTCT
>DAORNH010000265.1:0-2530 GCA_035440865.1 Hyphomicrobiaceae bacterium | reverse complement strand
GCAGCCGAGCCGGCGAGGTGTGCTGCATGATGCCGGCCGAACCCTTGCCGCAGATCACGCCCTTGTTGACGGGGTGATCGCGGTTGCCGTCGATGTAGCGGACCTTGCCGTCCTTCAGGTGCACGCGGATGCCGCAGCGGCAGGCGCACATGAAGCAGGTGGTGGTCTTGATTTCGTCTGCCGAAGGCTTGGAGAGCGCAATGTGCGGCTCGCCGGCATGCGCACGCGGTGCGGTCATGGAGAGGGCCCGGTCGTCAGTGGGCGGGAGGACCCCGGCCCGGAGCATGGTTGGACGCGAACCGTTCCACATCGCCAAGGCCGCGCCAAGTCTTCTGATGCTGTCGCGGCGTCGCGTCGCGGGAGCATCGATTTGCGCGGGCACCGGCCGAGATGCACGCTTCATTCCCGCGCAGGCTGGGGTGTTCCCCGGCACCATCGCCGGCCTGAGCAACGATGCCCGCCCGCGCCGTGTTGCGCCTCGGGGAGAGCCATGCTACTCGCCGGCACTCCGGAGAGATGGCCGAGTGGTTTAAGGCGCACGCCTGGAACGCGTGTATAGGGGCAACTCTATCGGGGGTTCGAATCCCTCTCTCTCCGCCAGCTGCACAAGGTCCGCTCCGGGCGCACCGGGCAGCCAGGGCCCGAAGCCGCCCAGCTGGTCCTGATCGACGGCTGCTGGTCGACGTGGCCGGTAGCTCGGCCAAGATGGCGCGCGTCTCGGTCCATGCTCCGCGTGGCGTGTGCTGCGTTGCCGCGGCTCCGCACGGATACCGGACGACCGTCCTAAGCCCGTTCCGAGCCTGTCCCGCTCGGCTGCTTCTGCCCAGCGCTGACAGTGTTCTGGGCAAAGCGCATCTGGAGCATGACGCGTACCAGCTGCGCGATATTGCCAACGCCAATTCGGTCCATCACAAATGCGCGGTAGTTTTCGACGGTGCGGTGATTGATCTTGAGCGTGGAGGCGATCTGCTTGCTCGTCAGGCCTTGCACCATCAGGTCGAGAACCTGGCGATGACGTTCACTGAGCTCGGCGACACGGGCCGCGATGGCGGCATGCTCCCGGCGTTCCGCGGCCCGCTGGCGTGCATCGATGACCGCAGACGTGACGCTCGAGCACAAATGCTCGACAGCGATCGGCTTGCCGATGAAGTCCCAGGCTCCCGCCTTCATGGCCGAGACCGCGATATCGACGTCGCCATAGCCCGTGAATAGGATGAGCGGGACCTCGAGCGAGCCTTCGTTCAGGCGCTGCTGCAGTTCGAGGCCCGACAGACCCGGCATGCGTACGTCGGCAACGATACAATCGTAGGTCGTTCCTTTTTGCATGTCGGACAGAAGAGTTGCAGCGTCCCGGTAGCCCCTGACTGTTAGACCATGGTCCATCAGGCGCTGTGAAAGTTCGAACAGGAATGCCGCCTCGTCGTCGACAAGCGCGACGCTGATCCGGTTCGCTGTGCTTGCCATGCTCTTCCCCACCCTCGAGTGACCACGCCCGGGACTGCAGTCCGTGCCGGCCGGCGCAAGTCCGAGCGGACCTGCCGCGATGACAGGCACCAAGATTACATCAGACTGACCTGGAAATCAGCAAGGCGCACAAACAGGCACAGACGGCAACGCTGGCGTCCTCACCCTGCCGGACGAAGCTCACCGAGGACCGATGTGATCGTGCGCAGCAGCGCTGCCTCGGTGGATGGCTTCGGGACGATCGGAATGTGCTTGAAACGCTCCGGCAGATCTGCATCGATCCCGTAGCCGGTCGCAAAGAAGAACGGGACGTCGCGCTCCATCAAGGTGTCAGCGACAGCATAGGACCGCGTCCCTCTGAGATTGATGTCGAGTACGACGAGGCTGACGCTGTCCGACATCGCCAGCGTCATCGCCTGCTCGAGAGTGCCCGCGATCACAATCCGATCGGCGCCGAGGTGCTTCAGGGCCTGCTCGAAGCGCAGCGCGACGATGAGGTTGTCCTCGACCACGAGAACCGTGCGACCGGCGAGGAGCTGCGCCGTGGCATCGGCTGTTGCCGCGCTCGCGTGGAGAGGCCGGCCGGTGCTGGTCCGAGGCGGCAGGGCAATGCTCGCCGCCGGAATACGCAATCGGGCGACAAGGCCACGCGGCGTGAACGACATCTCGCTGCTGCCGCCAAGCTCGAATGGGATCTGACGCGTGATTATCAAGGTTCCGAAACCCGTCCGGGCCACGACCGATACTGGCACCGGGCTTTGCTCGACCCACGAGATGTCGCATGTTCCGTCGTTGGCAAGGTGCCAGCTCACGCCGATCGACCCTTCGGGCCTGCTGAGTGCTCCGTACTTGGCCGCATTGGTGGCGAGCTCATGCACCACCAGCGCCATCACGCTCGCGGCATGCTGGGAAAACCAGACCGCGGGGCCGCGCAGGTCGATCCGGCCCGTGGCTTCGCTGTCGAAGGGACCAAGCTCCGTCTCGAGCAGCTGGCGGAGCTCCATCGGCTCGTTGCGGCTCGCGAGGTCGTGGGCGAGCGCGAGGGAGTTGAGCCGGCCTTCGAGAT
>DAORNH010000264.1:2754-6563 GCA_035440865.1 Hyphomicrobiaceae bacterium | reverse complement strand
AATGACCTCTTCGGCTTCGAGGCGCAGGCGCTCGAGCTCGCGGCGAACGCCCTGGAGCTGCTGCTCCATCATGGCCCGCGCCTCGCGCGCCGCGGCGACCGTCCGCTCTTCCTCCGAGCGCGCGACGGCCTCGAACTCGGCCACGCGCTGCTCGAGCTCGTTTTCTTTCGTGGCGATGATGGCGGCCGCCTGTTCGGCCGCGACCTTGCCGCGCATCTGTGCGCCGGCGATGGCCTCTTCGGCCTCGCGCTCACGTCGTCCTGGCTGATCTGGTCCTGGAAAGGCGTGATCTGGGCGCTCGCTGCCATCGTCGGCCTCGTCATGCTGGCGCCGCGCGTGCCGCCCGAGGCCGTCATGGGCATGTTCAAGGCGCGCCGGCTCGATCCCGGTCGCGGCAGCGAGCTCACCCGAATTCTCGAGGCGATCGCGGTGCGCGCGGGCCTGCCTGCGGCCCCCGGCCTCTACATCATCCCGAGCACCACGCTCAACGCGTTCGCCACAGGCAACGAGCGACGTTCGGCAATCGCCGTGACGGAAGGCCTGCTGCGGCGTCTCACGTTGCGCGAGGTCGCTGGCGTGCTCGCCCACGAGGTGAGCCACATCAAGAACCGCGATCTCCTGGTGATGATGATCGCCGATGCCATTACGCGCGCCGCGCAGGTTTTCTCCTACATCGCCGTCATGCTCACCGTGTTTAATCTGCTGGCCTGGATGGCGGAGGGGGAGCCGGTCTCCTGGGCGGCGATCGCCATCCTCTATCTCGCGCCGACGGCCTCTAGCCTCCTCCAACTCGGGCTGTCGCGGACGCGCGAGTACGACGCCGACCTTGATGGCGCTATGCTGACCGGCGATCCGGAGGGCCTCGCCAGCGCGCTGCGTCGCCTTGAGCAATATCAGGGCCGCTTCTGGGAGGACATGATGCTGCCCGTCCCCGCGCGCCGCGTCCCGCAGCCGTCGATTTTGCGCACCCACCCCGCGACCGAGGAGCGGATCCAGCGCCTCGCCGAGGTGATGCGCCCCGAAGCCATCGCGCGGCGTGGTGGCCTGCGGCAGCCGCCCTTGATCGTCATCGAGGCTCCGATCGTGACGCTCATCGGCTTCAGCCCGTCCGAACTCCGCCCGCGCTACCGTTGGCCGGGCATCTGGTATTGAGCGAAAGTGAAAACCCCCACCGGGGATCGGCAGGGGCTCTCGAACTCGAATCGGCCACGTGCACCAGGGCACACGCGCGCTCTCAGAGCTTGTGCGCCATCCGCTCCTTCTTCGTCTGCAGGTAGCGGACATTGTGCCGGCTCGGCGTCGAGATGACAGGGAGCTGCTCGACGATCCGAATGCCCTGATCGCGCAGCGCCTGGACCTTGGCCGGATTGTTGGTCATCAGGCGAATCTCTGGGAAGCCGAGATCGAACAGGATGTCGGCGGCGAGCTCATAGTCCCGCGCGTCGATCGGTGCACCGACCGCGACGTTGGCATCGACCGTGTCGAGGCCCTTGTCCTGCAGCGCGTAGGCCTGGATCTTCTTGACGAGCCCGATGCCGCGACCCTCGTGGTAGGGCACGTAGATCATGATCCCGTTCGGGGTGCGTGTGATCTCGCGCATGGACGCCTTCAGCTGCGGGTAGCAATCGCAGCGCAGCGAATGAAAAATGTCGCCAGTGACGCAGCCGCTATGCACGCGTACCGTCCCGATGCAGTCATCCCCCGGATTGCCGCGATTGACCAGCGCCAGCGCCTGGCAGGTCGGATCCTTGCCCTGGTAGGCATGTGCCTCGAGCTGGACCTCCTCACCGTCGAACTCGATCGGCAGGATAGTCCGTGACGCCCACTCGGCATCGAGCCGGATCGACTTCAGTGCGTTCGATTTCATTATACTCTCCAAACGGCAAGTCCGCCGCCATCAAGCTGACTTCAGTTCGCTTGTAAAGGCGATGACAATTCCCTCGGTCCGCCGGTGTCCGTTACATGAGCGTTTCCGACCTGAACGGCAGCTGAACATTCAGACGACGCCGCGTTCATCGCGCCCAAGCCGCTAGCATTGCTCGGCTTTATGTCGTCTCCGCAGCGGAAATTAAGCGTTGCCTTACAGGCATATAGTGCATTGCACAAAAAATGAAAATGGAAAATTGCGCGACAGTCGACAGCGTAGCAGGAGACCTACTCGGCCACGACAACCTCAACCATGGCTGCAACCCCCGCCGTGACGGTGAAGTCGCGCCGCAGCGTCCGCCCGCCGTGGCGAGCCGTCACCCGATAGGCCCCGGGTGCCAGGATGTGGGATGTAATGGCGGCAACCGCGGCCTTCACCACCGCGCCCTGCTGCGTCTCGATCGTCCAACTCGTATCCGGCAGCGCCTCTCCGCCGGCACGCTCGACGAGGCGGAAGGCGATCCGCGCCGCCGCATGGCTGACGACGGCCTCGGTGAGCTTGCCTGCTTCGACCGCGACCTCGGTCCGCACGATCGAGTTGGCATCTCCGTAGGTGCTGACGATGTGATAGGGACCCGCATTGAGGCGGATCACAACACCCGGCTTCACCGCTGACATTATCAGGTCGCGTTCGCCCGACTGATTGCGCTCGCCGGCGTAGATCTCGTAGCTGACGGTCCGATCCTGCACGGGACCACCTCCCGGCAGCACGGCCTGCACACGCAGCCCACCGGCATTCAGGACGAACGTCTCGATCGCCGGCGGGCCGGCCTTGACGGTCACCTTGCGCGTCAGATGTGCACGGCCGAACGCGGAGTTGACGACGTACTCTCCTGCCGCGAGCCGCACGGTCGGTGCTGCCTCCCGGTGTAGGGCGATAAGCCTCGGCTTGCCGTCGGAACCCGATTTCGCCGCGTAGACACGCCAGACGATGCCTTGATCAATGCGCTCGCCGTCTGCGGTCAGCTGCGCAATGAGCTGCACCTCGCCCATCGGCGTTGTCGAATCGGGAGTGGTCCGGGGCACGACCGTCGTATTGGGAACGGCTGCAGGCGGAGGCGAGGCCTTCGATTCCCAGCCCGAGGCCGGCGCAGGCGGTGATGGCGGGGGCGCATCCTTGCGCGCGGCGTCAACCTCGGTGCCCCAGCCCGTCGTGCGGCCGTCCTGCTGCGCCTCGGCCGCGCCGGCCGCCATGACGACCGACACGACCAGCGCGAGCAGGCCGGCACGCCCCGCCCGCGACAGCTCGACCACGATGCCACCGATCCTGCTTTCGATCATTTCGGCGCCACATCGATTGCCCGTGTCTCGCCCGACCGGAGCTCCACTGTCGTCTCGCCGGATTTTTCGCGCTGCTCGACGCGTACATTGTAGCGGCCAGGAAGCAGCGGCGCCCGCGGCTCACTCTGCCCGGTTGCCCACACGAGCGTACCGCGCTGATCGCGAATTTCCCAGTAGGCATCTCCGGCCCCCGGCAACACCCCACCTTCAGCGAGCTTCAGCGTGAGGAGAGCTGCCTGATGCTCGAGCAGCAGCTGCTGATCCTGCCCCGCCTTGAGCTCGATCTCTCGCACGACGCGCGCATTGAGGAGGCCGTAGCGGCCTTCGATCCGGTAGCGCCCCGCCGCGAGTGCGTAGCGCGCCTCGGGCGCGCTCGTGATCACCGGATCCTGATCAGTGATGTCGAGCCGCTGGAGTCGATAGCTGACGAGTTCCGGCACGATCGTCGCAGCTCCGGCGACCTTGGTGCGCAGCGTGAGCCCCGCGGTCGGCGCGACAAGCACGCGCTCGATCGTCTCGCCGGCCTTGAGCGCGACGCGCTCACGGGCCTCGGAATAGCCGTGCCGCGCGACCACATAGTAGGTGCCGGCCGCCAATGCGAA
>DAORNH010000264.1:0-2744 GCA_035440865.1 Hyphomicrobiaceae bacterium | reverse complement strand
CAGCAAGGCGGTGATGGCGGAGGTGGCGGCCGCCGAGCGGGCCACCTCGCGCCGACCCTGCGGGGCGTCGGGATCATCCTCGAGCACTGTGAAGAGGGCAGTGTCGATCGGCCGCCCGCCCTCACGCGTGGCGAGCGCGACCCGGAGGATGCCGGTGCCGAGAACGAGCTCGAGGTCGTCCTGGCGGCCTGGCGCGACAGTCACAGTCCGCGATTGCTTCGCCAGGCCGAGCCCGGCACTCACGTTGTACGTTCCGGCCTTGAGCAGCAGCATCGCCGGCCGGTCGCGCGAGACCTCGATCAGGACCACCGGCGCGTTGGGCTCGCCAGCACGCTGCACGACGATCGAGGCGCCTTCGACAGTCGGCCCCGACTTGTGCAGCACAGGCCGGACGCGTACCAGACCGGCATCGAGGACCATCGGCCCGAGTGTCGCCTCATTGGCGCCGACGATGAAGGTCGATCGCAGAATCGGTGGAATGCCGACGTCGAGTTCGACGGTGTAGCGCCCCGGCCTGACGAGCAGCACAGGGTTGACGGCAAGCTCCTCATAGATCGGCACGTCCTGCGCCCCCTCGCGCATGACGCGCCAGCGCACAGGAAGATCGACTGGCGGTCCGCCCGAGACGAGTGTCGTCATGAGATGGAGGCCTGGGCGCTTGTCGGTGTCCGCCTTCGGTTTCAGCGGGCCGGCGGGACCGGGTTGAGGCGCTGCTGTCCTGGGCGGCAGGGAGGATGCCGTTGGACTGCCGGCCGCACCGAGCGCCACGGTAATCGTCTCCTCGAGAGCCGCAAGGAGCGCTGCCTGAGAGGCCGCCTCGACGTAGCGCCCGCCGGTCGAGTTGGAGACGCAGCGCAACCGCTGCATCTCCTCGCGTTTCGGGCCGAGCGCGATCACGTGGATCACAAGGCCCGGTTGCGCCGCCTTGATCTCCACTGCGGCCTCGCAGGGGTCGCCTTTGCAATTGTCGGGATCGTCGTGAATGAGAACGATTGATTTGGCCCCTGCCTCCCCTTTCAAGGCCTGCGCTGCGGCCCTGAGACCATCCGCGATCGGACCGCGCCCACGCGGATTGAACTTGTCGAGGATCGAGACGATGCGCTCGCCGCCGCCGTCCGGCCCTGCCGTCGGCGGGACGATCACCTCGATGTCGGTGCACTCTCCGGCCCTGCGATGCCCGAACGAGGCGAGGCCGACACGCATGGTCGGCGCAAGCTTCGGCAGCACCTGGCGGACGGCGTTGCGTACCTGGTAGATCTTGTGGACACGATCGCCGTCGAGTGTGCCCCACATCGAGCGCGAGCCGTCGACGAGCAGGAGCGCTGTCGGCTGGCTTGGAGCCTCCGCATGGAGTGCGCCGCGCGAGAGGACAGCTGCGACAGCGACTGTCGCCAGCAGCGCGAGCAAGCCGCGACCGACGGCACGGCATGGCGTGCGGACACCAGCTCGGTCGCTTTCAGGCAGTGGGCTCATGGCGAGGGTCCAGCGTCACAGTTCGAGCGAGCAGGTTCCATTGTAGTCGGGGCAAAAGTGAGATAGCGAGACCCAATATGCAACTTCAACCAAGCCACCGCATCGGGCGACGCAATGAGTAATGCGACTATCGATCTGCTGCTTCAGCGCCGCTCCGTCAAGGCCGCGATGATGACAAGCCCGGGACCGAGCGCCGCGGAGCTCGAAACCATCCTGAGAGCGGCGAGCCGCGTGCCCGACCACAAAAAGGTGGAACCGTGGCGCTTCATCGTGTTCGAGGGCGAGGCCCGAGCGCGCTTCGGCGATCTGCTCGCGACGGCCTGTGCCGCGGAGGAGAAGGAGCCGCCGTCGCCTGCCCGCCTCGACATGGAGCGCCAGCGCTTCCTCAGGGCGCCGCTCGTGATCGGGGTCGTCTCGCAGGTTCGGCAAGTTGCAGGCGCGCCCGAGTGGGAGCAGGTGCTCTCCTGCGGGGCCGCGATCATGAACCTCGTCATCGCCACGAACGCGCTCGGCTTCGGCAGCTGCTGGATCACGGAGTGGTACGCCTACAGCCCCGCCGTGCGGAGTGGCCTCGGCCTCGCCGAGCATGAGCGCATCGCCGGTTTCGTTTACATCGGCACCGCGAAGGAGCGTCAGGGCGATCGCGACCGGCCCGACCTCGCCCGCATCGTCTCGCGCTTCCCGGGCTGACCGCGCGACACGCCTGTTTTCGGCGCGTTTTCGATTGACTATCCGGACGGGTCTCCCCATAAGTCGGCCGCCGCGGCTTCGGTCGCGACGAACTCTGAGTGGAGGGGTGCCCGAGTGGCTAAAGGGGACGGACTGTAAATCCGTTGGCATAGCCTACGCTGGTTCGAATCCAGCCCCCTCCACCATCCGCGTTCGCTCCTGGCGGAGCGCGCCCGCGGCACTTGATCCGCCCTGGCGTGATCCAGCATGCGGCACTGATGTGAGCCGGCTTAGCTCAGCTGGTAGAGCAACCGCCTTGTAAGCGGTAGGTCGGGGGTTCAAGTCCCTCAGCCGGCACCACTCACAGCCGGTCCGCTCCGGACACATGCTCGCCATTTCGACTGAGGACGCCCGTTCAGGGCGCGCCGGTCCGCACCGCCGGATAGCGCCAGAACTCGCCGGTCGGCGTGCCGATCTTGGCGATCGTGGGCATGCGCTGCTCGGGCGGGCGCAGGCCCGTGCGCAGCAGGAGCTCGATGTCCTTCATGATCGCAGAGTTCTCGGCGTAGCCTGAGTGGTTGAGCGCGACGAAGTCCGTCGAG
>DAORNH010000263.1:233-6578 GCA_035440865.1 Hyphomicrobiaceae bacterium | reverse complement strand
CGATCGAGAGATGGGCGAGCACCGCGCGACGGCCGCCGCCCGGCTTGGTCCGCAGGCGGCTCGCGGCGCCCCGATGGTGGTCGGCATCGACGACGATGACGTCGGCGCCGGACGAGGCGAGCCCGCCGATGCCGCCCTGCAGCTGGTAGGCCCAGCTCGTTGCACTACGCAGGAGCCCACGGCCTGCAACCGCGTCGGTATTGCCCAGCAGTAGCGCCGGCAGCGAAAGTCCCATGGCGAGGAGGGAGCGCCGCGAAAGACCGGCATCCGCCATGCCGGCATCCTCCGCGCGCAAGATCCGAGGTGTGTCGTGCATAATTCTGGCCTCAGTTGGTTCAACAACTGGCCCCTACTGCCCGAACTCCCTCCTCACGTCCCCCCTCGATGGCTGAAATGGTTAATTTTCTTAACCATGTCGAGGCGAGTGCTTCCTCAGTGCCGAGGGCGGCATCGCTCGACCTCGGTGTCGATGGCGATCACGCAGTCGGCGGCGAAGCCGTCAGCCTTGGGTGCGACTATGATGGTCAGGAACTTGTCGAGTGAGGGAAAGGTCTCGCGCGTCATCAGGTTGAGCGACTCGCGGGTGATCGCCTTGAGGCGGCCCTCGTGCTCGACCATGTCGGCGGGCAGGCGGTCCTCCGCGAGGAGCCCGAGCAGCCAGGAACTGGAGCTCGAGATATCGCGCCAGGCCGCCTTGACGCCCGTGATCGAGCGCTCGCGCGCGGGCGTGATCTCGGCGTCCGTCATGCCCTCGGCGTGCCACTTCGCATAGGTGTCGCGCAGAGCCGCGAGTGACGGCTTGGCGAGATCGTTGGCGACAGAGGCGCGGATCAGGACGATGCGCTGCTCCTTGTGGACGGTGACGACGGACGCGGAGGCGCCATAGGTGGCGCCGAGATCGCCGCGAACGGCCTTGAACAGGCGGCCCTGTGAGCCGCCGCCGAGAATGGAACTCGCGATCGCCAGCGTCGGACCGTCGCGGACATCGGCAAGCATCATAGGGGCGGCGAGCAGCAGGATCGTCTGCGTGCCGGGTCGCTCGACGACGATGGTACGCAGGAGGGCCTTCGGCGGCGCCGGTGCGACGCGGACCGGCTCTGGGCGCTCCGGGAGCGGCAGGAAGGCCTTGTCGATGAGGCTCGCGTAGGTTTCGGCCGGCAGCGCACCGGACGCGACGATCAGGAGCCCGGCCCGCGAGAGCCGCTCGCCGCGCCACAGATCGAGGTCGGCGGCGCCGATCCGGTCGAAACGAGCATTGTCATAAGCCCGCGTCACGCGGTGATCACCGAGGAGCGCCCGCATGGCGGCGCGTTCGGCGATCACCTCGGAACGGACAAGGCTCTGCGCCTCGCTCCCGCGAGCGCGGTCGCGGAGCCGCTTCAGGAGCGGCTCGCCCGGTTTCGCCTTCGCCAGGGCGTCGAGAGCCGCGATCACGGCTTCGCCAAGCTGGGCGGCCGGCGCCCTGACCTGGGCATAGCTCGCTGTCCAGGAGTTGGCGAACACGACCCGCGCATGCAGATCGGCCAGACGTTCGCTGAAGGCGTGCCCGCCTTCGCCGTCCGCCGCCTGGCTCACCATGGCGTGGAACAGGGTCGCGAGGCCCTCCTTGCCCTTGTGGCGATCGATGAAGCCGTCACGCCAGCCGAAATGCAGGGCGGCGTACGGCGAGCGGTCGTCGAAACGATAATGAAAGGTGAGGCCGCCTGGCGTCTTCATTTCCATGAAGGGCGTTTCGGCATACGCGGGCTCGCGCGTCGCCAGGAGGGTCAGGAGAACCAGCAGCAGTCGGGTCGGAATTGGCATGGGGCGCTCGCGAGGTCTGGCGGCGATGGGTCGGATGGCGCGTGGCGTCAGGGTTTCGCCTTGGTGGGTGCCGGCGCCGCAGGAGCGCTCGGCCCCGGTGTGGCAGTCGGCGTTGCCGCGGCCGATGGCGGCGTGATGATGCCGACGACGGTCCGTCCGCGCGCCGCATGCGTCTGCAGGACGAGTTGCACCGATTGCGGCGTCACTTGCTCGAGGGCGGTCCGCCGCCAGAGCCAGTCGTCGTAGCTCAAGTGATTCGACAGCCAGCCGACGAGCGAGCCTGCGAGTTCCGCCGGCTGCTTGTCGACGAGGTCCTGGCCGACGGCGAGGCGCGTCTTCAGCCGCTCGATAATCTCGGCGGAGAGGCCGCTGCCGGCCAGCCCCTCGACGTAGGCGAGCGCGGCTTCGGCGAGTTTGTCGGGCGCGATTCCGGCGACAGGCTGGCCCGAGATCGACAGGCGCGAGACGCCGTCGCGCACCTTGGTCGAGCCGATGCCGATGGTGAGAGCGAGCCCCTGCTTCTCGATGAGCAAGTCATTTGGGCTTCCCGGCAGCTTGGACGCGAGGAAGGCGTTGACGATCCGTCGCGCCGCGGCGACCTGGCGCCGGTCGATCTCGGCAAAGCCCGTGACGCGATAGACGTAGACTCCGGTCTGCTTGGCTTCCGGATCGCTGTGGCGGAGCTTGGTGATCGCGTGCGGGTAGGGCCGCGAGATCAGTGCGTAGCGGGCAGGTGGGTTCGGCCTGTCGGGGAGCGACGCGAGGTGGCGCTCGGCGATCGGGCGGATGACCGCGGGATCGATCGGCCCGTGCAGCACGATCGCGATATTCCCTTTCGTGTACCAGTGGCGATGGAAGTCGGCGGCAGCAGCCACCGTGAAACCCTTGATGGTCGACGGTGAGCCAATGACGCGCTGGCCGAGCGCCTCATCGGGCAGCAGGGACTTCTCGAGTTCGATCGAGAAGCGCGCAAAGGGGTTGCGGCCCGTGTTGACGTTGTACTCCTGCAGCACGACGTTGCGCTCGCGATCGGCGGCGTCATCGGCGATCTTCAGTTCCGCGACCAGGCGCATGAAGTAGGCGAGCAGCTTGTCCACCCGCTCCGCGTCCTCGGCGCCCTTCACGGGGAAGCGCTGGAAGTAGGTCGTGGTGCGGTGGGACGTCCAGCCGTTGGCGACGCCTTCGGGAAAAAGGCTGAAGCTCGACGTCGTGTGATCGGGGCGGCGACCGACGAGCAGGAGATGCTCGAGGTAGTGGGCAAGGCCGCGGCAATCGCCATAGGCCTCGTCGGCGCACCCCGCCTTGACGATCAGCCAGCCGGTGATGGCCTCGGCGTTCTTGTCCGGGACGACGTAGACGTTCTCGGCGATGCGCACCTCGGTGCGCCCTTGCGCCATCGCCGCTGGGGCCATCGCCGCCGAGGCCATGGCCGTGAGCGGACCCAACAGCGTCAACAGCAGTGCAAGGCGCTTCAAGCGACGCATTGTGGATCCTTCGCGGCGACGAGATTGGCTGCGGCGATAGTGAAACTCGTATCAGACGGTTGGATTGCGACCAATCGCGGGCAGCGGCGTTGCCGTCAGGTATCGGCGCGCTCGGAGCGGGCCTTGGCCCTGCGCGTCACGTGCTCGCGATGCACGAGATAGATCCCCGAGGCGATGACGATGCCGGCGCCCGCGAGTGTCCAAGCATCCGGCACCTGGTTGAACACGAGGTACCCCGCCGCGACGTGCGTGACGAGGCCGAGGTACACGAACGGGGCGAGCGTGGACGCCGGCGCGCGCCGGTAGGCCAGGATGAAGATGTAGTGGCCGAGGCCGCCCCACAGTCCCATCGATCCGAGCAGCAGCCAGATGAACACGCTCTCGGGCCAGACCCAGTCGACGATCGCGAGCGGGGCGAGAAAGTAAGTGCCGGCGAGCAGCGAGTAGAAGAGCGTCACTTCAGGCGGATCGTAGCTCGCGAGATAGCGCGTCAGCAGCATGAACGAGGCATAGGCGAGCATCGAGCCGAAGGCGAACAGCATGGCCGGCTCGAATGTCGCAACTCCCGGGCGCACGACGACGATGATCCCCGAGAAGCCGACCATGATGGCAACGAGCCGCCGCCATCCGACCCACTCGCCGAGAAAGGGCCCGGCGAGCAGCGCGACGACGAACGGGGCGAGAAAATAGATTGTCTGCGTCTGGTCGAGGCGGAGATGGCGCAGTGCCAGGAAGTTCATCACCGTCGAGGCCATCATCAGCACCGAGCGGACGAGCTGCTGCTTGAGCTTCACCGTGGAGAGCAGCCGCGGCACCTGCACGATGCCCATGACGAGGACGATCAGCAGGAACTGCGAGACGAAGCGGATCCAGGTCACCTGCGTGACGGGCAGCTGCACGACCGTCGCCATGTACTTCGCCGTCGCATCGAGCCCCGAGAAGAGGGCGAAGGCGACGCACACGAGCAGGATGCCGCGCAGGCTGTCCTGGCGGACGGGGGCGACACGGCGTTCGCCGGCCGGTGCCGCCGCCTCGCTCGCGCCTGGTCTCGCTGGTTGCATGGTGTTCCGCTGCTCTCGGCCCGCACGGCATCAGCGCGGACGAGGAGCGCTGAGCTATAACGCATTCGCGAAAAAACAGTGACGCGATCGTAGACCGGACACGCAGCGATCCCCATGAAGCTTGCGCATGGTTCTCATGAAAAAGCCCGGCCGCTCGGACCGGGCTTCGCATCTCACCAATTCGAGGTCGAAAACTCAGGCCTTGGGCTTCTCCTCGCCCTCGGCCGGCACCTCGGCGGCGGCGGCTTCGGCGACGAGGCGCTTCGCCTGATCGATCCAACCCTCGCGCTCGATGCGGCCCCCAAGCTTCAGCGCCTCATCGACGTTGGCGATATCGTCATCGGAGAAGTTGGCGATCTGCTCGATCTTCACGCAATTGAGCTGCTTGAGCCGCGCCGCGAGATCGGCGTCGATCGACTTGATCTGCGTGAGATCCTCGATCTCGCCCTTCGGCTTCTTGAAGCCCTTCCAGGCCTGCGCGAGGCGGCGGGCGCGCGCGTCCGAGCGCTCGAAGATGCGGGCGGCGCGACCGCGGCGACCACGGAGATAATAGAGCTTGGCGCGGCGCACCTTGCCGCGGCGCAGCACCTCGATCTCGGCGACGAAGGGTGAGTAGATCGGGAAGACGCGCTCGACGCCCTCGCCGTAGGAGATCTTGCGGACCGTGAAGCTCTCGTTGAGGCCGCCGCCCGAGCGCGCGATGCACACGCCCTCGTAGGCCTGGAGGCGCACCGTCTGGTCCTTGCCCTCGCCCTCGATCACCTTCACCATCACCTTGAGCGTATCGCCGGGGCCGAACTCCGGCACGCCGCGCTTCGCCGTGATGGACTTGATCTGCTCTTGCTCGAGCTGCTGGATAATGTTCATGGCTCTGGCCCGTTGGTCTTGATTGATTCTCTCGAGGCGTGATGCAGAGGAGCCGATACGCCGGGGAGACGATTGCGCCCGGAGCCAACGGTTCGTGCGGCCGGTGGCCGAGGACACCAGCAAATCCGCTTAAGGCGGTGGTTGGCTGATACCCGAAGCCGGCGCGCCTGTCGACAGGAAACACCGGTGAGATATATCATCCGGATCGAGTGCAGTCGGGGCAGAGCCACAAAGAGCCATGACCATGAAGACCTACGAAGGCGTGCGGGCGTTCGACGGCCTCAAGGTGACGGTGGATGGCCGGGAGCTGTCACCGCATTACGAGGTCAAGCAATTCACGACTTGGGGCTTCGAGTGGACCTACGAGGGCGAAAGCCCGCAGCAGCTGGCGCTCGCGATCCTCTACGACCACCTGGGCGACGCCCCCCGTGCCATCCGACTCTCCGAAACCTTCATGCGCAAGATCATCGCCAATCTCGACAACGACTGGCAGCTGACCAGCGCCGAAGTGGAGGCGGCGGTGAAGGAGATGGGCGGGTGATGGCCGGTTGACTGACCAAGTCACTGAATTGGGCCACCGGCATGTCACCGGCGGCATGTCACCGGCATGACACCCCATTTGCCATCCGCCCTACCTCTAGCTATAAGCCGGTCGTCCGCGCGGCACCCTGGAGGCTGGCGGGCTTTGGCCGTTTGGGCTTCTGGCCGGCGTCGTGCCGGAACGGGGGCGCGGGCGGCTGTTCCCATTGGAGACACACACATGGCTCAGGCCGCGATCAAGATCATGGCGCGCCCCGGTGCCGGCAAGGGAGCCGCACGGGCAGCACGTCGCGCCGGACACGTTCCGGGCATCATTTACGGTGGCGACGAGAAGACGCCGGAAGCGGTGTCTGTCGACTTCAAGGAGCTGTCGAACACGATCTCGAAGGGACGCTTCTTCTCGTCCGTCTTCGATCTCGACCTCGACGGCCGCAAGGTCCGGGCGATCCCGCGCGCCGTGCAGTTCGACCCCGTCAAGGATTTCCCGATCCACGTCGACTTCCAGCGCATCGGCAAGGACAACCGCGTCCGCCTGATGATCCCGATGAGGTTCACGAACGATCAGCTCTCGCCGGGCATCAAGCGCGGCG
>DAORNH010000263.1:0-215 GCA_035440865.1 Hyphomicrobiaceae bacterium | reverse complement strand
GAGGTGTGGTGCCCCGCCGACAAGATCCCGACCCATTTCGAGGCGAGCCTCGAGGGCCTCGAGATCGGCCGCTCGATTCACATCTCTGCCGTGAAGCTGCCCGAGGGTGTCAAGCCGACCATCACCGATCGCGATTTCACTGTGGCGACGATCGCGGGCGCAGCCGCGCTGAAGTCGGACGCCGACGAGGCGGCGGCGACGCCGGGCGCCGAAGG
>DAORNH010000262.1:0-6591 GCA_035440865.1 Hyphomicrobiaceae bacterium | reverse complement strand
CCCTGACACTGCTCGGCGCCCTGCATCGCGACGGCGCCGATCCGATCGAGGTGCTCGGCGATCTCGCCGAGGCCATCCACCAGACGACGCGCGTCAAGGTCGCCGGTCCGACGGGCCTCGGCGACGCCTACCCAGAGGAGGAGCGCCGCCGCGCCCAGGCCCTCGCCGGACGCCTCTCGCTCGCCTATCTCTCGCGTGCCTGGCAGATGCTGGTCCGCGGCATCGACGAGGCGGGGCGCGCGCCGAGCACGACAGCCGCCGCCGAGATGGTCGTCATCCGCCTCGCCCACGTCTCCGACCTCCCCTCGCCCGACGACGTGATCCGCATCATCGGCGGGCAGTCGTCCGCGCGGCCGCGAGGCTCCGTTGGCGCGGGAGAGACAGCTCCCGCTGGCACAGATCGCGCCGCACCGACGTCGAGCGTCTCGGCACGCGTCGACAGCGACGACGACATCCCCTTCACGCCCTCGGAGAACCCGCGCGGCGACGACATCGAAGCCGACCTCGGCGACGGACTCGACGATCCTACGGACGGCACGCCCCTCGCCGCGGCCCCGGTCGAGATCACCACGTTCGAGGACGTGCTCGAGCTCATCAGCCGCCACCGCGACGTGAAGCTCAAGGTGCACCTCGAGGAGAATACGAGCCTCGTCAAATTCGATCCCGCGGGCTCGATCGAGTTGCATCTCCTCGCGCATGCCCCCAAAGAACTCGCCAACGAGCTCCGCGAGAAACTCAACATTTGGAGCGGCCGGCGCTGGATGGTCGCTCTCTCGCGCCAGCCGGGTGCCCGTCCGATCGCGGAAATCCGGCGCGAGCGGGAAGCCGCCGAACGGGCAAAGCTCGAGGGCCATCCCGCCGTCCGCGCCATCCTCGACGGCTTCCCGGACACCCGCATCACCGAGATCCGTCCTTTGAAACGCGAGCCCGACGAGGATGCCGCCGCCAGCTGACGCAGGGCGCGCCACACATGGAGTGAGTCGTGAAAGACATCATGAAGATCATGAAGCAGGCGCAGGAGATGCAGGCCCGCATGCAGCAGATGCAAGCGGATCTTTCAGCGCTCGAGATCGAAGGCCAGTCGGGCGCCGGCATGGTCCGCGTCACGCTAAATGGCAAGGGTGAAGTGCGCGCCGTGAAGATCGATCCGAAGCTGATGGTCGCGGGCGAAGGCGAGATCCTCGAGGATCTCGTCGTTGCAGCCTTCCGCGACGCCAAGGCCAAGGTCGAGAGCGCAGCTGCAGCCAAGATGCAGGAGATCACCGCGGGTCTCCCGCTGCCGCCAGGCATGAAGCTATTCTGAGGCGGCACCCCTTCATGTCGACGCTCAAGGCGCCGCTCGCCGGCATCCGCATTCTTGATCTCACGCAATTTCTCTCGGGACCTTTCGGCACGCAGATCCTCGGTGATCTCGGAGCCGACGTGATCAAGGTCGAGGCCCCGGACGGCGACATTACGCGCCGGCTGCCCCCGCACTTCGTCGCCGGCGACAGCTGCTATTTCCACTCGATCAATCGAAACAAGCGCTCGATCGCGATCGACCTGAAGAGCAAGGACGGCCAGGCGCTGCTGCGCCGCCTCGCGCTCGAATGCGACGTCGTCATCGAGAACTGGCGGCCGGGCGTCATGGCGCGGCTCGGCCTCGACTATTCCGACCTCGTTGCCGAGCGCCCCGCACTCATCTCGTGCTCGATCTCCGGCTTCGGCCAGGACGGCCCCTACCGCGACCGCCCCGCCTACGACATGATCGCGCAGGCCCTCTCGGGCGGCATGTCGATGACCGGCGAGCCGGGCGGCCGACCGGTGCGCTCCGGCATCCCCTTGGGCGATCTCGCCGGCGGGCTCTACGGTGTGATCGGCATCCTCGCCGCCATCATCGAGGCGCGGGCGAGCGGCAAGGGCCGCTTCATCGACGTCTCGATGCTCGACTGCCAGATCGCCATGCTGACGTATCAGGCCGCCTACCACCTGAAATCAGGCACCGTTCCGGGTCTGCAGGGCGCCGCTCATGATTCGATCCCGACCTACCGCACCTTCACCGCAGCTGACGGCCGCGACGTCGTCGTATGTGCCAACACCGAGCGCATGTGGCAGGGCCTCGCCCGCGCCCTCGGCAAGCCCGAGCTGATCGAGGAGCCGCTCTTCAAGACCAACGAGCTCCGCCACCAGAACCGCGCGAGCCTCCTCCCCATACTGGAAGCAGCATTCCGCACGGCGCCTGCTGCCACCTGGGTCGAGCGGCTGCAGGCCGAGGAAATCCCGACCTGCGCCGTCAACACGGTAGCCGACAGTCTTGCCGATTCGCAGGTGCGCCACCGCGGCATGGTGCTCACCCTGAAAGACCGCGACGGCACCCCGCTCACCGTCGCCGGCGACCCACTGAAGCTCCGTGACGCCGCCGGTAGGCTGGCTGACCAGCCTGCGAACTTCCCGCCGAAGCTCAACCAGGACGCGAACGGGGTGCTCTCGGAGCTGCTTGGCCTCTCCAGCGAAACGATCGCCGACCTGCACAGGACCGGCGTCATTGGAGCGCGCACGGCCGGCAAGGCTTGAATTCGGCTCCGCGCCGGACTACATCGGCGCTCGCTGCGCTCGAAGCGCACTACGGGAGCCTTCTCGCAATGGTCAAGATCACTTACGTGCAGCCGGACGGGTCGAAGCAGACGGTCGATGCCGAGGTCGGCATGACGGTGATGGAGACGGCGAAGAAGCACAACATCTCGGGGATCGAGGCCGAGTGCGGCGGCGCCTGCGCCTGCGCCACCTGCCACGTCTATGTCGATCCGGCCTGGCAGGCCAAGACGGGCAAGCCCTCCGGCATGGAGGAGGATATGCTCGATTTCGCCTTCGATGTGCGAGATGAAAGCCGTTTGAGCTGTCAGATCAAGGTCGTGACCGAGCTCGACGGCCTCACGGTCAAGGTGCCAGAGAAGCAGTTCTGACATTTCACCACCGGCCCGTGACGGGAGGTTGCGGACGGCAGGTGTTGTCGATAAGAGATGCCGTCGCTCGACGCGGCGCGGACCAATCGTGTCTGAGCGCCCTTGGGGCAACTCCATAGGATGCACCGCGGCGACCGACCCGGGCGTTGCGCTGAGGGCTGGTCGAACATGGCTGTTCTCGTAATGAAGTTCGGCGGCACCTCGGTCGCCAACGTGGAGCGCATTCGCAATGTCGCCCGCCACGTGAAGCGCGAGGTCGATGCCGGCAATAAGATCGCCGTCGTCGTCTCGGCCATGTCGGGGACGACCAACCAGCTGGTCGCCTGGGTGCGTGAGGCGTCCCTCCTCCATGACGCGCGCGAGTATGACGCCGTCGTCGCATCCGGAGAGAACATCACGGCCGGTCTCCTCGCCATCGTCCTCCAGTCGATGGGTATCCAGGCGCGCTCCTGGCAGGGCTGGCAAATCCCCGTCGTCACCAACGCCGCGCACGGTGCCGCGCGCATCATCGACATCAAGGGAGAGAAGCTGCGCGAGCGCCTCGACCAGGGCGAGGTTGCGGTGGTCACGGGCTTCCAGGGCATCGAGCCCGAGCGCAATCGCCTGGCGACACTCGGGCGCGGCGGCTCGGATACCAGCGCCGTTGCCTTGGCAGTAGCGCTCAAGGCCGATCTCTGCGACATCTACACCGACGTCGATGGCGTCTATACGACGGATCCGCGCATCGTGCCGAAAGCGCGCCGGCTCCCCAAGATCTCCTACGAGGAGATGCTCGAGATGGCCTCCCTCGGCTCCAAGGTGCTCCAGACGCGCTCGGTGGAGCTTGCCATGGTGCATCGCATGCGCACCCGAGTGCTCTCGAGCTTCGTGGCGCCGGAGGCCATGGAGCCCGCGCGCCCCGAGACGTGGGACAAGATCGGCACAATCGTTTGCGACGAGGACGAGATCGTGGAACAGCAGGTCGTCAGCGGCATTGCCTACGCGAAGGATGAGGCAAAGGTCACCCTCCTTGCCATCGAGGACAAGCCGGGTGTCGCCGCACGCATCTTCGGCCCGCTGGCCGAGGCCAACGTGAACGTCGACATGATCGTCCAGAACCTCTCCTCCGACGGCCGGCGGACGGACATGACGTTCACCGTGCAGGAGGCCGAGCTGCCCCGAACCCTCGAGGTGCTGAAGGCGGCCCGCGCCGACATCGGCGACTTCGAGATCAAGAGTTCGGCCGACGTCGTCAAGGTCTCCGTGATCGGCATCGGCATGCGAAGTCATGCCGGCGTCGCCGCGCAGATGTTCAAGGCACTCGCGAGCAAAGGTATCAACATCCTGGCAATCACGACGTCCGAGATCAAAATCAGCGTACTCATCGACTCAGCCTACGCCGAGCTCGCCATCCGAACCCTCCACTCCCTCTATGGCCTCGATGCCGATTGACGGTAAACCCGGCAGCCGGCGCTAACCACCCCGCCGGACTGCATTCAGATCGGGCGGGCCAACTGAGGGGCGGACATGGCAAAATGCCTGCCGCTGCCGTAACAGCAGCCACGTTCGATCAGGGTCCCATGTCGAAGCCTCGTACCCCGCCGCCAGGACCACGCCCCGTCTCCCGGGAGCCGGCGATGCGCGCCATCCTGCGCCGGCTGCGCGAGATCATGGCGGAGCCCGGCGACGGCCAGTCCCGGCTCAATCACATCGTGCAGCAGATCGCCGGCTTCATGGTGGCCGAGGTCTGCTCGATCTACCTCAAGCGCCAGGACGGAATGCTCGAGCTGTTCGCGACGGAGGGGCTGAACCCCGGCGCCGTGCACAACACATTCATGCGCCGCGGCGAAGGCCTCGTCGGGCGTTGCGCCGAGCTCGCTGCACCCGTGAACGAGCCGGATGCGCAAAGCCATCCGGCCTTTTCCTATCGCCCCGAGACCGGCGAGGAGCCGTTCCACTCCTTCCTCGCCGTACCGATCCTGAGGGCGGGCGACGTGCTCGGCGTCCTCACCGTCCAAAACAAGACGGCGAAGGAATATTCCGACGAGGAGCTCGAGGTACTCGAGACGACGGCGATGGTGCTCGCCGAGCACCTCGTCTCTGGCGCCGTCTCGGGCACCAATACCGCCGCGGCTCAAAGCCGCGCCGTCGGCCACATCATCAAGGCGCCGGCCATCGCCGAGGGGATCGCGCTCGGCCATGTGGTGCTGCACGAACCGCGCGTCGTCGTCACCGAAACCGCGGCCGACGATCCCGTCGCCGAGGCGCTCCGCCTCGACCTGGCGCTCGATGAGCTGCGCGGCAATCTGGACGAGTTGCTCGACCAGGACGCCATCGCGCATGCCGGCGAGCACCGCGACGTGCTCGAGGCCTACCGCATGTTCGCGCGCGACCGCGGCTGGCAGCGCCGTCTCCGCGAGGCCGTAGCGACCGGCCTCAACGCCGAGGCCGCCGTCGAACTCGTCCAGAACCAGCAGCGCGCCCGCATGCTCCGCCAGGCCGACCACTTCTGGCGCGAGCGGCTCCGCGATCTCGACGAGCTCTCCGATCGCCTGATGCGCATTCTCGCCGCGCGCCGCGATGGCGGTTCCACGCGCAAGGAACTCCCGGCCGACGCCGTCGTCGTTGCCCGCTCCATGGGGGCAGCCGACCTTCTCGACTACGACCGCGCGAAGCTGCGTGGCCTCATCATCGAGGACGGAGGAGACGCGAGCCACGTCGCCATCGTCGCCCGCGCGCTCGGGATCGCGGCCGTCGGCCAGGCACGCGGCATCATCGAGCGCGTCGATCCGGGCGACGCCATCATCGTCGACGCCCAGTCCGGCGAGATCTACGTCCGCCCCTCCTCTGAGGTCGTCGCGGCCTATACCGACAAAGTCCGCTTCCTGGCGGGCCGGCAGAAGGCATACGCTTCGCTCCGCGGGCTGCCGGCCCAGTCCAAGGACGGCATCCGGGTCGATCTCCAGCTCAACTCCGGCCTCCTCGTCGACATGGCGCACCTCGAGGCCACGGGCGCCGACGGGGTCGGCCTCTTCCGCACCGAGCTGCAGTTCATGGTCGCCTCGACCTTCCCGCGCCTTGAGCGCCAGACCGAACTCTACCGCTCCGTGCTCGACGCGGCGGGCGGCAAACCGGTCATCTTCCGCACGCTCGATATCGGCGCGGACAAGATCCTCCCATACCTGCGCCACCAGGAGGAGCCGAACCCCGCCCTCGGCTGGCGCGGCGTGCGCATGGGCCTCGACCGCCAGGCGCTGCTGCGCATCCAGCTGCGCGCCCTCATCAAAGCCGCAGGCGATCGCGAGATCAGCCTGATGCTGCCGATGGTCGCCACGGCCTTCGAGGTGGACGCGGCGCGCGGCCTGCTCGATCGCGAGATCGAGTTGCATGTCAGGCGCGGAGGCACACCGCCCGCCCGCATCCACTTCGGCATCATGATCGAGGTGCCGTCGGTGCTCTACGATCTCGACACGATCCTGCGGAAAGTCGATTTCGTTTCCGTCGGCAGCAACGACCTCATGCAGTACCTATTCGCCGCCGACCGCGACAACGAGCGCGTCGCCAATCGCTTCGACGTCCTCTCCCCGCCGGCCTTGCGGGCGCTCGCGGCGATCCCCGAGGCCGCCGCCCGCCATCGCATTCCGGCGCGCCTCTGCGGCGAGATCGGCGG
>DAORNH010000261.1:4648-6632 GCA_035440865.1 Hyphomicrobiaceae bacterium | reverse complement strand
CGGAAATCCCGACGATACGGGTGAAAAGATCGCGGCCCACCACGCTGAACAGGCAGACGATGGCGAGCAGCGACCAGGCGTTGAAGGCCGACGACCCCGGCCGGATGACGATCATGACGCCGGCGAACCCGACGAGCGCCGCGAGCCAACGCCGCCATCCGACCGCCTCGCCGAGAAAGAGTGCCGCCCCCGCCGTGATGGCGAGCGGCACGAACTGGATGATGGCCGTCGCGTCGCCAATCTTCATATTGAACAGCGCGAAGAGATAGAAGTAGGTCGAGCCAAGTTCGCCGATGACGCGCACGCCGAGTAGCGGCCTGTCCTGCGGATGCACTCGATAGGCGAGCGCACCCGTAAGCCAGACGAGCATGATGGCGAGCGCGCAGGTACACAGCCCGCGCAAGAAAATCGCCTGTCCCGCCGGCAGCTGGTCGGCCGCGAGCTTGATCATCGTATCGTTCGCGATGAAGGCCGCCTGGGAGATGAGCATCGCCGCGATACCGCGCAGGTTGCTCGCAGGCGCTTGACCTGTGGTCATGATCCGGGAGGTCTTCTCGCGATTGCGGGACGGCTTCAACTCTCGACGCGACCGCCAGCATGCCTCGAAGACAGGGGCCGTGTCGATCAATCAGCGTCGAATGGCCTGCGCACTTTCCGCGAGTCTGCCATCCGCCTGTTCATGCACGGCGCCGATCAAAGTCCCGTCTTGATCTCGACGAACTCGATGTCCGGGCTGCGCTCGGCCGTCCACCTGAGATTGAAGGCCGTATCGGCAAGAAACACCGGATCGCCGTCGAGGTCGTTGCCGATCGCGGAGCGGTGCTTGGCGATGAACTGGTCGATCGCCGCCCGCGTCTTCCCGCGAATCCAGCGCACCGTCTCGAACGAGGCCGTCTCGAAGGCGATCGGCAGGTCGTACTCGCTCTTCAAGCGGTCGGCCATCACGTCGAGCTGCAGCGCGCCGATCACGCCAACCAGCGGCGGCGAGCCATCGAGCGGGAAGAAAAGTTGGACGAGGCCTTCCTCGGCAAGCTCCTTCAGGGCGTCGCGGAGCTTCTTGGCCCGGATCGCATCCTCCAGGCGCACGCGGCGCAGGATTTCCGGCGCGAAGCTCGGGATGCCGCTGAAGGTTAGGTCCTCGCCCTCGGTCACGGCATCGCCGATGCGCAAGAGCCCCTTGTTCGGGATGCCGACGATGTCGCCGGCATAGGCCTCCTCGGCGAGCGAACGGTCCTGGGCAAAGAAGAACTGCGGCGCCTGAAGCGCGATCTGGCGGCCCGTGCGGACGATCTTCACCTTCATGCCGCGCTTCAAGCGGCCCGAGCAGACGCGCATGAAGGCGATGCGGTCGCGGTGATTGGGGTCCATGTTCGCCTGGATCTTGAAGACGAGGCCGGTCAGCCCTTCGTCCTTGGGATCCACCATTCGGGTTGCCGTCGTCTGGCTCCGCGGCGGCGGCGCATAGGCGATGAGCGAATCAAGGAGATCACGCACGCCGAAATTGCGGAGCGCGCTGCCGAAGTAGACGGGTGTCTGCGTGCCCGCCCGGAAGGCCTCGATGTCGAGCTGATTGCAAGCCGCGCCGACGAGGTCGAGTTCGTCGCGCCAGCGTTGGCGCTCGTCCTCGTCGAGCAGTGCCGCGATCGCCGGATCATCGACGCCCGAGACGGTGCGCCCGTCGTCGGCCTGGTCGAGCTCGCGAATGCGCGGCGTGACGAGATCGTAGGTGCCGCGGAAGCCGCGACCGCGCCCGATCGGCCACACCATCGGCGCCGTCTCGAGTGCTAGCGTCTTCTCGATCTCGTCGAGGAGGTCGAATGGATCGCGGCTCTCGCGGTCCATCTTGTTGACGAAGGTGACGATCGGGATGTCGCGCAGCCGGCAGATCTCGAAGAGCTTCCGCGTCCTCGCCTCGATACCGCGTGCCGCGTCGAGCACCATGATGGCGGAATCGACCGCGGTCAGCGTGCGGTAGGTGTCGTCC
>DAORNH010000261.1:1736-4622 GCA_035440865.1 Hyphomicrobiaceae bacterium | reverse complement strand
GTGACCGGGCGTGTCGAGCAGATTGAAGACGGCGCCGCCATACTCGAAGGTCATCACCGAGGTCGCGACTGAGATGCCGCGCGCCCGCTCGATCGCCATCCAGTCGGAGCGGGTCGAACGCTTGTCCTTCTTGGCCTTGACGTGACCGGCGAGCTGGATCGCGCCGCCGAACAAGAGGAGCTTCTCGGTGAGCGTCGTCTTGCCGGCGTCCGGATGCGAGATGATCGCGAACGTGCGCCGCCGCGCGATCTCGCGCTGTGCGGGCTCGGGCAGCTCTTTCGGTTGAGACATCGCGCGATCATCACGTTATTGGGGGCCGGCGCGGGTGCGCGCCATGCTTTGTGCCCGGATACATCAGTTCGATGGGCGCGCAAAGTCGCTCGCCTCACGGGGCGCAGTGCCGTCGCTGCGCGAACGGCGCGCTCGCCCCGTACCCCAGTCGGAGGGACACCCTCCGAACCTCCCGTTCGTGTGAAACAAGATCGAGTATGCGAGGATTTGCGGGCAGCCCGATCGCGAAGCGAACCTGAGACGTTTACCGGGCCGCCCGCAAAGCCTCCGGGAGCTCTCGCGCAAAGACGGCAAGATCGTCGTCGGTGCCTGCCGAGACGCGGATGCAGCGATTGAGCGGCGCGACGCCCGGCATCCGCACGAATACGCCGCGGGTAATCAGGCCGTCGAGGATGCGCTTGGCATAGGCGCCGTCGCCGCCACAATCGATGGTGACGAAGTTTGTGGCCGACGGCAGCGGCGAAAGGCCGTGCTCGCGGGCGATGGCGACAATCCGCTCGCGTGCCCGCGCAACTTTGGCGACCACGTTTGCAAGGTATGCCTTGTCGGCGAGCGCCGCGAGCGCGCCCGCCTGCGCGATGCGGTTGACCGAGAAGTGGTTGCGGATCTTGTCGAAGCTCTTCGCGACACTCTCCTCGGTGATGGCATAGGCGATGCGCGCGCCGGCCATGCCGTAGGCCTTCGAGAATGTGCGGTAGCGGATCACGTTCTGCCGGCCGACATCCAGCGGCGGCGCGGTTCCGGCCGGCGCAAACTCGACGTAGGCCTCGTCGAGCACTAGCACCGTTTCCGCAGGCAAAGCGTCAATAAGCGCCGCTACTGCGTCGGCCGGCCACCAGCTTCCCATCGGGTTGTCGGGGTTGGCAAAGAACACGAGCTTGGGCCGCTCGCGTTTGGCCGCCTCGATGAGTGATGCCGGGTCCTCGCGATCGGCGACATACGGCACCGTGACGAGCCGGCCGCCATAGCCCGCAACATGGAAATTGAACGTCGGGTAAGCGCCGAGCGAGCTCACCACGCAATCGCCGGGCTCGGTGACGAGACGGACAGTGTAGCCGAAGAGCGAATCGATGCCCTCTCCGATGACGATGTTGGCGGGCTTCACGCCGAGTTCGGCCGCGAGCGCGGCCTTCAGGTCATGGTTTTCGGGATCGCAGTACATCCAGCAGTCGCCGGCCGCCTGCTGCATGGCGGCAATCGCCTTGGGCGAGGGCCCGAACACACTCTCGTTGGCGCCGAGCCGGCAGGTGAATTTTGCGCCGCGCGCCCGCTCCTGCGTCTCGGGACCGACGAACGGCACGGTCGAGGGCAACGGGGCGACGACGGACGTATAGCGGGGCGTGGTCATGCAGAGCTGGGCCTCAGATGCCTGTGTGAGGCTTCTTTTGTCATGTTAGTCTCAGCCCGCCAATCACCTCATTGCGACAAGGTGCCGGAGCATGGCGGAAGACGACACACGCAGGCGAAGCCCGCTGAACGAGCGCAAGGAGCGCCTCGCGAGCGCGCTCCGCGAGAACCTGCAGAAGCGCAAGCAGCAGGCGCGCCTTCGTGCCCGGAGCGACGACGAGTGCCTGGGCGATGGAGCAGCGTCGCGAGGCCGCAACACAGACCACGGGAAGGACGCCTGATCCATGCTGACGGCCGAGCACGCGGCGCTGCGCTCGACAATCGAGCGCTTCATCGACGCCGAGGTGAACCCGCACGTCGATGCCTGGGAGGAGGCGGAGCAGTTCCCGGCACATGAACTCTTCCCGAAGCTTGCCCGCCTCGGTCTCCTCGGCCTCACCAAGCCCGCCGAATACGGTGGCCAGGCACTCGACTATTCGTGGGCGATCATACTCGCCGAGGCGCTCGGGAGGATCGATTGCGGCGCGATACCGATGTCGATCGGCGTGCAGACCGACATGGCGACGCCGGCGCTGGCCCGCTTCGGCAGCGATGCGCTCCGGCGCGAGTTCCTGGCGCCCGTGATCGCCGGCGAGCGGGTGGCCGCGATCGGCGTCTCTGAGGCCGGCGCCGGCTCCGACGTCGCTTCGATCCAGTCGACCGCCCGCCACGACGGCGGCGACTACGTGATCAACGGCTCGAAGATGTGGATCACCAACGGCATGCAGGCCGATTGGATCTGCCTCCTCGTCAATACCTCGCCGGACGGCGGCCCACACAAGAACAAGTCGCTCGTCTGCGTGCCGCTCGACGCGAAGGGCGTGACCCGCGTGAAGAAACTCAAGAAGCTCGGCATGTGGGCCTCCGATACCGCGCAGCTCTTCTTCGACGACGTGCGCGTGCCGAAGTCGAACCGCATCGGCATCGAGGGACGCGGCTTCCTCCACCAGATGGAGCAGTTCCAGGAAGAGCGGCTGTGGGCCGCCGCAAACAAGTGCGGCATGCTCGATCGCGTGATTGCCGCAACCGTCGCCTACACGAGCGAGCGCAAGGCCTTCAGCCGCTCGATCCTCGACAACCAGGCCGTGCAGTTCCGCCTCGCTGAGCTCCTGACCGAGGTTGAGGCGCTGCGGGCCCTCACCTACCGGGCCGGCGCGCTGATGATCGCGGGCGAGGACGTGACGCGCCTCGCCTCGATGGCGAAGCTGA
>DAORNH010000261.1:0-1724 GCA_035440865.1 Hyphomicrobiaceae bacterium | reverse complement strand
CGCGAGGTGACCGACGCCTGCCTCCAATATTGGGGCGGCGCCGGCTATCTCTGGGAGAGCCCCGTCGCGCGCGCCTATCGCGACGGCCGCCTCACCTCGATCGGCGGCGGCGCGGACGAGATCATGCTGACGATCATCGCCCGCAGCGCCGGCATGGGTGGTCGAGGCTGAACGGTAGCGTTGGTGTATCAGGCGCTCAGCCGGACGGGGATGCGCAGATAGTGCACGCCGTCCTTGTCCGCCGGCGGCAGCTTGCCGGCGCGGATGTTCACCTGGATCGATGGCATGAGGAGAAGCGGCGCCGCGAGCTTGGCATCACGTGCCTCGCGCATCGCGACATAGGCGTCCTCCGTCACGCCGTCCTTGATGTGCACATTGTTCTCGCGCTGCTCGGCGACGGTCGTCTCCCACGCATAGTGATCGCGCCCGGGCGCCTTGTAGTCGTGACACATGTAGAGCCGCGTCTCGGGCGGCAGCGCCAGGAGCCGCTGCACGGAGCGATAGAGCGTGCGGGCGCTGCCGCCCGGAAAATCGGCACGGGCCGTGCCGTAGTCCGGCATGAAGAGCGTATCGCCGACGAACACGGCATCGCCGATCTTGAAGGCGACGTCAGCCGGAGTGTGGCCCGGCACGTGCAGCACCTCCACCTCGAGATTGCCGATCGCGAAGCGCTCGCCGTCCTTGAACAGGTGGTCGAACTCGGTGCCGTCCCCGGAGATGTCGGTCGCGTTGAACACCGGACGAAAAATCTTCTGCACGTCCTTGATGTGCTCGCCGATGCCGACCTTGGCGCCGGTCTTCAGCTTGATGTAGGGCGCGCCGGACAGATGATCGGCGTGCGCATGCGTCTCGAGCACCCAGTCGATCGTGAGGCCGCCCGCCCGCGCCGCTGCGAGAATGGCATCTGCCGACTTGGCGGAGGCCTTGCCCGTGCGGTGGTCGTAGTCGAGCACGGGATCGATGACCGCCGCCCGCCTCGTCTCGGGATCGTGCACGAGATAGCTGACAGTATTGGTCGGCTCGTCGAAGAAGGCGGTGATGATGGGAGCAGGGGCGGACATGAGCATCTCCTTGCGACTGCTGTTGACTATATATTAGAGATTGCTTATTTAACAAGGGCGAACGTATTGGAGGGCATCGAATGCCGCAGGCCCCGACCGAGCTCGCCGACTTCCAGGCCAACGCCGCCAACGTCGCAGGCGTGTTGCGCGCGCTCGCCAACGAGCGCCGTCTGATGATCCTCTGCAAGCTCGTCGAATGGGGCGAGGGCAACGTCGGCATGCTCGCTGCGGCGGTGGGCCTCTCGCAGTCGGCACTCTCCCAGCATCTCGCCAAGATGCGCGAGGAGAAGCTCGTCGACTTCAGGCGCGAGAGCCAGACGCTCTGGTATCGCGTCAGCGATCCGCGCATCGGCGGATTGCTCGCCCATCTCCAGGATCACTTCTGTTCTCAGCGCTGACCAACCGTACGTAGCGGGTCGGACCACCGAACCAATTCGCATTCACCAGGAAAGTGACACGTCATGAGCCTCAAGACGATTTCACCCGCAGATGCCAAGCGTCTGATCGACGACGGTGCCGTGCTCGTCGATATCCGCGGCGCCGACGAGCACGCGCGCGAGCGCATCCCAGGCGCGCGCAACTTGCCGGTTCACACCATGGTCGCGGTGGATTCCGGCTCGCGTCCGGTGCTGTTTCACTGCAAGTCCGGCAATCGCACCAATC
>DAORNH010000260.1:5992-6652 GCA_035440865.1 Hyphomicrobiaceae bacterium | reverse complement strand
TATGCCTTGACCGAGCTGGGCCGATCGCTTTCCGATGCGGTGCGCAAGCTCGACCTCCTCGACCAGAACTCCATGCAGCTCCCCCTCAGGATGCGTCCAGGCTCGCATGCGGCGGCGATCCTCTGGTCGCAGCAGTTCACAGGTGATGCGGTCGGCCTCGACAAGCTGCTCGCTGCACAGCTCCTCGAAGGCGTGCCCGGTGGTACCGGAATCCCGGCGCGCGCCGTGAAGACGGGGCGCTGACACTACTCACACCGTCGTCGGGCGCCGCCGTGCGAGCCAGCGGTCGCAACTGATGACGATGCCGCTTAAGCCGAGCGCCGCCCCCGTCGCAACGGCATATGCGACGATCACGCCGTGATCGGCAATCAGCGCCGCGGCGATGACGAATAGTGCCGCGAACGCGATGTGCGAGAGCAGCATGCCGCGCACCACGGCCAGCGCCGCATCGCGACCGTCACGGGCGTGCGTAAACGGGATGACCACCGACGTGATCGCCGGATAGCTCGCCGGGATCGAGCTCCAGCGCGGACCCATTGCATTGGCCGCGGCGGTGACCGCAATCACAAGAGCCATGGTGATCGCCATCCTTAGCCAGACATCCCACCAGGGTGCTGCACGCGCCGGCGCTTTCACCGGCGGGCGGCCGACGAGGTACAA
>DAORNH010000260.1:791-5982 GCA_035440865.1 Hyphomicrobiaceae bacterium | reverse complement strand
CCGATCGCGATCACCAGGGCGGCGATGGCCGCGGCCGGCGGGATGTCGAGGCGGAGCGTGACGGTCGCCACGCTGACGGCGAAGAATGCGGCGACGCCGGCCGCCCAGCCCGCTCGCCACCCGCCGCGCCGGGAGGCGAGGCCGTAGGCGATCGCGAACATCGAGACCGCCGGCACGGTGAGGAGAATGCCGAGCGCAGACTCCTCGGCGAACTCCCGGCCCTGCTCCCAGGCCATGAAGAAGGCGACCGGCGCCGTCATCACCGGAAAGCCGACCAGCATGCCGGCGAGCAACCCACCATATCGGCGCATGACATAGGCTGCGAGCCAGACGAGCGCCGGCGTCACGGTAAGCTTGGCGAGAAGGATAAGGGTCACGCGGGTGGGGCTCGGCGCGGGAGTATCTGGCGGCATCGTTGACTAGGCGATGTCGCGCACACTGTCCAACCCGCGGCCCGCGTCGGCATCGCGTGACCGCCTGCCGCATCGTTGCTATCAACGGGGTGAGGGGCATCGCGCCCCAAGAGCACATGGAGCACACGAAATGGCTGGAAAGGGTGTCGCCGTCATCACGGGTGGGGCGAGCGGGATCGGGGAGGCGACGGCGCGGCGGTTCGCGCGGGACGGCTTCGACGTGGCGATCCTCGACATGAACGAGGGCGCGGGCACAAAGCTTGCGGTCGAGCTATCCAAGAGTGGCGTCAAGGCGCGCTTCTGGCGCTGCGACGTGTCCGACCTGAAGGCAGTCGAGGCGGTCGCGGCTCAGACGGCGAAGGACCTCGGGCCAGCGACCGCGCTCGTCACCTGCGCGGGCCTCATCCCGAACTCGGAATCGATCCTCGAGATGGACCTCGTCGCCCACGAGCGCATGTGGGCCGTCAACTACAACGGCACGCTGTATGCGGCGCGCGTCTATGGGAAGCAGATGATCCCCGCGAAAGGTGGCACGATCGTCACCATCGGCTCGATCAACAGCCGCCTGCCGCTGCCGCTCGCCGCCTACAATCCGGGGAAGGCCGCCGTCGAGCGGCTCACCCAGCTGCTCGCCGTCGAGCTCGGCCGGTTCGGCATCCGCGTGAACAGCGTCGGGCCCACCTACGTGATGACGCCGCCGCTCCGCGAGAAGGTCGCGAGCGGCCAGCGCGACATGAAAAAGATCATGGGCGTGCACGCGCTCGACCGGCTGCCGGAGCCCTCCGACATCGCCGACGCGATCGCCTTCCTCTCTTCCGATCAGGCGCGCTCGATCACGGGCATCCTGCTCCCCGTCGATGCCGGCTGGCTCTCCGCCGTCAGCTACAAGACCTACGCGGGCGGCGTTCCGTGGAAGGAGTGAGCGCCACGCGCCGCCTCGTCGTCTGCGCCGACGACTACGCCTTCACGCCGGGCGTCAGCCGCGCGATCCGCGAGCTGCTGGCCCGGCGCGCCATCTCGGCGACCAGCGTGATGGCCGCGAGCCGATTCTGGCCGGAAGAAGCCGCAGCACTCCGCGAGGTGGCGGGAGACGCCGACATCGGCCTCCACGTGACGCTGACCGACCAGACGCCGCTCGGCGCCATGCCGACCTATGCGCCAGACGGCAAGCTGCCGCCGATCGGCGCGGTCTTCAAGGCTGGGCTGCTGCGCCGCCTGCCGCTCGGCGAGATCGAGGCGGAGATCGAGCGCCAGCTCGCGAGCTTCATCGACGTGTGGGGGAGGCCGCCCGCGCACATCGACGGGCATCATCACGTGCAGCAGCTCCCCGGCGTGCGTGACATCGTGGTGAGGCTCGCCAAGCGCGTCGGTGGCGGCGAGACGTGGGTGCGCAGCGGCGCCGAGCCGGCCTCGCGCGTCCTGGCACGAGGTGTCGCGACGGCCAAATCACTGCTGATCTCCTCGCTCGGGCGCGGCATCCGGCGGACTGCTGCCCGCGCCGGCGTGCCGACCAATGACGGCTTCTCGGGTGCCTACGACTACCAGACCGATAAGCGGCCCATGGCCGAGCTGTTTCAGGCCTTCATCAAGGGCGCCGGCGAGAACGCGCTCCTCTTCTGCCATCCGGGCTACAACGATGCGACGCTCGAAGGCCTCGACGGTATGACCACCATCCGCGATGCCGAGCAGGCCTTTCTCCTCGGCGATGACTGGCCGGACATGGTCGCCAAGTCCGGCCTCGAGATCGGGCCGTATCGCAGGAACCCCGCATGGCGAGCGACGGGCTGATCTGCGATGTACTCTCCGAGATTGTCGCGCTCATTGCAGCGGCGCGCTCGACGCCGCTTGCCAAGCTGAAGCTGGAGCGCGTCGTCGCCCGGATCGAGACACTCCCGCTCGACGCCCTTGATCCGATTTCCGTCGCGCTCCGGGATTTCCCGATTCAACCGCCACAGGCTCTCATACGGTTCACGACAGAGGAAAGCTGGCGTGCGATCGCGCCGGAGCCGCTCGCCCCGCTCCTCTTGTTCCACCGCAGCGGCTTCGTGCGCCAAGCTGCATTGAACCGGACGAGCAGCCTGCCCGACGGTCCGATCCTTGTCGTGGCCCTCGCGCAACGCCTCAACGACTGGGTGGAGCCCGTGCGCGCGGCCGCCGCCGCGTGTGCGGAGCGTGTGCTGCCGTCAGTCTCCGCGAAAACCATGGCGGCAGCCGCGCCCTATCTGCTGGCGCGCTTCCACTCGTGGCAGCGTTGGGGAGAGCCGCCGCCCGTGCTGCTCGAGGCGCTCCGTCGCGATGATCGAGCGGCCGCACTCGCCGCGACGCTGATCGCGACGACGTCCATTCCCGGGAGCGTGCTCAAGTCGGCTATCCGCCTCGGCATCGTCGATAGGCATCTCGCCGAGATCGCGCGCCGCGCCAGGCGGCCGGAGTTTCGCGCCGCGGCGCTGCGGCCGCTGATCGACGGCCGCGTGAGCTGGCTCGACCACTACGACAAGACGTGGGTGGACAAGCGGTTCGGCATCGCGCGACGCACCGCCGTCCTTGCGCATCGCCCGATCGAGCGGCAGATCGCACTTTCCGAGCTGATCGGCATCGGCGCGAAGGATGCAAGTGCGCTCGTGCGTTACGTCGCGGCCGAGCGGCTCGTCTGCCATGCCGGCGAGATCGGCGACACCACGGCTCTGACCGCCCTCTTCAAGGGCGACAAGAGCCGCGGCGTCCGCTGGCTGATGGCATTCCTCGCTCGCCAGAAGGCAGGTGGATGAGGTTGCCGGTATCACAGCCCCTTCACCGTCATCAGCGGCCAGAGCCTCACGACCTTGCTCGCGATGTCGGCGCCGACCACGGTCTCGATCACCGGAGTCACGTCCTTGTAGCGGGACGGCGCCTCCTCCGAGAGGGCGCGCTGCCACTCCGCGCGCACGTCGGGGCGAAGGCGGCGGCCATCGACCTTGGTGACGACGCGGAGTGCGGCAAGCTCGCCCTCTGCGCCATGGCGTGCCTGCTGACGCGGCGCGAGCCGCCCCGCGCCATGACAGGCGGAGCAGAGGCTCGCGACCGAGCCGTGACCGCGCAGCACGAAGCTCGACGCGCCCATCGAGCCCGGAATGATCACCGGATGGCCCGAGGGAAAGTCGGCGTCGTCCGACGGCCCGTCAGCAGGGCAGGCGCCCTTCCGGTGGATCATGCGGCCGTCGCCGTCGTCCCACACGAGGTTGTGCGGGGCGTCGTAGACGAGCCGCGCTTCCACTTCGCGGCCGAGCGCCTCGGAGAGCGCGCGCACCACCATCAGCCCGAGGAACAGGCGGTTCGCGTAGGCGAAATTCGCCGCGTTTCCCATGGCCGAGAGGTAGGCCTCGCCCGCGTCGCTGCGGGAGCCCAACGGATAGAAGCCGTGCTCGGGATGGGCGAGGCCTGCCGGATAGAGCGCGCGCGCCTTGTCCGAGAAGTGGTTCCCGACCATGTGACCGATGCCGACCGAGCCCGAGTGCGCCATGATGGCGACACGCCCAGGCACCAGTCCCCAGGCGCGCGCCGTCGCTCCGTCGAACACCTCCTCGACGCGCTGGATCTCGACGAAGTGGTTGCCACCGCCGATCGAGCCGATCTGGCCATCGCGCGTGAACTCGGCCCCCGAGCCGTGGGTCCTCGGCCCCTCGACCGGCCCCGTCACCTCGTCGGTGAGCGGCTTGATGCCGTAGCCGCGGTGTCCTTCCCCCTGCCTCCCGCCGACCCGCCCGTGGCCCGCACCCGCCGCTCCTTGAGCTGCTCCGACGCGCCGAGCAGGCCCTGCAGCCCCTCGCCGAAGATGCCGCGCCGCTGCGAGGCCGAGAGCGCGATATCGCGCCCGCCCTCGAAGAAGATGTAGCGCAGCCGCTCCTCGAGCCCCGGCCCGAGGCCCGCGAACTCGTCGGCGGTGATGTCGGTCGCGAGCAGCCGCATGCCGCAGCCGATGTCCGTGCCGACCGCTTTCGGCAGCACGAAGCCGCGCGCGTCGAGCACGGTGCCGACCGGGATGCCGGCGGCGCGATGGAAATCAGGCGTGAGAACGACGCGCTCGAGGTGTGCGGGCTCGTCGCCGAAGAAGCGACGCGCGTTCAGCGCCTCGATCGTGTCGACGAGACCGGCGAACGAGACCATTTCCTCGACGCTTGCGGGATCGAGGAACACGCCGTCGTTGGCGAAGAGGGTGATGTCCAGATCAGCGCGCGCGCGGATCTTAATCCGGCTCGCGTCGAGACGCTCCAGTTTGGGGTGCATGGCACGTGTCCTTGTCGAGTGACGGGTTCAGCAGCCGCGGCACACGACAAAAGCTCATGCGACAGATAGAGCGAATTTCCCGGCGGTCAAGCGCACCAAGGCGCACTCAGCTACGCCCGATCGTCCAGCCGGCGTGATCCGTGACCTTGCCGAGCGCGCCCGTCTCGAGCATGCGCCGACGTTCGGCGGGGAGCGGCAGCTTGGTCCAGGTCTTGCTGTCCACGTGCACGTAGACGAGCTCGGCGGAGGCGACGATCTCGGGCTCGCCCGCGCGACGCATCTCGAATCCGATCGTGAAGGACGTGGTGCCGAAGCGCGTCGGACGCACCGTCACTTCGACCGTGTCACGGAAGCGGAACGGGCTCTGCCATTCGATCAGCTGGCGCACGGTCTGGATCTCGAAGGACCCGTCAAAGGGATCGCGACCCGGCATCGAGGCGCGCAGGAACTCGGTGATGGCGAGATCGACGTAGTCGCCATAGCGCGCGTTGAAGACCACGTGTTGGCTGTCGCAG
>DAORNH010000260.1:403-766 GCA_035440865.1 Hyphomicrobiaceae bacterium | reverse complement strand
CGGAGTGGGCTTGCTCATGAATCACCCCTCGGGTCGGTAGGTTGTGAGAGTATCAGGTCCGACCAGCTCGCTGCCGGCGACGCGCCAGCCGAGCCGGGCGAGGTCGCCGATCATGCGGTCGCCGAACGGGCGCAGGCGGACGGCCGGAGGCAGGCGGTCCGGTGACTGGATCACGACGAGCTCGTCAGCGAGCCGGTCGAGGAAGCCGCCGAGCACGGTCGTGCCGCCTTCGACCAGCACGCGCGTAAGGCCGGTCTCGGAGAGATATTGCAGTACGGCGGCGAGATCGAGCCGCCCCGTCGAGGTCGCGGCGGTGCGCACGACGGTCGCGCCTCTCGCAACCAGTGCCGACTCGCGCTCGGC
>DAORNH010000260.1:0-340 GCA_035440865.1 Hyphomicrobiaceae bacterium | reverse complement strand
CAGCTTGCACCCTGCTGAAATGTCGAGATGCGAAGCAAGCACCACACGATGCGGCGAGCGATTCTCGAGGCCCGGAAGGCGGCAGGTGAGCTCGGGATCGTCGGCAACGACGGTGCCGCGACCCACGAGGATCGCGTCGGCCTCTGCCCGCAGGAGATGCGAACGGCGGCGCGCATCGGGCGAGGAAATCCAGAGCGGGCGACCCGCGGCGCCGCGCGGGACGAAGCCGTCGGCGTCCACGGCGACCTTCAGCTGCACGAACGGGCGCCGCGAGGTGACGCGCCGGATATGGCCGAGTGTGACATGCCGCGCCTCGGCCTCGCAGACGCCCGTCGTCACC
>DAORNH010000259.1:0-6653 GCA_035440865.1 Hyphomicrobiaceae bacterium | reverse complement strand
CGTGCCGTCCTGTTCGTCGCATCTTCGGGGGTAGGGAGCATCCCTATGCCGCGGGCGCGGGGAGCGGCCCCTCGAGCCTACTCTCCCTGATCAGCCCATCGCCTTCTTGATTTTGTCGGCAAGGTCGGTCTTCTCCCAGGAGAAGCCGCCATCCTTGTCGGGTGCGCGGCCGAAGTGGCCGTAGGCCGCTGTGCGCTTATAGACAGGCTTGTTGAGCGCAAGCGCACGCCGGATGTGGGTCGGGCGCATCGGAAAGAGCTCAGCTAGGATTTTCTCGAGCTTGGCGTCGCCATCGGCGCCGTGCTTGCCCGTGCCCTTGGTATCGACGAGGAGCGACATCGGTTCAGGCCGGCCGATTGCATAGGCGACCTGGATCATGCACTGGTCGGCGAGACCGGCGGCAACCACGTTCTTAGCGAGATAGCGTGCGGCGTAGGCAGCGGAGCGGTCGACCTTGGTCGGGTCCTTGCCGGAGAAGGCACCGCCGCCGTGGGGCGCATAGCCGCCGTAGGTGTCGACGATGATCTTGCGGCCGGTCAACCCGCAGTCGCCGTCCGGGCCGCCGACGACGAAGTTGCCTGTCGGGTTCACCAGGAAGTCGGCGCCCGACTTCGGCATCCACCCCTTCGGCAATGCAGAGGTGACGGCATCGCCGATCATCTCCTTGATCATTTCCGGCGTGTAGTCCTTGCCCTTGCCGTTGGACTTCTGGTGCTGCGTGGAGACCACGACCTTGGTGGCACCGATCGCCTTGCCGCCCTCGTACTGGATCGTCACCTGGCTCTTGGCGTCGGGGAGGAGATCACCGAGCTTTCCGGAACGGCGCTGCTCTGAGAGCACCTTCAGGATCTTGTGGGAGAAGAAGATCGGCGCGGGCATGAACGTGCCCTTCTCGTACGCCTCGCTGTCCGTGCAAGCGAAGCCGAACATCATGCCCTGGTCGCCGGCGCCTTCCTCACCCTGCTTCTCATCGACGCCCATGGCGATGTCGGCCGACTGGCCGTGCAGGAGAACCTCGACATCGGCGCCGTGGTGCGAGAAGCCGACCTGGTCGTAGCCGATGTCCTTGATGACGGCGCGCGCGATGTCAGTGATGAGGCCGCGGTCGACGACCCACTCGTTCTGGCCGACGAACTGGTGGCTTGCGAACTTGCGGAACAACGGCGCCTGGCCACGTGCCTCGCCGGCGACAACGACCTTGTTCGTGGTGACCAGCGTCTCGCAGCCGAGACGCGTGTTGATGGCGCTGTTGTCGGCGATCCCGAGCTTCACGTCATTGGCGATGAAGGCGTCGAGGATGGCGTCCGAAATCTGATCCGCGACCTTGTCCGGATGACCTTCCGAAACAGATTCGCTGGTGAACAGGAAAGACGTTCGCGCCACAGGTGGTCCCCATCGGATAGTGTTAACTCGCATCAGGCGCGGCTTCTCTTGCAGCCTTTCCGGTCAGGGTCAAGCAGATGCGCGCGGCCCGGGGCCCCGCAAGTCCGCAGCATGTGGATACCTGACGATCACCGCCGGCAGCGCCTCGCGGCCCCTATTCGTCAGTCCGCGCCGACGGTGTCTTCGGCGGCCTCACTTGCCATGGCTCGAACGAGCTCCAGCACCGCGCGACGCTGCCGTGGGTCGGTGATCTTCACGAACGCCTTGTTGAGCTCGAGGCCTTCGCGGGTCGCGAGAAAGTCGACGACGTAGGAGTCTGCCGGGCGATCGGCAAAGCCCATCACGGGCTGAGCCAAAGACTCTGCGACTGGCGCATCGTCATAGAAGAACTGCACGGGCACGCTCAGCACGCTCGCAAGGTCATAGAGGCGGCTCGCGCCGATGCGATTGACGCCCTTCTCATACTTCTGAATCTGCTGAAACGTCAGTCCGAGCTTCTCCCCGAGCTTCTCCTGACTGATGCCGAGCAGCATGCGCCGGAGGCGGACACGGCTACCCACATGCACATCCATCGGGTTCGCACGGCGCGAGCTGCGATCCTCGCCTGCGACGTCCCCCGCCGACCCGTCCACTACGCTTGGCGACACCATCCCGCACCACCCACGTCTTGCAAACCAAGAACATCATATCCGATGTCCCCCACTTGCACTTTTTAAGTGCAGCGCCAATTCTCGTCAACCTCGAGTTTATCGATTGCCGGAGCCGATTGCCACCACCGACCGGGATGGTGGGCAGGGCCGCGACGACGCCTGGGCAAATCGCATCCGGTAGTTGCCGATCCGGCAAAATCGATGACGTCCGCATATCCACGTATTTGCCACACATGACCCCCTACCGTATAAGCGCCAGGACTTGGCCGGGGCTGTGCGCCGACGCTCCTGCAGCCGCAGGAACCCGGCAAACGCCCTTGGGGCCATCGACCCATTCGGTTCAGCGAGAGGCGGCCATATGCCCTGGAGTAACCAGAGCGGTAACGGGAACGGTTGGAAAGGGAGCGGCGGCGGCGGTGGCCCTTGGGGCGGTGGCAGCGGAGGCGGACAGCAGCCCGATCTCGAGGAGTTCCTGAGGCGCGGACAGGATCGGTTGAAAAAGGCAATCCCTGGAGGCGGCCCGCCGGGCCTGCTGGTGCTTCTGATCGGCCTGGTCGCGGCCGTATTTGTCGGGTTTTTCGCGTTCACTTTTCGCGTCGATCAGGACGAGGTCGGCGTCGTCACGCGTTTCGGCAAGTATGACCGCGAAGCGCCCCCAGGGCTCCATTTCCGTCTGCCCGCCCCGATCGAGGAGGTGCGCACACCAAAGGTGACGCGCCAGAACTTGACCGAGGTTGGATTCCGGTCCGGCGGTACCGGGCGTGTTGCCTCAAGTGGTGCGAACCGCGACGTGCCCGAGGAAAGCGTCATGCTGACGGGCGACCAGAACATCGTCGACGTCGACTTCGTGATCTACTGGCGCATCAAGGACGCCAAACTCTACCTCTTCAACATCCAGAATCCGGATGGCACCGTGAAAGAGGTTGCCGAGAGCGCCATGCGCGAGGTCATCGGCAAGGCCGACATCCAGCCGATCCTGACCGAGGCCCGTCAGGCCACCTCGAAGGCGGTGCACGAGCTCATGCAGACTATCCTCGACAACTACAAGGCCGGCATCACGATCGACGAGGTGCGCCTCCTGAAGGTCGCGCCTCCGGCCCAGGTCGCCGACGCCTTCCTCGACGTGCAGGCCGCCCGCGCCGACCGTGACCGCTTGCAGAACGAGGCCGAAGCCTACAAGAACCGCATCATTCCGGAGGCTGAAGGCGAGGCGAAACGGATCGAGAAGGAGGCCGACGCCTTCCGGGAGCAGACTATCGCCGAAGCCATCGGCCAGACGAAACGGTTCCTCAGCGTCTACGAGGAGTATCGCAAGTCACCGGACGTGACGCGGCGGCGAATCTACCTCGAGACCATGGAACGGATCCTCTCCGGCTCCGACAAAATCATCCTGGATTCCCGCGGCGGCCCATCGCCGATCCTGCCGCTCGACATGTTTCGCCGGAAGGGGAACTGACATGCGCGCCGTCCTGACACTGATACTCGGCGTGCTCGGCGCCGCGGCCGCAGCCTTATACAGCTCGGCCTTCATCGTCGGCCAGAACGAGCAGTCGCTCGTGCTCCGCTTCGGCGAAGTCCGCCAGGACATCCGCGAGCCGGGGCTCAACTGGAAGATGCCGCTGATCGACATCGTGCACACGCTCGATAAGCGGGTCCTCGATCTCGACTCGAAGCCCCAGATCGTCTCGTCGTCCGATCCGCAGTTCCTCTCGGTCGACAGCTTCACGCGCTACAGGATCATCGATCCGAAGCTGTTCTTCCAGCGCGTGCGGACGGAGGCCGAGGCCGGGCGGCGGCTGTCGCCAATTGTCGATTCGACAGTGCGCGACGTGCTGGCCAACGCCAAGATGGTCGACATCATCCGCAACAAGCGCGAGCATCTCATGAAGGAGATTGCCCGCCTCGTGCACGATCAGGCGAAGGACCTCGGCATCGAGATCGTCGATGTCCGCATCAAGCGCGCCGATCTGCCCGACGCAAATTCGCAGCGCATCTACGAGCGCATGCGCGCGGAGCGCAAACAGGAAGCCGACAAGATCCGCGCGCTCGGTGCAGCGAGCGCCGTCGAGACAAAGGCCGAGGCCGACCGGAAAGCGACGGTGCTGCGCGCGGAGGCGCGGCGAAAATCCGACGAAACCAAGGGCATCGGCGAAGGCGAACGCAACCGCATCTATCGCGAGGCGTTCGACAAGGACCCGGAGTTCTTCCGCTTCTACCGGCGCATGCAGGCGTGCGAGCAGGCCTTCCGGGCGGCTGACACGAAGTTCGTGATCACGCCCGGCTCCGACATCTGCCCCGAGGTAAGCGAGGGGCCGGCGCCGGCTCCTGCTCGGAAGTAGCGCGCGACGAAAACGAGACGTCGAGCGGGGTGCGCATCGGCAGATGCGCACCCCGCTGCCGTCTAGAGCATGTCTTGCTTGCCTGAGCGCCGCGCCCCTGAGCGCCGCGATTTTCCACCGAACGGATGACGACGGCGCCCCATTGCTTGTGAAACCATGACCGTGTTGCTTGCTCTTTTTCAACACGGAGTTCGGTCATGGCGATAGTGGTACTCGATCCCGGTCACGGCGGCACGAGCATGGTTGGCGGCTCCTCCGCGAACAATGCCAAAGGTCCGAAAGGCACGCTCGAAAAGCATCTGACGCTGAAAGTTGCCAAGGCCGCCCAATCAGCGCTGGAAGCGCAAGGCGTCGACGTGCGCTTGACGCGGACGACCGACGTGAATCTCGGCCTCGCCGCCCGCGCCGCGATCGCAAAGGCCGCTGCGGCGCCCGTGTTCCTGTCGATCCACTTCAATGGCTTCAATAACGACGCACAGGGTACCGAGACGCTCGTCGCGCCTGATGCCTCGGATCGCTCGCGCAAGCTGGCGAAACACGTCCAGAGCCGCGTCCGCGCCGTCACCGGGCTAAAGAACCGCGGCGTCAAGGATCAATCGCTCGGCGTACTGCGGCCCGCGAGCCACCATCCGAAGACAGCGGCTGCGCTCCTCGAAGTGAGTTTCATGGACGTCGCCGCCGAGGAGGAACGGCTCCAGGATCGAGGCTACATCACAGCGATCGGCACGGCGATCGCCGACGCCATCGTCGCCTACCTCGTCGAGGCCTCGCTCATGGCGGCGCCCGAGGTCGATGCCGAAGTGGCGATGCTCGAGGACGGCTTCATGGCGGCAAGACGCGGCAGTCGCGCGGCCGCGCTCGAGCTCCAGGCCGCGGATGATGCGGCACCGGTTGGCATGGCCATCGACGCGGAGATCCCCTTCATCGAGCACGGCGACCAGTCGCGCTCGTTCGGCGACATCGGTCGCGACAGCTCTGTCGACGATCCCGAACATATGACGCGCGGCTGGCGCAGCTACCGCAATGACATCGAGCTGACCCCAGATTTCGAGGCCGTCATCGGCCAGGACAAATCGCTGCCGGCGACCTTCCTCCAGGTGATGGCCGACCGGCGGCGCGCGGTCGGAAAGATCAGCGCCTCGGGCGTCAACTACCGGGGACAGCGCGGCTCCTGGTCAGGCACCGGCTTTGTGGTCGGCAAGAACCTGCTGCTGACCAACCATCACGTGCTCAATTCGGCAGACGTGGCGCAGGGCGCCGTCATCGATTTCGAGTTCGAGCTGCCGACGGCCGACTTCCTTGCCGGCGTTGCTGAGCCGAGCGACCAGCCGGCCGCGAACCGCCGCCGCTTCAAGCTTGATCCGGCCCGGCTCTTCGTGACGAGCCCGGCGACAGAGGGCGGCCTCGACTACACGTTCGTGTGGGTCGACGAGGCCGCCGTGGCTGCGGCCGGGCCGATCCCGATGCATCGCGCCAACTTCGCCGTGAACACCAACGAGCAGGCGTTCGTCGTCCATCATCCGGAAGGGCGCGCCAAGCGCGTCTCGCTCGACGACACCGACGTGCTGATCATCAATACCGCCGTCATCCGCTACACCTCGGACACGATGCCGGGCTCCTCGGGCTCGCCCGTGTTCAATCGGCAGGGCCGCCTCATCGCGCTCCATCACGCGAGTCGGCGCGGCCCTGTGCAGCGCGACGACGGGCGCACGCTCGACGTGCTCAACGAAGGCGTCAAGATCTCGGCGATCGTCCTCGATCTCGAGCGGCGGCACACGGGCGAGGAGCGCGCCATGATCGGCGAGGTGCTCGCAGCGGTGCACGGCTCCGATACGATGTCGGGCTTCTTCGGCGCGCTCGGGCGCGAGCGTGAGGCCCGCGCGGCCGACACCAGCGTCGAGGCCGTGGTCGACGCATACCGCGGCACCGAGGCTGACATCGATATCGGCTTCTGGAACATCGAGTGGCTGTCCAAGCGCTACACGGACCGTGGCAAGCTCCGCATGGCCGCCGCCCTCATCGTCGATCTCGGCCTCGACATCTGGGGGCTCTCCGAGGTTTCGCCGAGCGCGGTGAAGGCGCTCGTCGGCAAGGAATCCGCCCTGATGGCGGCCCGGCACAGGGCCAATATTCCCGATATTCGCCACTGGTGCGACCACGTCGAAGGCCACTGACATCCCGTCCAGAACAACAGTCGTCCGATCGAGGGAAGGCAATCGAGCCAGACACGCGGCCAATTCATACGACGGGAAATACAAATAGTGAATTAATGGAAGCGAGA
>DAORNH010000258.1:423-6656 GCA_035440865.1 Hyphomicrobiaceae bacterium | reverse complement strand
CATGCCGCGCGCTTCGTCGCCGAGCACGGCCCCTGCGCGCCGGCCATGGCCTGGCGCGTGATCGACGCCCACCACGCGCTTGCCCGCGCGCTTTCTCTTGGCGCGAGCGAATACACCGGCAGCGACAAGTCGATCGACGCCCCGGCGCTCGTCGGCATCGGCGGCTCGCTCCTCTATCTCGTCGAAACCTACGGTGCCAAAGGCTCACCCTATGCCCGCGACTACGACTGGCTCGGCGCGGTCGATCCGGCGCCCGAGGGCGTCGGCTTCCATTACATCGACCACCTGACGCACAACGTCATGCGCGGCAACATGGACACCTGGTATCGATTCTACGCCGAGACCTTCAATTTTCGCGAAATCCGCTTCTTCAATATCGAGGGCAAGGTGACGGGGCTGCACAGCCGCGCATTGACGAGCCCCTGCGGCAAGATCCGCATCCCGATCAACGAGAGCGCGGACGACAAGAGCCAGATCGAGGAGTACCTCAAGGAGTACAAGGGCGAGGGCATCCAGCACATCGCCGTCGGTGCGCGCGACATCTACGCGGCAACGGACGCCATCGCAGCGCGCGGCCTCGAGTTCATGCCAGGTCCGCCGGAGATCTACTATGAGCGCTCGCGCGAGCGCGTCGTCGGGCATGAGGAGCCGATCGAGCGCATGCGCCGCCACGGCATCCTGATCGACGGCGAGGGCGTGGTTGCGGGCGGCACGACGCGCATCCTCCTCCAAATCTTCTCGAAGACCGTGATCGGCCCGATCTTCTTCGAGTTCATCCAGCGTAAGGGTGACGACGGCTTCGGTGAGGGCAACTTCAGGGCGCTCTTCGAATCGATCGAGGAGGACCAGATCCGCCGCGGCGTGCTCAGCGCCGCAAAGTGAGGCCATGCACGCATACTTGAGTGACGAGCGCGAGTGGCGCACAGTTGCTCCGAACGCTCGCTTAGCCGCCTTCGCTTCGAGGAGACGACCCGATGAATGACATCACCGTCATGCGCCCCGCTCGCGACAGCGCGTCCTCTATCGCGGAGGGCAATCGCGGCTACATGTCGGGCTTCGGCAACGGCTTCGAGAGCGAGGCGTTGCCGGGCGCGCTGCCCGTCGGCCGCAACAGCCCGCAGAAGTGCCCTTACGGCCTCTACGCCGAGCAGATCTCGGGCTCGCCCTTTACGGCGCCGCGCGTCTCCAACGAGCGGAGCTGGCTCTATCGCATCCGCCCGACGGTGAAGCACTGGGGACAGTTCAAGAAGGCCGACGCCGGCCTCTGGCGGACGGCGCCATGCACCGAGGTCGAGGTACCGCCAGCGCCAATGCGGTGGGACCCGCCGGCACTGCCGAAAGGCAGCGTATCGTTCATCGAGGGCATCCGCACCATGACCACGTGCGGCGATGCCGGCACGCTCGGCGGCATGGGCGCAAACGTCTACCTCGTCACGCGCTCGATGAAGGACGAATACTTCTACAACGCCGACGGCGAGATGATGTTCGTGCCGCAGCAGGGGCGGCTGCGCATCCGCACCGAGTTCGGCGTGATCGACATCGAGCCGGCGGAGATCGCCGTCATTCCGCGCGGCGTGAAGATCGCGGTCGAGCTGAATGGCGATCCCGCCGCGCGCGGCTATCTCTGCGAGAACTACGGCGCGGCCTTCACGCTGCCGGAGCGCGGGCCGATCGGCGCCAACTGTATGGCGAACCAGCGCGACTTCCTCACTCCCGTCGCGGCCTACGAGGATCGCGACCAGCCCTGCCGGCTGTTTGTCAAATGGGGCGGCACGCTCTGGGCAGCCGAGATCGGGCATTCGCCGCTCGACGTTGTCGCGTGGCACGGCAACTTCGCGCCCTACAAATACGACCTCCGCCACTACTCGCCCGTGGGGCCGATCCTTTTCGACCACGCCGACCCGTCGATCTTCACAGTGATGACCTCGCCGTCGGAAACGCCCGGCACGGCGAACATCGACTTCGTCGTGTTCTCGGACCGCTGGATGGTCGCGGAGAACACTTTCCGCCCGCCCTGGTATCACCTGAACGTGATGAGCGAGTTCATGGGCCTCGTCTATGGCGCCTATGATGCGAAGCCCCACGGCTTCGTGCCGGGCGGCATGTCGCTGCACAACTCCATGCTGCCGCACGGGCCGGACACCGAGGCCTTCGAGAAGGCGAGCAACGTGAAGCTCGAGCCGCACAAGCAGCAGAATACGTTGGCTTTCATGTTCGAGACGCGCTTCCCGCAACGCGTGACGCGCTACGCTGCCGAGCAGGCGGGGCTGCAGGGCGACTATGTCGACTGCTGGCACGGCATCAAGAAGCACTTCGATCCGAAGAAGCGCTGATCACCGATCGAAGGAGCCGATCCATGGCACTCAACGAGACGCATGACCCCGCCTTGAAGAGCTGGGTCGCATCGGCCAATGTTCCCGGCTGCCCCTTCCCGATCCAGAACCTGCCTTTCTGCATCTTCAGTGCGCCGGGCCGCACACGGCGGATGGGGGTCGGCATCGGCGACCAAATCCTCGATCTCTCCGCCACCTTCGAGGCGGGTCATCTGCGCGCCGGCCACATCGGCGCGGAGATATTTCCGCAGCCGTCGCTCAATGCCTTCATGGCGACCGGCCGCACGATCTGGCGGGAGATGCGCGGCCACATCTCGCGCTTTCTCGATGCCCGCAATCCGGCGGACAAAACGATCGACCGTGCGCTGCATGAGAAAATCCTCGTGCCGATGTCGGCGGCGTCCTTGCACTTGCCGATCGAGGTCAGAAGCTTCACCGACTTCTACGCCTCGAAGGAGCATGCAACCAACGTCGGCGCCATGTTCCGCGGGCCAGAGAACGCCCTCATGCCGAACTGGCTGCACATCCCGATCGGCTACAACGGCCGCGCCTCGACCGTCGTCGTGAGTGGCACAGACATCCGCCGTCCGCTCGGCCAGACCAAGGCGCCGGATGCGGCGATGCCGTCCTTCGGCCCCTGCAAGCGGCTCGACTTCGAGCTCGAGCTCGGCGCCATCGTCGGCACGGGAAACCGCATGGGCGAGCCGGTGACCGTCGCCGAAGCCTACGACATGATCTTCGGCTACGTGCTGCTCAACGATTGGTCGGCGCGCGACATCCAGGCCTGGGAATACCAGCCGCTCGGGCCGTTCCAGTCGAAAGCGTTCGCGACCTCGATCAGCCCCTGGGTGGTGACGGCGGAGGCGCTGGAGCCCTTCCGCGTCGCAACGCCCGAGCGCGTGAAGCCGCTGCTTCCCTACCTCGTCGAGCGCGGGGCGAACAACTTCGACCTGAAGCTCGAGGTTGCGCTGACGCCTGCGGGATCGAACCGACCGACCACCATCAGCCGAACCAACTACAAGGGCATGTACTACTCGGCCGCCCAGCAGCTCGCCCATCACGCAGTCGGCGGCTGCGAGATGTGCACGGGCGACCTACTCGGCTCGGGCACCATCTCGGGGCCGACTAAAGACAGCCTCGGCTCGCTCGTCGAGATCACCTGGGGCGGCAAGGAGCCGCTCGGCCTTGAAGGCGGCGCAAAACGCACCTTCCTCGAGGACGGTGACGAGCTCGTCCTCACCGGACACTGCGAGAAGGACGGCGTCCGCATCGGCTTCGGCGAGTGCCGCGGCAAGGTGCTCCCGGCGCCAAAGGAGCGGGAGTGGGGGTGAGGCGACCCAACGACCACAGCCCACACCCTCACACCCGGTGCAGCGCCGTCGGCTCGAAGTGGGCGAGCATGATCGGGTAGACATCGACGGCGGCGCGCTTGCCGAAGATGCAGTCGATGTGGCCGTAGCCAGCAATCTCGTGGCGCTGATAGAAGCTCGCGCCGTTGCGTTTCGTCAGCCGCTCCAACGTGCGCACCGTGCTCTCGGGGCGGAAGCAGGCGTTATTTGCGCCGTGGATGATTGTGATCGGGATCGCCAGGCGCTCGAGATGCGGGAGGTACACGTCCTCGCCGGCCGCGTTCACGATCACCTGTCGCCGCGCGATGAGCGCGAGCTGCTTGAAGGCGTCGATGTTCGCCGGCCCGAACATCTCGGCGAGGCCGAACTCGAAGGTGTCGGCATCGAGTTGCGCCGTCTCGTAGAGCTGACCGTAGAGCGCGGTGATCCGGTTCGAGGTGGCGTTGCGCGTGCGCTCGTCGCGCTGGAAGGGCACGGCGATACGGATGAGGCCGTCCATGAGCCGCTCGGCGACGCCCGCTTCCTTCGTCGCACGCGCGTTGACATGGCCGATGCCCAATAGACTGAAGAGTGACGGCGTGCGCAGATAGGCGAGCGCGCGCTGCGGCCAGAACGGCACGATCACGTCGGTCGCGATCTGCGAGATCACGGCCGAGCGCACACCCTTCAGGCCGGAAAGCATCGCCATCACGAACGTGGTCGCGCCGAAGCAATGCGCGATCACCTGCACGCTCGTCGCCCCGGACTTCTCGCGGATGAGATCGACGGCCGGCTGATAGTCCTTCGTCGCGCAATCGTCCGCCGTCCAGCGGTCGCGTGCATGTGGCAAGTCGGTGCTGGCGCGGAAGTCGAGGAGCCAGCAGTCGTAGCCGGCCGCCACCATGAACTCGAGCAGGTTCGTATCGATCGTGTCGATCGAGAAAATGAGGCTCGAGACGCCGAGTCCGTGCGAGAAGAGGAGCGGGCCCTTGTCGCCACCGTGGTAGCGCGTGAGACGCAGCTTGCGTCCGTCGAGCGCCGCGAATTCATGCACTTCCGGGTGCGGCGTGCGCAGCGCCCGCTTCTTGCGGACGATCGTGCCATCGTAGCGCTTCAGCGGCGCGGCAAGGCCGCCATAGACGTCGAACAGCGTGCCGGCGAAGACGCCGCCGAAGCGGCCGACCGCGCTGAGGCGCTCCTTGATCGAGCCGCCGCCGGTACCCTTCAGCGTGGTCAGCTGACGCGCGAAGTCGGTCGCGGCGATCGTCAGGATTCCCTTTGCGGTGGCGCCGGTCCCCGTCTCCTCGACGAGATCGACGAACAGCGTCGTCGTATCGCGCCAGAGGTCGGTGACGCCCGCATCGGCGCGCACCACCTTGTGGCCGGCGAAGCGGAAGCGGCGGCCGTCACGCGAGATGAGCTGCATCTGGTAGTCGAAGCGGCGCGTCTCGACCCGCGTAGGGTCCGGGCGCATCAGGTTGAAGCGGCCGTCGGCGATGTCGAGCGGATCAGCGGAGAGCTGCGGACAGAGGGCAGTCCCGGAGATGCGGCCAGCGTGCTCGGGATCGCTTTCGAAGCGGGCGATATCGTCGACGCGGATCGTCGCCGTGAAGGCGAACTCGGTGCCGGCGGACTTGCCCGCTGCCATGCCGCTCTGATAGTCGGCGCTCGCTGTCGAGAGAAAGCCCGCCATGCGCTCGGTGAACTCGACGCCGGCCGGCCGGCGGTCGTCCTCATCGCCGACAAGCTTACGCAGCCGCGCGTCGGCCCTCGGCGCGTCGCTCAGCGGCCGGTTCTCACGGCGCGCGAGCTCGATCATGGCGCGCTCCGCGATCGCCGAGATCGTGAACAGCGGATTGACGCCGAGCGGGCGCGGCATCACGGCGCCATCGCAGACGAGGAGGCCCTCGTGCACGCCGCCGGCCGGATCGAAGACGCGGCAGGCATGATCGACGACGCCGCGGCTCGCATCTGCCCCCATCGGGCAGCCGCCCAGTGGGTGCACCGTGACGAGTGTTTTGCCGACGATCTGCGTACTCTGGAGCGGATTGCGAACGAAGGCGCCACCGGTTGCCGCGGTCGCCTTGGTGAGTGTTGCCTCGATCGTGCGGTAGATCGGCTGCTCGGCGACGCCCGGCCAGCGCACGGTGAGGCGCCCGTCGTCAAGCTCAATACGCCCGCCGGCATCGTCGTGCGCCATGACGAGGAATGTCTCGGTGTGCTGCATGGCGCCCCAGTAGGCGCCGAGCACCCAGCTCTTCGCCCGTCGCGCGGCCTCGAGGGCGCCGTCGGCGAGGCCCTGGTCGGTATCCTTCCCCGTCAGGTGAAATCCGGCCGAGAAGATACCTGGCAGCAGCGGCGCGAGGCCGGACGGCAGCACGCCCTCCTCGATGATCATGCCCTCCTCGAGGTGGCTCTGGTCGCGGAGGTCGATGGCGCCGGCGATGCAGGGACCGGGCGGACTGACGCCGCGCCGAGCGGGATGGCCGACGCCGACTGCGTTCACCGCGCGATCATTGTTGTAGCCGAAGGCGAGCACTTGCGCCTGGGTCTGCAGCGGATCGCCAGAGAT
>DAORNH010000258.1:0-413 GCA_035440865.1 Hyphomicrobiaceae bacterium | reverse complement strand
AGCGGCTGCCGAGCCGGTCCGACACGGCGAGGCCCTCCTCGCGCGAGCGCAACAGAAGTTCGGTCGAGCCGAGGGCGCCGGCCGCGAGCACGACGATCCGCGCGGAGATCGCCCGCTCGACCTGGCGGAAGCCCTCCCTGTGGTCCTGCGTCGGCACGTAGAATACTTGCCAGGTGTGGCCGTGGCTCGTGCCGAGCTTTTTCACGTGCCGCGCGGTGACCTCGGTGAACACCTCCGCGCCGTGGTTGACGGCGTCGGGGAGGTAGCTCATCTGCACCGTCGTCTTGGCGCCGACATTGCAACCCGAGCAGCAGTCGCCGCAGAGCGTGCAGGCCGGCTGGAAGACGTTCGCGGCGTTGGGTCCGGCCTCGAAGGCGACATTGATCGGCGGCCGGCTCGCGACGTGCCCGAGC
>DAORNH010000257.1:6394-6716 GCA_035440865.1 Hyphomicrobiaceae bacterium | reverse complement strand
CGATCGGAATCCCAGTGCCTTCAAGACCTCGCCAAGCTCAGCTGACGAGCAGCCGAGTATCGACATCATCTCGGGGATGGCCGTGAATCCGCCGTCGCCCGTCGAACCCTTCGGTGGCGGATTGCCGGATGCGTTGGAGCGGAACGCGAGCAGAGGTCGGATGGCGTCGGCGAGACGCTCGAGCATGTCGACGCGGATCGCGCGCGGGCCGCAGTGATGGTAGCCGAGCACGCGATAGTAGGCTTCCGGTACCGCCTTGTCGGGGACGAGCGAAGTCAGTCCGGCGCGCGGCGGCTCGGGCAAGGCCTCGAGCGACATGCCG
>DAORNH010000257.1:5921-6340 GCA_035440865.1 Hyphomicrobiaceae bacterium | reverse complement strand
CTTTAGCAGCAGCGGGATGTAGATGTTGAAGGCGCCGAAGCGGACGCCGTACTTGCGCAGCTGGCCGCGGGCGGCCTGGTCGAGCGACTTGATCTCCTCGCCGACCTCCTCACGCTTCAGGATGCCGAAGCTCTCCTGGAGCCTGAAGGCGATGCCTCGAGCGAGCCCCGAGATGTCCTCGGCCTTGGCGAGCTCGACGAGGGGCGCGAGCTTGTCGGCGACGACTTCGCCGATCCACTGGTTGAGCCGCTCCTGCACCTTCTCCTTGTCGGGACCCGAGATGTGCTCGTCGACGAGAAGCGTCACCGTCGGTTTCAACGGGTCTTCGGAAGGCTGCACCTCGGCGATCTCGTCGTCACGCCAGAGAATGCGGCCGTTGCGTGCGAGCTTGAAGGCATCGGGCTTCGCCGCGGCGACCC
>DAORNH010000257.1:5049-5911 GCA_035440865.1 Hyphomicrobiaceae bacterium | reverse complement strand
GTTCCTTCGCGAGCACCTGCCCCGCGGCCGAGCGCGACGCCTTGCCGTGGATGTCCTCGGACTGCGTGTCGGGCTGAAAGCGGAAGCCCTTGAGGCGGCCGACGTAGTGATCCTCGACGCGGATCGCGCCGTCGTCGCCGATCTCGGCGGCGAGCTCCTCCTTGTCGCGCATGCCGCGGATGAGCGCGCTCGTGCGCCGGTCGACGAAGCGCTGCGTCAGCTGCTCATGTAGCGCATCGGAAAGCGCGTCCTCGATCTCGCGGGTTTTCGCCTGCCAGTGCGCCGGATCCTTGAGCCAGCTCGCGCGATTGGAGACAAAGGTCCAGGTGCGGATGTGGGCAAGGCGCGTCGCGAGCGTGTCGATGTCGCCGTCCGTGCGGTTGGCGAGATCGACCTGGCGGGAGAACCAGTCTTCGGGGATCTTGCCCTCGCCGGACGAGACATGCATGAAGAGTGAGGTGACGAGCTCGGCGTGGTTCTGCGTCGAAATCTTGCGGTAGTCGGGGACCTGGCAGACCTCCCACAGCAGCTCGACCTCAGCGGCCGAGCGCGCGCGTTTGACGACCTCGGCGTCCCCGCTCAAGGCCTCTAGCGCCATCACGTCGTCGGCGACGCGGGCGCGCGTCAGCCGGCTTTCGCGGGGGAGATCCTTCAGGCTCTCGCGCAGCCGGTCGACCGAGCCGAAGTCGAGCCGCCGGTTGCGCCACTGCAGGAGCTTCACGGGCTCGAACTCGTGGTTCTCGAGGCGCTCGATAAGGTCGGCATCGAAGGGGCGGACGTCACCCGTCACGCCGAAGGTGCCGTCGTTCATGTGGCGGCCGGCGCGGCCGGCGATCTGGCCGAGCTCGGCGGCGGTGAGCTT
>DAORNH010000257.1:4671-4993 GCA_035440865.1 Hyphomicrobiaceae bacterium | reverse complement strand
CGAGATTGAGGCCCATGCCGATGGCGTCGGTCGCGACGAGGTATTGCACGTCGCCGCCCTGGTAGAGGGCGACCTGGGCGTTGCGCGTCCGTGGCGAGAGGGCGCCGAGCACGACGGCCGCCCCGCCGCGCTGGCGGCGAATCAGCTCGGCGATCTCGTAGACCTCGTTCGCGGAGAAAGCGACGATGGCCGTGCGTGCGGGCATCCGCGTGATCTTCTTCTCACCCGAATAGGTGAGCTTCGAGAGGCGCGGCCGCGAGATGAAGTTCGCGCCGGGAATGAGGTCGGCGATCGCATCGCGCATGGTGCCGGCGCCGAGCAG
>DAORNH010000257.1:0-4650 GCA_035440865.1 Hyphomicrobiaceae bacterium | reverse complement strand
TGAATGCAGGAGCCGGTCGGTGAAGACATGGCCTCGATCGGGGTCGGCAGCGAGCTGCACCTCGTCGATCGCAAGGAAATCGACGTCGACATCGCGCGGCATGGCCTCGACCGTGCAGACGGAGAAGCGCGCCCGCTCGGGCTTGATCTTCTCCTCGCCGGTGATGAGCGCCACGGCCTCGCTGCCGACACGCTGGACGATCTTGTCGTAGACCTCGCGCGCCAGGAGGCGCAGCGGCAGGCCGATGAGACCGCTTTCGTGCCCGAGCATCCGCTCGATGGCGAGATGCGTCTTGCCCGTGTTCGTCGGTCCGAGCACCGCTGTCACATTGCGAATGCGGCTCTCGAGATCCATGGACTGCCCCCTAGGTACTGACTTTGTGCCCGCGATGGAGACGCATCGCAGAGCTTCGCCGACAGATCAAGCGCAACCGATGGCGGAAAAGTGGCGGGCGGCGCGCGGGTCTGCCCGGATCGCGCACTTCGACGCCCAAAACGAAACCGCGCCGATCCACGGATCGGCGCGGTTGCAAATGAGGTGTGTCTGACCGTCAGTGCACAAAGGCGATCTGGTTGCGCTTTGCCGTGACGATCGAGATGCGTGTCGAGGTAAGCGATGCCGTGCCCGCTCCGGTCGGGATGGTGATGCGGTGCGGCACGAAGAGCCCGGCTGTCGGGACGGGGCGGAACGCAATCTCGATGCCGGTGCTCTCGGCCATGGCACGCGTCTCGGCATTGAGCTTGTGGCCGGCGATCGGCACATATTTCACGCGGCAGACGATCGCGACGCCCGGTTGGCCCGAGGGCTGCGCCTCGCGGACACCTTCCTGACCCTTGTAGCTCAGCACCAGATCGAAGCGCTGCTTGCCGTCGAATACGGGGACGCGGCGGGCGCAAGGCGAGGTGCCGCCGCGCGACAGCGCAATCACGGCGGTCAGCGGATCGAGCGCTCCCTTGAGGTGCGCGAGCGTGAGCGGGACGGTATCGGCGGTCGGCGGGATCGTCGGCACCGCGGTGACGCCGGAGACGGCGTTGTCGGCAAAGCTCATCTTGAGCGAGCCGGACTTGCCGGTCCCGGCAAAATCGAAAAGGTAGCTCTGCGGCCGCGCGTTCTCGCCGGCGATCGTGCCGAAGGAGCGGGTCGCGCCGCGCCAGGAGAAGGCACCGAGCAAGGCGGAGAGCTCGGCATTGCCCGTGAGCGTGTAGCTTGAGCCGGTGATCGACGACTGGAAGTCGAAGCGGCCGACATCCATGCCGTTGAAGGCGACCTGGTAGCTCGCGTGCACCTGACTAGGCCATTCGACCCGCGCGGCGGCACGCGACGTGGCAGCGGCCTTGGTGACGGCGGCATCGACCACCTGCGCGGTCGCCTGAGGCAGGGAGGCGGCGAGCGAGATCAGCGCCACGATCGCAATCGCCGGCTTGCCGGACCTGGAGCCGCGACCCGCAAGCGCGGCACGATTGGTGGCAGGCCTCACGCCGAGACCGACGAACGACAACAACGCCATGACGGACCTTTACTCACGAGACCCTGAACCAAGCGCACCTCGACGCGCGCGACACACGCAGAACAGAAACTCGCCTCGCTCCCTCGTCATCGAACGGGTAGGCAGGCAATTCGTCGTTTGTGTGTCGCGGACAGAGTCGCCCGGAAAAGCTAACAAACGTTTTACGGGCGCGCCATTGCGGTGCGCCCGGCCATTTGAAAAGCGGGACTGCGGCAAGGAGATCAGCGCACCGGGCGACGATTGCGGCGAAGGTCTTCGATATCGTCCCAGAGCACGAAGTCGGGCCCGAGCGACTTGATGTCGGGCGCGCCCATCTGGCCCATCTGGAGGTCGACCTCATTGCGGATCATCTCGAGCGCGCGTTTGGCGCCCGGAAGCGCGCCGGCTGCGACGCCGTAGAGCGTCCAGCGGCCGACGAATACGAACTTGGCGCCGAGGCAGAGTGCCGCGATTACGTCGGAGCCGCGCCGGACGCCGCTGTCGAGCATCACCGTCATCTTCTCGCCAACGGCGTCGACGATCGCCGGCAGCACCTCGACCGGCGAGGGGGCGCGGTCGAGCTGGCGGGCGCCGTGGTTCGAGACCATCAGGCCATCGATGCCGACCGACTGGGCGCGCTTGGCGTCGTCGGGGTGCATGACGCCCTTCAGCACCAGCTTGCGTGGCCAAAGGTCACGGAAGCGCTTGAGGTCGTCCCAGGTGAGTGTAGCCTGCACCTGGCTCGCGACCAGCTCGGCGACGGCGTCCACGTCCTTCGGGTCCTTGGCATACTTTGCCCAGTTGGAGATGAAGGGCTTGCCCTTCTGCATGTACTCGACGAGCCATTCGGGGTGCAGAAGCGTCTCGAGCTTCGTGCGCATGGGCAGATTGAGCGGTCGGCCGTAGCCGTTGCGCTTGTTGCGCTCGCGATTCGAGGAGACCGGTACATCGACGGTGATGACAAGCGTCGAGAGGCCGGCATCGCGCGCGCGCGCAATCTGGTCCTCCGAAATCGATTTGTCCTTTGCCGTATAGAGTTGGTACCAGCCGTGATCGGGCGCCGTGCGGGCGAGGTCCTCGATCGAGGCCGTCGACGTGCCGGACATGATGAAGGGGACGTTGGCATCGCGGGCGGCGGCGGCAAGCATCAGATCGGAACCTTGCCGGTAGAAGGCGAGGCCGCCGGTCGGCGCGATGCCGTAAGGGTGCGAGTAGGTGCGACCGAAGATTTCGGTCTTCTGGTCACGTGTCGAGACGTCAACCATGTATTTCGGCACGAGGCGCACGTTCCGGAAGGCCTGCTTGTTGCGCTCGACGCCGTCCTCGTCCTCGACGCCGCCCTCGACGAAGTCGAAGGCGACCTTCGGCATGAAGCGCTTGGCCATGCGGCGCAGGTCGTCGTAGTTCACCGCCTTCTCGATCATCGGACGCTCCAGGACGAAATGTCGGGATTGTTGCCGCCTCGGCGGCTCGGGTGAGAACTCGGATCGCACGTTGCAGCGGCTCCGCGCCGCAATCAAGCGGTGATCGCGTGCCGTGGTTTCAGGCCGTGCCGCGTTTCGCCATGTCGACGAAGACGGCAACGGCGGCACTGGCGATGACGCAGAGGTCGGCAGCCTCGGGATCCGGCACATCGAGCCCGCCCTTGACGACCTTCACGATGATCCGCCCGTGCGGCAGCGCCGTGCGTACCGCCTCGGCATCGACCATGTCGGGCCTCTGGACGCCGATCGTCACCTCGACCTCCATCTCGGCGGCGGGAATGCGCAGCGATTTCAGGAACGACATCGAGCTGTGATGGATCGCGTCCTGGACCGCGCGTACAGCTGCCTTGGTGTAGTTGCCGCCGTGCAAGGCCGTGCCGGCGCCGAGCTCGACGATGATGCGTTTTCTGGTCATTCGGGGCTCCTCACGCCACATCCAGCATGACGATCGCCGCGGCATGCGCGATGGTCGTGCCATCGGTTCCGTCGGGGCGCGGCACGAAGAGGCCGCCCTCGTGAACCTCGATCTCGCCGCCGCCATAGGGGAGCGCGGCCAGCACCTCGGCACGATCGACGGTCTCGGGGCGCGGCACGCCGATCAGGACTTTGACGTGCATGTCCTTCGGCTCGAGGTCGAGGGCCTGGGCGATCGTCAGTGCGTTCCGCCACAACGCGTCCTTCAGCGCACGCACCGCGGCCTTGGTGCTGTCGCGACCGCGGATGTCCGTCCCCATGCCGATCTCGAGCACCATTCGCTTCAATGCCATGAACACCTCCAGCCGGAACCCGCGCCGCTCGACCCGCGAGACGTTTGCACCGGGCCGGCCGCCGCGGCAATCGCCCATCACGCATTTCCGCTCGCGCAAAAGTGCCTTGCCAAAGCCACAGGTGCGGCGCACCTTTCCCGCATGACACGCGCACTTGCATGGCTCGCGGTCGCCATCCTGACCGCACTTGTCGGCAGCGCGGATGCGCTGCGTGCCCAGGCTCCGGGTTCGGCTCCTCCCGGAAGCCGGATCGAGGTCGATCTCGAGCTCGTGCTCGCGGTCGACATCTCCTACTCGATGGACCCGGAGGAGCAGCGCCTGCAGCGCGACGGCTACGTGCTCGCGTTTCGCGACAAGGCGCTGTGGGCCGCCATCGCCGGCGGGAAGAACCAGCGCATCGCCGTGACTTACGTCGAGTGGGCCGGCCCGCCGATCCAGAGCATCATCCTGCCGTGGACGCTGGTCGACGGACCGGCGGCGGCCGAGAAGGTCGCCGCCCTGCTCTCGGCCCAGCCGATCTCGCGCGGCCGGATGACCTCGATCACGGGCATCCTCGAATTCTCGGATGCGCTGTTCGGTACGGCCGGCTTCAAGGGGCTCAGGCGCACGGTCGACATCTCGGGCGACGGCCCCAACAATGCGGGCGGCCTCGTCACAACGGCACGCGACAAGCTCGTCGCCAAGGGCATCGTCATCAACGGCCTTCCGGTGATGCTGAAGCTCGGCCAGTCCGGGTTCTTCGATATCGTCGATCTCGACGAATACTATACGGAGTGCGTGATCGGCGGCGCCGGCTCGTTCGTGATCCCGATCCGCTCGCGGGAGGAGTTCGTGTCGGCGACCCGCCAGAAGCTCATTCTCGAGATCGCCGGCGTCGAGCCCTCGTTCTACATCCGCCTCGCGGCCGGCAACT
>DAORNH010000256.1:2293-6722 GCA_035440865.1 Hyphomicrobiaceae bacterium | reverse complement strand
GACGGACGCACGGTGACGGCCAAGGTCATCCTGGTGGCGACCGGTGGCTGGCCCGAGTTGCCCGCAATTCCAGGCATCGAGCTTGCGATCACCTCGAATGAGGCCTTCCATTTGCCGAGCTTGCCGAAGTCGATCGTGATCGTTGGCGGTGGTTACATTGCGGTGGAGTTCGCCGGAATCTTCAATGGGCTCGGCGTCGACACGACGCTCGTCTACCGGCGCGAGAAGATCCTGCGTGGCTTCGACGAGGACCTGCGCGAAGACCTCACCGGCGCGATGACGAAGCGTGGCATCAAGATCGTCACCAACGCGACCCCGACCGAAATCAGCGAACGGGCATCGGGCTTCGGCGTCATGAATCTCCGCATCAGTCTGTCCGACGGCCGTGAGATCGACGCGGGCGGCATCATGTTTGCGACCGGGCGAGCGCCGAACACCAAGGGGCTCGGACTTGAAGCGGCGGGCGTTGCACTCGGCAAGCGGGGCGAGGTGAAGGTCGACGCGCGATCGCAGAGCAGCGTCGCGAGCATCTATGCGGTCGGCGATGTCACCGATCGGGCGAACCTCACGCCCGTCGCCATTCGAGAAGGCCATGCCTTCGCCGACACGGTCTTCGGCAAGAAGCCGTGGGACGCCGATCACGAGCTGATCCCGACGGCGGTGTTCTCGGAGCCCGAGATCGGCACGGTCGGGCTTTCAGAGGCAGACGCACGCGCGAAGTTCGGTACGCTCGACATCTACAAGGCGCGTTTCCGGCCGATGAAGTACACACTCTCCGGCCGCGAGGAACGCATGCTCATGAAGCTCGTCGTCGATCAGAGATCGCAGAAGGTCGTCGGCTGCCACATCTTGGGGCCGGATGCCGGCGAGATCGTCCAGAGCGTCGCCATCGCCATGAAGATGGGAGCGACCAAGGCCGACTTCGACCGCACCATGGCGCTGCACCCGAGTGCCGCAGAAGAACTCGTCACCATGCGTGAGAAGTGGGTTGCGCCCTCCAAGTCTGCCTGATCGCCCGACCTTTCAGAACCCGAGGCCGCTGCCGTGACCACCGCCCCCATCGTCGATGCCTGCCAGTACTGCGACTGGTCCGAGCCGATCTTCCGCGAGCTCCGCGAAGGGAATGTCGCCGCCATCTCGGTGACGATCTGCTACCATGAGGACTTCCGCGAGACCGTCGAGGCGATGATCGACTGGCATCGCATGATCGACCAGCACAGCGCTCTCCTGATGCGCGGGCGCTCGGCCGCCGACATCCACGAGGCTCAGCGGCTCGGTAAAACCGCGGTGTTCTTCGCCTCGCAGAACCCCTCCTGCATCGAGGACGACATCGGCCTGGTCGAGATCCTGAACGCGCTCGGCCTCAAGGTGATGCAGCTCACCTACAACAATCAGTCGCTGCTGGGCTCCGGCTGCTATGAGGCGGCCGACGGCGGTATCACGCGGATGGGCCGCGAGGTGATCAGGGAGATGAACCGCGTCGGCATGGTGATCGACATGTCGCATTCGGGCGAACGCTCGACCTTCGAGGCGATCGAGCTGTCCGCCCGGCCGATCGCCATCACGCACGCCAACCCGAAACGCTGGCACGACGTCGCGCGCAACAAGTCCGACGGGCTCCTGAAGGCGCTCGCGGCCTCGGGCGGCATGCTCGGCCTCTCGCTCTATCCGCTGCATCTCGCCGGCGGCTCGGCGTGCACGCTCGAGAGCTTCACGGAGATGGCGGCGCGGCTCGCGGACATGATCGGGGTCGACCACATCGGCATCGGCTCGGACCTCTGCCAGGGACACGGCGACGGCATCATCGAGTGGATGCGCTCAGGCCGCTGGACGAAGGCGCCGCCGGCCCTCGGCACGGGGAAGGCCGTGCTACCGCCCCAACCCGCCTGGTTCCGCGACAACCGCGACTGGGAGAAGATCGGTTCGGGCCTCACCGCGCGCGGATTTTCCGCCGAGGATGCCGGAAAGATCCTCGGTGGCAACTGGCAGCGCTACTTTGCGCGATCGTTCTGACACGGCTGCGACGTCCGCCTCGTCGGCGAACGGCGCGTCAGGTGCATAGGTCGGCAGCCAGCTCTACTTTGGCGATCCGAACAGACTGCTGGTGGCCCAGCTCCACAGGCTCGTATCGCAGCTCACATTGTAGCCCTTGCAGGCGATCTCGAAGCTGCCGTCGTGAATCATGTCGACGGCAACGTAGAGGATGATCGCGAGACCGAGCCAAGTGATCCAAGGATACCGGACGAGCAGGCCGGCGATGAAGTGCGATGCGACGGCCATGAGGACGATGGCCACGACAAGACCGATGATCAGCACCAGGGGCGAACCCTTCGCCGCACCGGCGACGGCGAGCACGTTATCGAGCGACATCGACACATCAGCGACGATGATCTGCCAGAGAGCGGCCCAGAAGCTCACGGTCTGGACAGTGGCGCGGTCATCCGACACCGCCGCCGCACCGAGCGAATGAGGCCGGGGCTCCTTCGTATGCTCCTGCAGCTGGCGATACATCTTCCAGCAGACCCACAACAGGAGCAAGCCTCCCGCTAACGTCAAGCCGATGATTTGCAGGAGCTGGGAGGTCAGGCCCGCGAAAATGATCCGGAGGACGACCGCGCCGGCGATGCCCCAGAAAATGACGCGTGCCCGCAAGTGAGGTGCGACCTGCGAAGCGGCCAGCCCGACGACGATCGCATTGTCGCCGGCCAGGACGACGTCGATGGCGATCACGTTGAACAACGCCACGTAATTCATGGCGAACCATGCAAAGACCGTCTCGAGCATTCGAGTGTTCCGCTGATTGAGGCATCAAGGAGATTGCGCGGGCAGCCATCGGCCATGCCCGCGCGTCTCACGTCGAAGTTTCAGCTCGGCCGCTACCGTGCAGGCATGAGGTAGTCCACATCGCCGATGACGCCGGCGGCAAACCCGATCAGGAGCACGATGCCAGGTGCCACGAGCCGACGCTGCACGCTGGCGCCCGAATCGCGCGGGAGCAGCAGGGCCAAGCCTGCCCAGACGAGGCCGACAGCCACGCAGATGAGGCTGAGGAACGTGACGAGGAGGGGATGGATGAACGAGAGGACGACGAGCACCAACAGCACCGCCAGCGTCCAATACGCCTCTGGATGCTTCGGCTGCGGATCGTAGGATCGGCTCCGCATTTCGAGGCCCGATGAATACCCGGCGATCGGCATTTCCGCCCTCCTCTCGGTCGTTGGAGCGTCATTTCCATTAGTCGGCTCGGCGATCAAGCATCCGCCCGAGGCTTTCCGCGCTCAAATAGAAATAGCCCGTTGAATTGATAGGATGGCACTATGATCAATTATTGGTCTTTTCAATTTCCACAATTGGAATTTTCGATGTTACTGATCGTGGCAGCAACGGAGAATTCCATCGCCAAAATTGATGCGTCGAATTGACGTTTCCGATGCATCGGCATGGCGCGTACTTCGAAGCTGGTGGGAGGGCTGCGCGCGACCGCGTTCGCCTGTCGCCGGAGGCATGGTGGTGACAGCGCCAGCGGCGGCGACCCGCGACTGCGCCGGCGTCCAACAGGACCGGCTACACGACGCAGGCGCGGCCGATCGTTTTCTGCTATGAAAGCTCTGTCCTCGCCGGCTCGCTCAAGATCGAGTTCCGAGCCGGCTGTACGACAGACTTCATTGATCATGGAGACCGACATGTCGGGTTCTGTTCCGAGCTACGGCAGCCAGACGCACCAGTCCGTTCCAGGCGCCTCGGACGATATCGATTACGCCATCCGCGGCCAGGAGATGCAGTTCGTCGAGATCGAGCTCGATCCGGGCGAGAGCGCGCTCGCGGAAGCCGGCTCCATGATGTTCAAGGACGCCGTGGTGAGCATGAACACGGTGTTCGGCGACGGCACCGCCGCCAACTCCGGCTTCATGGGCAAGCTCAAGGGCCTCGGCCGGCGGATGCTCACCGGCGAGAGCCTCTTCATGACAATGTTCACGCACGAGGGTCAGGGCAAGGCGCACGCGGCGTTCGCGGCGCCCTATCCTGGCACCATCCTGCCCTTCAAGCTCTCCGAGATGGGCGGCATGCTGATCTGCCAGAAGGACGCGTTCCTGTGCGCCGCCAAGGGCGTCTCGATCGGCATCCACCTGCAGCGCAAGATCATGACGGGCCTGTTCGGCGGCGAAGGCTTCATCATGCAGAAGCTCGAGGGCGACGGTTGGGCCTTCGTGCACGTCGGCGGCTGCGTCGTCGAGCGCGAGCTCGGCCCGGGCGAGGAGTTGCATGTCGATACGGGCTGCATCGCCTGCATGACGCCGACCATCGAGTTCGAGGTCGTACGCGCGGGCAACGTGAAGTCGATGATATTCGGCGGCGAAGGTCTATTCTTCGCGCAGCTGCGGGGCCCCGGCAAGGTTTGGCTGCAGAGCCTGCCGTTCTCGCGGCTCCC
>DAORNH010000256.1:0-2283 GCA_035440865.1 Hyphomicrobiaceae bacterium | reverse complement strand
GCATGCTGATGGCGGCCGGTGGCAGCAAGGGCGAGGGTTCCATCATCGGCGGGCTCTTCCAGGGCGACAACAACTGACGCCGCTGGGGGTGAAACCGGAGGCGCGGCGCCGCGGCGGAGTCAGCCGCGGTTGCCGCCGAGTACCTTGCGCGAGACGACGAGGCGCATGATCTCGTTGGTGCCCTCGAGGATCTGGTGGACGCGCAGGTCGCGCACGAGCTTCTCGAGGCCGTAGTCTTTCAGGTAGCCGTAGCCGCCGTGCAGCTGCAGTGCCTCGTTGCAGACCTTGAAGCCGAGGTCGGTCGCGACGCGTTTTGCCATGGCCGAGTACATGGAAGCTTGCGGGTCGGTGCGATCGAGGGCGTCGGCCGCGCGATAGATCATGAGGCGCGCGCACTCGAGATCGGTCGCCATGTCGGCGATCTTGAACTGGAGCGCCTGGAAGTCGGCGAGCTTCTGGCCGAAGGCCTTGCGCTCACTCATGTAGTCGCGCGCCTTGTCGAGCGCGGTCCAGGCCGCGCCGAGCGAACAGGCGCCGATGTTGATGCGCCCGCCATCGAGGCCGCTCATGGCGAACTTGAAGCCCTCGCCTTCCTTGCCGACGAGATTGGCGGCGGGGACACGCACGCCCTCCATGATCACCTGCCGCGTCGGCTGCGCATTCCAACCCATCTTTCGCTCGTTGGCGCCAAACGAGAGGCCCGACATGTCCCTTGTCAGGATGAAGGCGGAGACGCCCTTGGCGCCCTCGCCGCCGGTCCGCGCGAAGACGAAGTAGAGGTCGGTCGCACCTGCGCCCGAGATGAACTGCTTGACACCGTCGAGCACATAGTGATCGCCGTCGCGGCGGGCGGTGGTCGCGAGGGCAGCCGCATCCGAGCCGGCACCCGGCTCCGTCAGGCAGTAGGAGGCGAGCCACTCCATCGAGGCGAGCTTCGGCATCCAGCGGGCGGCCTGGTCATCGGAGCCATAGCGGGCCAGCATCCAGGCGACCATGTTGTGGATCGAGATGTAGGACGAGATCGCCGGGCAGCCCGTTGCGAGCGCCTCGAATATGAGCGCGCCGTCGAGCCGCGAAAGACCTGAGCCGCCCTTCTCGGCCGGGACATAGATCGTCGCCATGCCGAGGGCCGCCGTCTCGCGAATGACGTCGACGGGGAAAAAGCCCTTCTCGTCCCACTCGGCAGCACCTGGCGCGAGCCGGTCACGTGCGAAGGCGAGCGCCGTCTCCTGGATCGCGGCCTGCTCCTCGGTCAGCGAGAAATGCATCGTGTCCTCCACCCTTCGTCGATACAGCGCGCGACTCGGTGATCGCCATTAGCAGCGCCGGCACGAGGGGCGCAACCAGACTGCACACGGCAGTCGGGATCGCGAGCGGACGCTTTGGCATCTACCAGGCCCGGGTGCACGACACTTTGTCGGCTTTGCAAGCGACCGCGAAAGGGACATAAGCATGTGGGACTGGTGGTTGCGACGGTGCCGGCTGGCGCACGCGATGCGCGAGAAGGTCGAAAGAGGCCAGATGTTGAAAGCGATTTCGTCACGGCTCGCTGGGCGAGCAGCCGTCGCCTTGCCCGTTGCCGTGGCATTAGTCGCCAGTGTGCCGGCAGATGCATCGGCTGGTCCTGCGCTACTGTTCGATCCGAAGTCGGGCCGCGTGCTCTACGCCGAAGATCCCGACCACGCCTGGCATCCGGCGTCCGTGACCAAGATCATGACGGCCTATCTCGTCTTCGAGGCGTTGAAGGCCGGACGCGTCACGATGGCGACGAAGATCACCGTCTCCGAGAATGCGCTCGCCCAGCCTCCGAGCAAGATCGGCATGCCGGTCGGCACCGAGGTGACCATCGAGTTCGCGCTGCAGGCGCTCATCGTAAAATCGGCGAACGACGTCGCCGTGATGCTCGCCGAGGGCGTCGGCGGCAGCGAGGAAGCCTTCGTCAAGCTGATGAACGACCGGGCGAAGCGCCTCGGCATGACGCGGACGAACTTCGTCAATCCGCACGGACTGCCGGCGCCCGAGCAGGTAACGACGGCGCGCGACCTCGCCAAGCTCACGCGCGCCGTGCTGACCGAGTTCCCCGAGCACGCCGGCTACTGGTCGCAGCCCGAGGTGCGCGTCGGCCGCCGCCGCATGCGCTCGCACAACACGCTGCTGATGACCTACGAGGGCGCCGACGGCATCAAGACGGGCTTCATCTGCGATAGCGGCTACAATGTCGTCGCGAGTGCCACGCGCGAGGGCGTGAAGCTCGTCGCCATCGTGCTCGGCGAGCCCTCGGGC
>DAORNH010000255.1:388-6726 GCA_035440865.1 Hyphomicrobiaceae bacterium | reverse complement strand
GAACGCGCTCGGCGGCCATCTGCTTGTCGTGGGCGAGCACGATCTCGGCGAGACGCACGGGGTTCTGGACGCGCATGCAGCCGTGGCTGTAGGCGCGCACGGCAGAGCTGAACAGGCCCTTCGTCGGCGTGTCGTGCATGTAGACGTCGTGCTTGTTCGGGAAGCGGAACTTCACGACGCCGAGCACGTTGCCGTTGCCGGACGTCTGGATGAACGAGAAGGTCCGCGGGTCGACGCCCGCCCAATCGACGGAATCGGGATCGATCACGCGACCATTGTGCATGACACGCAGGTTCTGCTTGGCGAGGATGCTGGTCGAATGGCGCAGCGACGGCCAGAGCTCCTTGACCTTGATGGAATCCGGCACGCCCCACTCGGGATGGAAGACCACGAACTCCATCTCATCCGAGAAGATCGGCGTCTGCGTATCGACCTTGCCGACGATGATGCGCTCCGACCAGATCACCTGGCCATCCTTCATGACGCGCACGGTAAAATCGGGAATGCTGACCCAGACATGGAAGGCCCCGAGATCGTCGGGCATCCAGCGCCACTGCTCCATGTTGGCAAGTAGGCGTTTCGGACTGCCGCCCTCGACCGCGTTGAAGGCGCGACGCGTGGCAAGATCGATGGCACTGGAGGCGGGCGTGATGCCGCGCGCCGACTGGAACTCACGGAGCGCCCTGGCCACGGCTTCATCGAGGAACATGTCGCGGCCGTCGTCACCGAGCGAGGCGAGCCCGAGCCGGCGCCGGACGATGGCGACGTGAGGGTGCGAAGTGCCGGGCGCGATGCGCGGCCCGTCCGGAATTTTCTCGATCGCGACGTGGCCCTTCGCCTTGAGTGCGACATAGGCCTTCCGCAGACGTTCGAACTGCGGGTGCTGAGGATGAAGGCGGCGCAGATAGGCTGACGGATCCTCGGAGGTCGCCGTCTCGTCGAGAACGCTTCTCGGTTCGAATAGCGCCGGCGTCCGATCGAGATTCTTCGACAGCTGCACCGACGGGTCGGTCCTGCCGCCGCGGGCCTCGCGTGCGTATTTCAAGATCGCGACCGTGAGCCTCAGATCCTCGGCGGCGATCACCTGGTTGCCCAAGGCGGCGCCGGCACCCGCGAGGTTCGGCAGCTCGAAGGTCGAGGCGACAAGGCCCCAATCGTCCGCCGCCTTGATTTCCTCGACGATCGCGCGGCCCTTGTCATTCAGGCCCTTGGCATCGACCCACGCCGGTCGCCAATCGCGGCCTTCATAGAAGGCCGAGATCGCGGCGCGCTCCTGCCGGTCCCGCGGGCTCGCCGTCGGCTTCATGCGCGCCACCACGTCGCGCAGCACCGATTTCACGAGATCCTCGGTGGTGAGGAGCCGTTCGGGCGCATCAGGCTCGATGCCCAAAGCTGAGCCGGACATGAAACCGCCGGCGAGGACGACCGACAATGCGAGACGACGCAGCATGCTCCGCTCCGACCACAATACTCTCTCGGCGCGCACGCTAGCCGCAGACGCCACCGATTGCCAAACACGATCCAGCACACTGTCGTGAGCTGCGCCAGCTGTTGCCCAACAGCCGCACCGATAGAGTGCGGCTCGTAGACCATCATCGCGCTCGCCCGCAACCTGGATCGCGGGAATGCTCGGATCGAGCATACGTGCAACGCAGCGTCGCCAAACGACGCTGCGTGCTGAGCGGTCAAGAGATGACGCCGTGACAATTGTGGCGCGAGTTCGTCGCGTGCGCACGCTATGATACGGCGCACGGGAAATCGTGCGCGCGCCGCGCTGAACTGTCGGGGCCGCAATCGGCAATTACGATCGACGCGAAAGCCGCACGGCGCTGCCACGCCTCGTTGGACGCATGGCAGCCGCTTTTGGCGAGGCCGGCATCACGAAACTCGAAGGTGCGAGATCAGCCGACGCGCGGCTCGAGCCCATAGTACTGCATCTTCCGGTAGAGTGTGGAACGGCCGATGTTCAAACGCTTGGCCACCTCGGTCATATGACCGCGATAGCGTCCGAGCGCCAGCCGGATCATGTCGGCCTCGATCGCCTCGAGAGAGCGGATCTCTCCTTCATCGTCTACGGCCGGAATGCCAAGCGTGCCCTTGCCGCCACCGAGCTCGACCGTGCGCGGAACGAGGTCCTCGGCACCGAGCAGCGCCGGTCCGGTGAAGGTCGGCGTATCGTCGACCTGTGCAGGAGCCGCCGGAATCTCGGCCGCGAACCCTTCGACGTGGGCCGCGATCTGCGGGAACTCGGCGATCGTGAGCTCGCTGCCTTCCGCGAGCACCACGGCGCGGAAGATCGCATTCTCGAGCTGGCGCACATTGCCGGGCCAGGAATAGCTCATCAGCAGCTCGAGGGCCGTCGGTGCGATGGCTGCGATGCGCTTCCCCTCCTCGGCCGCGAAGCGGGCCAGGAAGTGGCGGGCGAGCTCGGGCACGTCCTCGATGCGGTCGCGCAGTGGCGGCATCAGGATCGGGAAACCGGAGATTCGATAGTAGAGGTCCTCGCGGAACTTGCCGTCCTTGACGAGTTGGATCATGTCCCGGTTGGTCGCCGAGACGAGGCGGAAATTGACCTTGATCGGGCGCTTTGAGCCGACCGGATCGATCTCGCCCTGCTGCAGCGCGCGCAGGAGCTTTACCTGGGCGTCGAGCGGCAGCTCGCCGATCTCGTCGAGGAACAGAGTGCCGCCGTCGGCCTCCTGGAACTTGCCGACCCGCCTGTCGACTGCGCCCGTGAACGAGCCCTTCTCGTGGCCGAACAGCGTGCTCTCGACGAGGTTCTCTGGGATCGCGCCGCAGTTGACCGTCACGAATGGCTTCGAGCGCCGCTCGCTCTCGCCCTGGATGGCGCGTGCGATCAGCTCCTTGCCGACGCCCGACTCGCCCTCGATCAGAACGGGAATATTGGAGGACGCGACCTTCTTGCCCTGCGTGATCACCCGCAGCATGGCCTCGCCGCGTATGATGAGGTCGGAGAATGTGAGCGTCCCTTCCGCCTTCTTTTTGATTCGCGTGATCTCGCCCTGCAGCGCCTCGATCTTGAGCGCGCTCTTCATGGAAACCTCGAGCCGCTCGGGGCTCACCGGCTTCACGACGAAATCGGAGGCGCCGAGGCGCATGGCGTTGATCGCGGCATCGAGCGAGCCGTTGGCCGTCTGCACGATGATTGGGGGAACGCCCGGCCTGGCGTTGAGACGGTCGAGCACGGCGAGGCCGTCGGCGCCGGGCATCACGAGGTCGAGGAGGACGAGCGCGATGCCGCCGCGGTCTGGACCTTCGAGGATCTGGAGCGCCTGCTCGCCCCCGGCCGCACACTTCACCTCATAACCGGAGCGCTTGACGCACTCCTCCAGCAGACGCCGCTGGACGGGATCGTCATCGACGATCAGGACGCGCTTCGCCATGGGTACAGCTACTCGACTACTCGACTGACACACACGATGCGGGAGCCTCGACGATGGCGGCGCCCCGACAGGGCGCGCCGCAACTCGGCACCTCGCTCACAGACGAGAGAGTGCCTGAGACCGGTAAACAAGATATTGAGAAGCGCGCCGCCCTGAGGCTTTCATTTCGAGGCCCGCGGCAACAAGCTTTCAATCTCGTATCGACGCCCAAGGTTTCGCTCCGGTAGGCGCACTCATGATTTGAGGACCTCGACCACAACCCTCCAACTGACCGGAGAGCATCATGCCGAGATTGCGTTGTTTCATCCTTTGCCCGCTGCTGGCGGCGGGCGTTCTGCAGGCAGCGAGCGTGGCGTCGGCCGTGCCCTTGCCGCCGCCGGCAGGCACAACTGCTGGCCCGCCCGGGCCCGCAGTTGTCCGCACCGGCTCGGCGCACCGTGTCATCATTCGCCCGCGCCCTCTGCCGCCGAACCCGTGCCGGAAGCTCATCTGCCGCCGATAGCTGGCACTCGACCTCACGCGAGCGCGCCGGCAGGCGATCCGGTCGCGCATGCGCCATGCCGGAGCCCCTCCCGTCTTGCTCCCGATTGAGCAAAGGATTATCTCGGCTCGTCCGCCGCTCGCGCGGCCGGACGAACCGAGGAGAAACCGGCCATGACCGACATTTCGCTGACCTTCCCCGACGGCGCCAAGCGTCAGGTGAAGCGCGGCACGACCGGCCTCGAGGTCGCCAAGTCGATCTCGCCTTCGCTCGCCAAGCGCACGGTCGCCATGAGCCTCGACGGCGTCGTCGCCGACCTCGCCGATGGCATCGAGAGCGACGCGGCGATCAAGTTCCTCTCGCGCACCGATCCAGAAGCGCTGGAGCTCATCCGGCACGACTGCGCTCACGTCCTCGCCGAGGCCGTGCAGGAGCTTTGGCCCGGCACGCAGGTGACGATCGGCCCTGTCATCGAAAACGGCTTCTTCTACGACTTCGCCAAGGCCGAGCCGTTCGTGCCGGAGGACATCCCCAAGATCGAGAAGCGCATGGGCGAGATCATCGCCCGCAACGTCCCGTTCACGAAGGAGGTGTGGAGCCGCGACAAGGCGAAGGCGCACTTCAAGGCGAAGGGCGAGCATTTCAAGGTCGAACTCGTCGACGCCATTCCGGCCGGCGAGGAGTTGAAAATCTATTCGCAGGGCAGCTGGCTCGACCTCTGCCGCGGCCCGCATATGACGGCGACGGGCCACATCGGCAAGGCGTTCAAGCTCACAAAGTTCGCGGGCGCCTACTGGCGGGGCGATGCCAAGAACGCGCAGTTGCAGCGCGTCTACGGCGTTGCCTTTGCCAAGGACGAGGAGCTCGCCGCCTACCTGAAGCAGCAGGAGGAAGCCGAGAAGCGCGATCACCGGAAGATCGGCCGCGAGATGGACCTCTTCCACTTCCAAGAGGAGGGGCCGGGCGTCGTCTTCTGGCATGCGAAGGGCTGGACGACGTTCCAGAGCCTCATCGCCTACATGCGCCGCCGCCTCGCCGACGACTACCAGGAGGTGCAGGGCCCGCAGCTCCTCGATAAGTCGCTCTGGGAGACGTCGGGCCACTGGGGCTGGTACTCCGACAACATGTTCGCGGTGAAGTCGGCGACCGCCTTCATGAACCCGAAGGACGAGAGCGCAGACCAGAAGGTGTTCGCGCTGAAGCCGATGAACTGCCCGGGTCACGTGCAGATCTTCAAGCAGGGCTCGAAGAGCTACCGAGACCTGCCGACGAGGCTCGCCGAGTTCGGCTGCGTGCACCGCTACGAGGCCTCGGGCGCGCTGCACGGCCTCATGCGCGTGCGCGGTTTCACGCAGGACGATGCCCACGTATTCTGCACCGAGGAGCAGCTCGAGGCCGAGTGCCTGAAGATCAACGACCTCATGATGTCCGTCTACAAGGACATGGGCTTCGAGGAGGTGATGGTGAAGCTCGCGACCCGGCCGGCAAAGCGCGTCGGCACTGACGCCATGTGGGATCACGCCGAGAGCATCCTGCGCAAGGTCCTCGCCCGCATGGCAGCTTCCGACAATCGCATCAAGACCGGCATCAACGAGGGCGAAGGCACGTTCTACGGCCCGAAGTTCGAGTACACGCTGAAGGACGCGATCGGCCGCGAGTGGCAGTGCGGGACGACGCAGGTCGACTTCAACCTGCCTGAGCGTTTCGGCGCAACCTATGTCGCCGCCGACGGCGAGAAGCGCCGCCCGGTTATGGTGCATCGCGCGATCTGCGGCTCGCTCGAGCGCTTCCTCGGCATCCTCATCGAGAGCACGGCCGGCCATCTGCCGCTCTGGCTCGCGCCCGTACAGGCGACGGTGTGTACGATCGTCTCGGATGCAGACGGCTACGCCGCCGAGGTCGTGACGGCCTTGAAGCGCGCGGGCCTCCGCGCGGACGTCGACTTGCGCAACGAGAAGATCAACTACAAGGTGCGTGAGCACTCCGTCGCGAAGACGCCGATCCTGCTCGTCGTCGGCAAGCGCGAGGCCGAGGAGCGCACGGTCTCCATCCGCCGCCTCGGCAGCCAGGCGAGCGAGACCATGTCACTCGATGCCGTGATCGCGGCGCTGACCACCGAGGCCCTGCCACCGGACGTGGTGCGGGCGCGGGCGTGATGGAGCAGGCCGATGGCAACCAACCCTCACATCACCTTGCTCAAGGCTCCCACGCTCGCTGATTTCGAGGCGCTGGCGGCCGATGCTTGGGCGGTGATCCCGGAGGAGTTCCGCAAGCGCTGCAACAACCTCGTCATCCAGGTCGAGGATTTCCCGACCGACGAGGTGCTGGACGCGCTCGGCATCGAGAGCCCTTTCGATTTGATGGGCCTCTACCAAGGCGTGAGCCTCGAGAAGAAGAGCGTGATGGACGCCGCGCCCGAACAGGACCTCGTCTACCTCTATCGCCGGCCGATG
>DAORNH010000255.1:0-245 GCA_035440865.1 Hyphomicrobiaceae bacterium | reverse complement strand
GCCGCTCACGACGATTGGCGGGCGCCGTGAGCCCGCGGGCTCCCGAGCGTGGATTGCAACATGACCGCCGCAGGACTGCCACGATCGCTGGCGAGATGTGACGGGTCCGCCGCAGCGATCGGCGAAATGTTCACTTGCCGAACCGCATGCCGTTGATCTTTGCTGCAGGACGGGTGAGGGTGGTTGCATCGACACGGGCACGCGGAACTCTAGGACCGGGCTTACTCGGCTGGTGTTTTGCGTGG
>DAORNH010000254.1:1289-6730 GCA_035440865.1 Hyphomicrobiaceae bacterium | reverse complement strand
GGCGCCGAGCGAACCGCCCTCGGACTCATAGCCGCCGCCACTTGCGCCGTCCGGTGCCGCCCCAGTGGCCGCTGATGGTGAACGGCCGAAACTCGCTGCGGTGCAGCCCATACCAAAGTCGGCTCTCCCGGCGCCGGCCGTCGAGATCGCCCCCAAGGGCACATTTACGAGCTTCAGCCCCGGGCGCATCGCGCCGGCCATGCCTTTCGCCAAGGCTCTGAAGCAACTGCGCCTGCCCGTTCACGGTCAACGCGTTTCGAGCTTCGGCGACAAGTCCGCCCGCGGCAACTCGCAGGGCATCTACATCTCGACGCGGCACGATGCACGCGTGACAGCTCCCGCTGACGGCTGGGTGGTATTCGCAGGCCTCTTCAAGCAGCTCGGCCCGACCTTGATCATCAGCGGTGGGGACGGCTATCATATCGTACTGCTCGGCATGTCGCAGATCGACGTTCAAGTCGGGCAGTTCGTGCTGATGGGTGAGCCGGTTGGCACAATGCCTGCTGCTCCGAAGACGGCGGCGAAGTCGCAGGGAACGAATCCCGTCCTATATATCGAGTTCCGGAAGGACGGCCGGCCGATTAATCCCGATCCATGGTGGGCGGATCCGGCTACAAAGGTGCAATGATGAGGCGCAAACCCGAATTCGCGTTCTGGACATTCCTGGCGCTCGCCGTTCTTGCGGGGGCGACGACGGTCCTGAACGTGTCCAGGACCTACTCGGCCTCGGGAAATTCCGAGATCTTCAAGAAGCTCGATCTGTTCGGGGATGTGGTCGAGCGGGTGCGCAACGACTACGTCGAGAAGCCGGACGACTCGATGCTGATCGATGCCGCCATCAACGGCATGCTGAACGCACTCGATCCGCATTCGGCCTACCTCAACCCGAAGAGCTTCCGCGACATGCAGATCTCGACGCGGGGCGAGTTCGGCGGCCTCGGCATCGAGGTGACGATGGAGAACAACGTCGTCAAGGTCGTCTCGCCGATCGATGACACGCCGGCCCACAAGGCGGGTGTCCTCGCCAACGATTTCATCACGCACCTCGACGGCGAGTCGATCGTCGGTCTGGCGCTCGACCAGGCGGTCGAGAAGATGCGCGGCCCGGTCAATACGCCGATCGTGCTCACCATCCGCCGCCAGGGCCGCGAGGAGCCGCTCGAGATCCGTATCGTCCGCGACATCATCAAGATCCAAGCGGTGAAATGGAAGACGATCGGCGATATCGGCTACGTCAAGATCTCGACCTTCAACGAGCAGACCCACGTCAACCTCGTGAAGGCGGTCGATGAGATTAAGAAGAAGCTCGGCACGCGCGTGAAGGGCTACATCATCGACCTGCGCAACAACCCGGGCCGCCTGCTCGAGCAGGCGATTGCCGTCACGGACGATCTGCTCGACGAAGGCGCCATCGTTCTGACGAAGGGGCGCAACCTCGAGGAAACGCAGCGGGCGAACGCGCGTCGTGGCGACATCACCGAAGGCAAGAAGGTCGTGGTTCTCATCAACGGCGGCTCGGCCTCTGCATCCGAGATCGTCGCTGGTGCGCTCCAGGATCACAAGCGCGCGATCATCATCGGCACGCGATCGTTCGGCAAGGGCTCGGTGCAGACCATCATCCCGCTCGGGCAGAACAACGGTGCGATCCGCCTTACGACAGCCCGCTACTACACGCCGTCGGGCCGCTCGATCCAGGCCAAGGGCATCGATCCCGACATGCTGATCGAGCAGGATCTGCCGCCAGAGCTCAAGGCCAAGACGCCGGAGCGGCCACGGGGCGAGGCATCCTTGCGCGGCCATCTCAAGGGTGACGGCTCGAAGGCAGGGGAGAGAGAGACGTCGGGTTCGTCCGCCTATGTCCCCCGCGAGGAGGAGAAGGACACACAGCTCCAGTTCGCGCTGAAGCTGCTGCTCGGCGAAGTGACCGGCCCGCCGACGCCTGCTGACATGAAGGGTCCGGCACCGACCGCGCCGGCTCCGGCGCCGCAGCCGGGTGTTGTCCCGCCCGCGCCGCCCGCCGGCGACAAGAAGTAGTCTGAGTTCAGAGCGGTCGGCGGACAATCTGTCCGGCCAATCGAACGAGACGAGGAGGGCGTCCCGCGCGAGAGCGGGGCGCCTTTCGCGCGTCTGAAGCACTTTTTCCGTGGCAAGCCCGAGGAAATCGCGGGATTGCCACAATTCCTCCCTTCGAGCTTCGCACTCGCGCCTCAAACCAAGTTGAGAAAGTGTGTAAGACCGCCGAACGGGGGCGGTAATGGAACCTCAACTCGAAGCGCATATAACCAATTTAACTAAAAACAGGCGCAAAACAGAGTTGTAGCAGGTAGCCAGGGTTGTCAGTCCATGAAGTACCGCGTAGGTGCTCTCGCACTGCTGTCCGTGCCGCTCGCGATTTCGGCAGGGGCCGCGTCCCAGTCGATGCCGCCAGTGAAGGTATCGGCGCATAATCAGGTTCCCGCGTGCGTGACGCCCGGGCGCCTCATGTCCTTCATCAAGTCCCGCAACGACAAGCTCGATCCGCGTTTTGCGAAGATCGCCGTCGATTACATGCGGCATGGCGAAACGCTCGGCATCCGCTGGGATTTCGCCTTTGTGCAGATGGCCATCGAGACGGGCTACCTGAGCTTCACGCGCGAAGGCAGCCGTCGCGGTGACGTTGCGGCCCGCCAGAACAATTTTGCTGGCCTCGGCGCGACCGGGAATGGCGAGGCCGGCGAGAGCTTCGGTGACGTCTCGACGGGCGTGCTCGCCCACCTCCAGCACGTGCTCATCTACGCGGGCGAGCGCGTCGACAACGCTGTCGCCGAGCGCACGCGCAAGGTGCAGCAGTGGGGCGTACTCAAGTCGTGGCAGAAGCACGTCAAGGGCCCGTTCACCTGGGCGCATGTCGCCAAGCGCTGGGCAACCGATGAGGCCTATGCCGAGGCGATCGACAGCCACGCCAAGCGCTTCTTCGCCGAGTTCTGCAACAAGTCCGACCCGGAACCAGGCCTCGTTGCCGAGGCGCGCAAGGGTCGCGCGCCCGCGGCAACTGCTGCGGTGCCTGCCGATGCGCCGACGACCCCGGGCGCTGATCTCGCCCGCAAGGCGCTTGCCGACGCTAAGGGCGATCGCACGGTTCGCCGCTCCGGATTGGGTGCTGGCTTGATTGCCAAGTCGGTCGACCCGACGGCCGTGTCCGCGCCTGACGCCGGCGATGCCGCGGCAACCATCGCTCCTTCGGCAGCAACCGCGGCGACAGCCGGCGGCGCGCCGAAAGTGAAGCCAAAAGCGGCTCCTGCTGCGCCCGTCGCCCAGCCGGTTGCGATCCCGAAACTCACAGCGCCACCTGCTGCGCCGGCGGTCGCCTCACCCGCAGTACCGCCAGGTAGCGAGTGCCGCGTGTGGACGGCGAGCTACGGCGGATCGCGCGCCATCATCATCCGATCGATGACAGGCAAGACCATCAATCTGACGGTGCTCGACGTCAACGAGGGCCAGGAGCGCCGCGAGGCCGACGCCTACATCTCGGCCTACGCCAAGGGCGGCATGCTGCTCGAGGAATTCGCGAGCCAGGCTGTTGCCCTCGACAAGGCCTTCGAGCTCTGCCCCGAGGGCTGAATAGGATCGCGCCACGGGAAGGGTGCGATGCACGTTCGGACGATTTCCAAGAAGACTGCGGCGGCACACGCCGAAATCAGAAAAGCGCGCAAGCGGGCAATCAAGACCCGCAAAGCGCGCTGATGCTCTGCAAAACAGACGGGGACGGTCATGGTCGGACTTGATGGGAACGGAGGCAATGCCGCCTCCGCGAGACAGCTCTTGCGATCGCAGCTCTTTCGCTGGTCGACGCTCGCGGCTGGTTTGGTGGTGCTGCTGCCCGTGACGGCGGGCGCCGTCGGCAAGGCGCCCGAGATCAGGACACATGCCGGTAATCCGGTTCCCGAGTGCGTGTCGCCGCGCCGCCTGATGCTTTTCCTCAAAGAGCGCAATCCGGGTCTCGATCCGGTCTATGAAGACATCGCCAAGCTCTACAAGGCGCATGGCGATGCGAACCGCGTCCGCTGGGACTATGCCTTCTATCAGATGCTGATCGAGACGAATTATCTCTCCTACCGACGCGGCAGCGGCTGGGGCGATGCCAAGCCGAAGCAGTTCAATTTCGCCGGTCTCGGCACGACGGGACGCGGCGTTCCAGGCGAGGCCTTTCCCGACGTGTCGACGGGCGTCCTCGCCCAGATCCAGCACCTCGTGGCCTACGCCGGCGACAAGGTCGAAAACCCGGTCGCCAAGCGTACGCGCGACAACCAGGACGGCATCATCGCCATCTCTCGTCGCCTCGGCCGCACGGTGACCTGGGCGGATCTCACGCGCCGCTGGGCCATGGACCGGCGCTACTGGACGATGATCGAATCCATCGCCGACCGCTTCCGCACGGCTCATTGCCACGGCGTCGACGAGCAGGACGAAACGCGGGTCGTCGCCAAGGCGCCGCCTCGGCCGGAGCCAGCGCGCCGCAAGGCTGCGAAATCTGCGGCGCCCGTCACTCCGGCCCCAACTGCGGCCCCGAGCCCTCAGCCGGCGTCCATCCTGCCGAATCCCGCAGCTCATGCCCGCTCGAGCCTTGGCGGCCCGCTGCCGGGCCCCGCCCCGACGCCCGCTGCGTCACCGAGCGCCGCCTGCCGCATCTTCACCGCGAGCTACGGCGGCACGCGCAACGCGCTGATCTCGGTCAGCATCGGCGGCGAGACCCATCTCACGGCGCTCCAGGTGCTGGACGGCCAGGAGCAGGCGCTGGCCGACGCATTCATTGCCGATCACGCACGCGGAGGCGAGCTACTCGGCGTGTTCGAGAGCCGTTCGGACGCCATATCGCGAGCGCGCGTGATCTGCCCCGCAGCAGTGCCACCGACGCGCGGCTGACGGAAATCATCCCGCGGCGGATGAACACGCTTGCCGCGCCCCGTCCGGGTTCTATCTGATCATCGCATCGAGGGGCACCACGGGGGAGAAATGGCCTGGAAGCGGCTCATTCCGATGTTGAGCGTGCGCGACCTCAAGCGCACCATTGCCTTCTATCGGGAGGAGCTCGGCTTCGAGCTGGTGGCATCCTTCGGCGACCCCGAGCCCGTCTGGTGCCATCTGAAGCGCGATCAGACGCACTTCATGTTCAATGCGCCGGGCGAGTCTGATCTGGAGGCCATCCCGGCACGCGCCCGCGATTTCCAGATTTTCTACATCTATCCCGATGACGTGACGGTGCTGCACGGTGATCTGGCGGCAAAGGGCCTTTCCGTCACGCCGCTGCGCATCACCCTCTACGGCATGCGCGAGTTCGAGCTGCGCGACCCGGATGGGCATTGGCTCTGGTTCGGCGAGACCACCACCGAACCGCCGACCCTCTCGGAGTGATAGCGCTGGCAGAAGGTGGCCCGGACCGCTCGTCGCAATTGATTGACCCG
>DAORNH010000254.1:758-1271 GCA_035440865.1 Hyphomicrobiaceae bacterium | reverse complement strand
GGTCCAAGGCTGCCCCGTCGTGCAGCCGCCCTTTCGTTCGAGCCAATGCCATGTCCGAGCTGCTGATCGAGCTCTTCTCCGAGGAGATCCCCGCGCGCATGCAGGCACGCGCGGCCTCCGACCTCGCGCAAGCGGTGCTCGCGGCGCTGGAGACCGAGGGGCTGGGCGCGGGTCTGGCCAAGGACGGCGGACAGAAGGGGCAGTCGACCGCCGCCGAGGCACGTCTGAAGACCGTCTCCTGCTCGACACCTCGCCGCCTCGTGCTGGTCGTCGACGGGCTGCCCGCGCAGTCCCCGACTGTCGTCGATGAGCGCAAGGGACCGCGGGTCGGAGCGCCCGATGCCGCGATCCAGGGCTTCCTCAAGGGCGCGGGCATCGCAAGCATAGGGGACGCACGGGTCGTCGAGGACAAGAAGGGCAGCTACTACGTCGCCACCATCGAGAAGAAAGGTCGCCCGACGGCCGAGATCATTGCGGCGATCATGCCGGCGGTACTCTCGAAGTTCTCCTGGC
>DAORNH010000254.1:0-748 GCA_035440865.1 Hyphomicrobiaceae bacterium | reverse complement strand
GAAGTCGATGCGCTGGGGGATGAGCAGCGAGACCTGGGTGCGCCCGCTGCACTCGATCATCTGCCTGTTCGACGGCAAGGTCGTGCCATTCACGTGGGGTGGCGTCGCGAGCGGTAGAGCAACGCGCGGCCACCGCTTCCATGGCAACGATCCGTTCGAGGTGAAGGGTTTCGAGGACTACGCGACGAAGCTCAAGGAGCGCAAAGTCCTCCTTCTCGCCTCCGAGCGCGCCCTGATGATCCGCGAGCAAGCGCAGGAGATCGCGGCGAAGGCCAAGCTCGAGATCGTCGAGGACGAGGGGCTGCTGGCCGAGAACGCCGGCCTCGTCGAGTGGCCGACCGTGATGTTGGGGACGTTCGAGCGTGAGTTCCTCGAGGTTCCGGCCGAGTGCCTGACGACGGCAATGCGCACGCACCAGAAGTGTTTCTCGCTGAAGGACCCGAAGACGGGGACGCTCGCCAACCGCTTCCTGCTCGTCTCGAACCTCATTGCCACGGATGGCGGCAAGACCATCGTCGCCGGCAACGAGAAGGTGATCCGCGCGCGCCTCTCCGACGCCCGCTTCTTTTGGACGCAAGACTTGAAGCGGCCACTCGACGAGATGGCCTCCGATCTTGCCGGCATCACATTCCACGAGAAGCTCGGCTCGCAGAAGGACCGCGTCGAGCGGATCTCGGAGCTGGCGCACGAGATCGCGGGCGCTGTCGATGCCGATCCGGATAGTGCGCGCCGGGCGGCCCAGCTCGCC
>DAORNH010000253.1:5304-6744 GCA_035440865.1 Hyphomicrobiaceae bacterium | reverse complement strand
AAGCCGCGTTGTTGAAGACGATGGCGACGAAGTTCGCGCCGACGCGGCGAGCCGTCTCGAGCTCGCCGAGGCTCATGTTGAAGCCGCCGTCACCGGTGAGTGAGACGACGCGGCGCTTGCCCGCTGCGATCTGCGCGCCGATACCGCCCGGGACGCCGTAGCCGATCGATGCGAGCCCACGATCGGGCAGGAAATGGCGGCCGGCCTTCTTCGTATCGAAGAAGAGGCCACCCCAGTGCGCAGCAAAGCCGCCGTCGGCGACGACGATGCCGTCCGCCGGCATGATCTTGTTGAGCTCGCCCATCAGGCGGCCGACGTTGATCGGGCTCTCCTTCGATTCCACACGCTCCGCCGCGCTCTTGCGCCAGGCGGCCATGCGCTTCGGCACCTCGGCGCACCATTGTGCTCGCCTCCCGGCGGCCGCCTTGCCGTCACCGAGTGCCGCCGTGATGTCCTCGATGACGAGGCGGGCGTCACCTACGAGGCCGATGTCGGTCCTCGTGGTGCGGCCGATCTCGTCGGGGACAATCTCGACGTGGATGACGGGTTTCCCCGGCGGGATCAGCTGGAAGCGCTTCGTTGCGATCTCGCCGAGCTTGCAGCCGACGACGATGAGGCAATCCGATTCCGCGATCATGCCGTTGGCGATGCGGTCATAGCGGCCGAAGAGGCCCGCCGACAGCGCATGGGTGCAGGCGATCGCGCCCTTCCCCGTCATCGTGTGGGCGACGGGGATGCCGTGGCGCTCGGCGAGCGTCTGCAGTGCGGCGTGGGCATCGGAGATGTGCACGCCGCCGCCTGCCATGATGATCGGCCGCTCGGCCTTGGCGAGGAGAGCGACTGCGCGCGCAAGTTCGGCCGGATCGGCGCGGAGGCGTCGGGCTTGAGCTTTCAGAGTGCCGGGATCGATCCAGAAATCGGCCGCGTCGAAGTCGTGCTCGCCGTGGGCGATGTCCTCGGGCACGTCGATGATGACCGGACCAGGCCGGCCGCTCGTCGCGACGGCGAAGGCGCGCCGGACGTGCTCCGGCAGCCGCTTGATCACCTCGACGCGGATCACCTCCTTGACGGCGGGGCGCAGCATCTCGATCTGCCGCGTCTCCTGCGTCATGTTCTTCCAGGCATGCTCGCGGTTGGCATCGCCGACGATGGCGATCATGGGGAGGCCGGCGTTGAGGCTCTCGACGAGGCCTGTCAACAGGTTGGTGGCGCCCGGCCCGAGCGTCGCATCGACCACGCCCGGCCGGTTCGTCACCTTGGCGTAGGCATCGGCCGCGAAGGCGCCCGAGCGCTCGTCGTTGATGAGATAGTGCTGCAACTTCAGCGCCCGGCAGGCCTCGTAGAAGGGGAGCAGCTGGAAGCCACCCATGCCGAACATCGGCCCGACGTCCGCGAGCTTCAGCATCTCGGCGAGTGCTTGACCGCCGGTCATGCGGCGGG
>DAORNH010000253.1:1362-5263 GCA_035440865.1 Hyphomicrobiaceae bacterium | reverse complement strand
ATCGTTCGGCAATAACTGGCATGTGGCGAGGGCCGCCCGCAACATGCGTCTTGCCGGGGGCTGTCCCGCAAGGGCGGCTGGCGCATCTGCCTTGACCGGCCATGCCGGCCCGGCCAATGCTCGCTCGAAACAGACCGGGGACAGACGCTCATGGCCGCCAGCATCCACACCGCGAAGGAGATCCTGGGGAGGCTCGTCTCGTTCGACACGACGAGCCACAAGAGCAACGTGCCGTGCGCGGAATGGATCCGCGATTTTCTTGCGAGCGAGGGCGTCGAGGCGCGGCTACTGCCATCACCCGACGGCAACTGGGCAAACCTGTTCGCGACGGTTGGGCCAGCCGGCAACGGCGGCATCGCGCTCTCGGGCCACATGGATGTGGTGCCGGTCACCGGTCAGCCGTGGGAGACGGATCCTTACACAATGGTCGAGAAGGATGGCCGGCTCTATGGCCGCGGCACCTGCGACATGAAGGGGTTCCTCGCCTGCGTGCTCGCGACCGTACCGCTCTACAAGCGACGACGATTGAAGACGCCGCTGCATATCGCGTTCTCCTACGACGAGGAGGTCGGCTGCACGGGCGTGAAGCCGATGATCGCCGAGTTCGGCAAGTCGCTGCCGAAGCCCGGCGTGGTGTTCGTCGGCGAGCCGTCCTTGATGAGCGTCGTCGATGCCCACAAGGGCGGCTATCGCTACCGCACCGAAATCACCGGCAAGGACGCGCACTCCTCAAAGCCGCAACTCGGCGTCGGCGCGATCATGGTCGCGGGCGAGCTCATTGCGGAGCTGAAGCGCATCGAGCAACGGCTCGGCGAGCGCTTCTCGAACCCGCGTTTCGATCCGCCATATCCGTCGATCAGCGTCAGCATGATCGAGGGCGGGATTGCCCACAACATCATCCCGCCGAAGTGCACATTCCATTGGGGTGTGCGCGCCATGCCGGGGTGCTCTTCGGCCGAAATAAGGGCCGAGCTCATGGCCTTCGCCGAGCGCGAGCTGCTGCCCGAAATGCGCAAGGTGCATCCAGACTGCGCGATCACGACCAAGCTCGTCGGCGAGCTGCCGCCCTTCGATTCCGGCAGGGACAGCAAGGCGACCTCCCTCGCCCTGAAGCTCGTCGGACAGAACGCGACGTTCGCGGTGCCGTACGGAACCGAGGCGAGCCACTTCCAGAACGCGGGCTGCTCGTCGGTGATCTGCGGTCCGGGCTCCATCGACCAGGCACACCAGCCGAACGAGTTCGTGGCAATTGCCGAGCTCGAGCGCTGCCTCGCGTTCCTCGATCGCGTGGGCGCGCTCGCAGAGGGGTGATGCCATGGATCCGGGCAAGCTCGAGCGGCTTCGCGAAAAGTATGCCGAAGCCAAGGGCGGCGACATCTCCGACCCGCATTTCGCGGCGGTGGCGCGGATGGTCTTCTCCGAGCCGGACCGGCGCCGCTGGCCGTTCGCGGAGCCGGGCACGCTGCTCGGCGCGCCCTACATCCGCGATTGGCATCTGGCAGTGCAGTCACATCCGCTCGATGTCGCCCTCGTCGGCGTGCCGATGGACCTCGGCGTAACGAACCGGGCCGGCGCGCGGCTTGGTCCGAGAGCAGTGCGCGGCGTCGAGCGCATCGGTCCGTATGAGCACGTGCTACGAGTTGCGCCGATGGGAGCGCTCAAGGTCGCCGACATCGGCGACGTGCCGATGCGGAGCCGCTACTCGCTCGCCGATTGCCACGCCGATATCGAGGGGCATTTCCGCTCGATCCGCGCGGCCGGCGTCCTCCCGCTCGCCGTCGGCGGCGATCACTCGGTGAGCCTGCCGATCCTGAAGGCGCTCGGTGACGGCCGGCCCGTCGGCATGGTGCATATCGACGCCCACTGCGATACGGGCGGGGCCTACGAGGGGACGAAGTTCCATCACGGCGGTCCGTTCCGCCAGGCGGTGCTCGAGGGCGTGCTCGATCCCGAGCGCACGATCCAGATCGGCATCCGGGGCGGTGCCGAGTACCTCTGGGAGTTCTCCTACGAGTCCGGCATGACGGTGCTGCACACCGAGGACGTGATGCGCCTTGGGCTCGATGCCGTGATCGCGCGGGCGCGGGCCATCGTCGGCGCCGGACCGACCTACGTGTCCTTCGATGTCGACAGTCTCGACCCGGCTTTCGCTCCGGGCACGGGCACGCCCGAGGTCGGCGGCCTCACGCCCCGCGAGGCGCTGGCGATCCTGCGCGGCCTCGCCGGGATCGACATCATCGGTGGCGACGTGGTCGAGGTGGCGCCGCAGTACGACCCGACCACGGTCACAGCCCAGTGCGGGGCGCAGATGCTGTTCGAGCTGCTATGCCTCGTGGCATTGCGGCCCCAACCGCGCTGACATCACTCGTGGCCGGCCAGATCACTCGTCGATGAACTGCGAGAGCGAGAAGGCGCCGCGCAGTTCGCCGAGCTTGAAGCCGACGGCCTTGTCGTTGTGGTAGGTGCGGGCGATCTCGAGGCGCACGTCCTGGCGGATATCGGGGCCATGACAGGTGAGACACGGCTCACCCATCGGGATGGCCTTCATGTAGCGGAACTGGCGTTCGCCCTCCGAGGTGACCACCACCTCGTGGTGCTCGAGCTTGCCGACGTCGGCGCCAGCAGCAATGCGCGCAACGAAAAGCTCGAGCGTCTTCAGCTCCCAGGCGTCCGGCGCATGCTCGGGATTGCGCAGCTTGAGGGCCGTGCGCGTCAACTCGAAGCCTGAATTCTCGGCGGCGCTCTGCACGATGCTCGGCATGGCGGCCTGGCAGGCGCCGATCCCGGCCAGTGGTCCGCTCGAGCGCAAAATCTGGTTCACCTCCGAGCGCAGCCGATCGCCCGCGTCGGTGGCAACCTCACGCGCCTTCGCAAGCCGCCGCGCGATATCGGCCGGGCCGCCTTTGCCTGCCATGACGGGAAGGCCTGCCAACAGAACCGCAGCCACGCCAAGCAGCGTGGCGGTTCTCGCCATGCCCATGTCCACTTCTCCCTCGACGTCTGCCCGGCTTCTGTCATTCTGGGCGCCCCTGAATATCGCCCGACCGGTGGCGGGACAATGTCATCGGTCGCGCAAGTTGGCAATTCAATCTGAGCGAATATCAAATCTGTTCGGCGCAGCCGTAGTTTGCCTGGTGCGGGTGTATTGACAGTCGACAGGTGCCGACCCCACACCCGTTACATGACAGAAGCACGCTCAAGCTCCGCTGCCACATTGGACCGCGAGGAGGTCCGGCAGTTCGACCGCATCGCCGCCGAATGGTGGGATGCGAACGGCAAGTTCCGGCCGCTGCATCAGATCGGCCCGGCCCGGATCGAGTATGCACGCGACCGGATTGCCGAGCATTTCGGGCGCACTATCAAAGGCATGCGGCCGTTGGCCGGGCTCTCCCTCGTCGACATCGGCTGTGGCGGCGGCCTGGTTGCCGAGCCCATGTCGCGGCTCGGCGCGGAGGTCACAGGGTTGGATCCCTCCGCCGAGACGATCCGGGCCGCCGAGCGGCATGCCGCGGCGGGAGGCCTACCGATCGCCTACCGCCAGGGGCTGGCCGAGGACCTCGCCGCCGAGGGGGCGCGGTTCGATGTCGTCCTCTGCCTCGAGGTGGTCGAACATGTGCCCGACGTCGGTCAGTTCGTGAAGCTGCTGAGTGGGCTGCTTGCGCCCGGCGGCCTGATGGTGCTCTCGACTATCAATCGCACGGTGAAGGCCTACGCCTTGGCCATCGTCGGCGCCGAATATGTTCTGCGCTGGCTGCCGGTCGGGACCCACAAGTGGGAGCGGTTTGTCACCCCCGACGAGCTTGCGCGCCACCTGGAGGTCGCGGGCCTTGCGATGTCGGAGCCGACCGGCGTTGTCTACAGCCCGCTCACGGATACCTGGCGGCTCGACCGTGACACCGAT
>DAORNH010000253.1:0-1339 GCA_035440865.1 Hyphomicrobiaceae bacterium | reverse complement strand
CCCGCCTGCCGCGGCGGCCGAGCACGCGTTAACACAGCCTTGCGGGACGTGCTGAAATCGGATGTTGGCAGTGCACGGAAATTAAACTCAGCTCCCCTACAATTGCTCGTATCCGCGTATGGAGACGGTCATGCGACACTCAGCGGCCGCTGATGGCCGAGTCGAATTCTCGAACGATGCACCGCAGGCGTCTGGGTCGATCGGCCTCCAGGCGACGTCGATGGTGCTGTTCGGCCTCGCGGCGCCCGTGATCCTGTTCTCGCTGGTCGATCCCAATCTGCTCCGGCACGGCAAGCTCGTGGTCCTCGCGCTGCTGATGCCAGCGCTGTTCGTTGCCGTTGGCGTCTATGTCTACAGCGTGCTCGTCCCCGGCGACGTGGCCTCGATCGTGGTCGACCCGCAGCTTCGCCAGATTGAGCTCAGTCGCAACGGCTCGTTTGCGATCCGCTCCGAGATCATCCCATTCGACGAGGTCGAGCGCGTGCTGCTCGCCCGCCACTACGACGATGATGGCTACGGCGTCGTCGAGGGGCAGCTCAGGCTGCGCTCGGGTGCAACGATCGCCATCAGCGGCTTCTCCTCCGAGGATACGATCAAGGCGCTTGCTCGCGCCATCGGTGTCCGTGCCGACAGCTGAGGCGGTCGGGCAAGGCTGCCCATCCGATCCCGAGCTGGGCGATCTCGAGGCTATCTTTCCGCGATCGGCTACGTTACGCGTCGCTCGTCGCGCGGGCGCTGTCGTGCCCGCTGTCGGGACCGGCGAATGAGGGCGGGCGATGCCGATCGAGATGCCAGACGTGCGACCCGCCGGGCCGCTGGCTATAGCCCGCGCACTGACGCTCGAGGGTTTCGCCAACGCCGTGATTGCCGTCCTGTTCGCCGCGGCGGGTCCGATCGCCATCATTTTGTCCGCCGGCAAGGGGCGCCTCACGGAAGCGGAACTCGCCTCGTTCGTGTTCGGCGCCTTTTTCGTGAACGGCCTGCTCACGATCCTGTTCTCGGCGCTCTACCGTCTGCCGCTCGCCTTCTTCTGGACCATTCCGGGCACGGTGCTGATCGGGCCTGCGCTGCAGAGCTGGAGCTACCCCGAGATCGTCGGAGCCTATATGGCGACCGGCATTCTCATGTTCGTGCTCGGCCTGACGGGCCTCGTCCGGCGCGTCATGACCGCCGTGCCGATGCCGGTCGTCATGGCCATGGTGGCGGGCGTGTTCCTGCCGTTCGGGCTCGATCTCGTGCGCGCCTTCGAGCGCAACATCGCCATTGCGGCGCCGATGACACTTGCCTTCCTCGTGCTCTCCGCCGTGCCTGCGCTCGGGCGCTTGCTGCCGCCGCTGCT
>DAORNH010000252.1:3309-6758 GCA_035440865.1 Hyphomicrobiaceae bacterium | reverse complement strand
GCTTTCGTCGATCGCGCTGCAAGCTAGACGGCGCACGGACCGCTCTCAATGACTTTCGTCGACCTGGAGCTCAGCGAAACGGTGCTCCGCGCCGTTACCGACGCGGGCTACACCAAGCCTACACCGATCCAAGAACAGGCGATTCCCATCATCCTGATGGGCCGCGACGTGCTCGGTTGCGCGCAGACCGGCACTGGCAAGACCGCCTCGTTCACCCTGCCGATGATCGACATCCTTGCCGCCGGCCGGGCGAAAGCGCGGATGCCGCGCTCGCTCATTCTCGAACCCACCCGCGAGCTCGCAGCACAGGTGGCCGAGAACTTCGATATGTACGGCAAGTACAACAAGCTCAGCAAAGCCTTGCTGATCGGCGGCGAATCCATGGCCGAACAGATCAAGGTGCTGGAGCGCGGTGCCGATGTGCTGATCGCCACCCCTGGCCGGCTGCTCGACGTGTTCGATCGCGGACGGCTGCTGCTCAACGACGTGCGCATCCTGGTGATCGACGAGGCCGATCGGATGCTCGACATGGGCTTCATTCCCGACGTCGAGCGAATCGTCTCGCTGGTCTCGCGCATGCGGCAGACCCTGCTGTTCTCGGCGACGATGCCGCCCGCGATCCGGCGGCTCGCCGACGCCTTCCTCACCAACCCGAAGGAAATCACCGTCGCCCCGCCGTCGACCCCGGCGGAGACGGTCACGCAAGGCCTGGTGATCGTCCCGCACGGCGGGCAGGGCGGGCTGAAGGAGAAGCGGGCGGCCCTGCGCACATTGATCCGCAGCGAGGACGTGCGCACCGCGCTGATCTTCTGCAATCGCAAGCGCGACGTCGGCGTGCTGCACCGTTCCTTGCTCCGTCACGGCTTTGACGCCGGGCTGCTGCACGGTGATCTGGCGCAATCGCAGCGCACCGAGGTGCTCGAGGCGGAGGAGTTCTTCTCGGAGGGCCAGAAGGGCTCGTCCGCCATGCCGCACAAGCGCAACCCGGTGCTCACTGAGAACATCACCGGGCTCGCCCGCATGGTGCGGAGTTTCTGCCTGCCCGCGATGGAGAACGTGGCGCTCTGGCACGAGCGCGACATCTCGCACTCCTCCGTCGAGCGCATGATCGGCCCCGACGCGACCGTGACGCTCGATTTCGCCCTGAACCGCCTTGCCGGTGTCATCGAGAATCTCGTCGTCTACCCGGAGAACATGCGCCGCAATCTCGACCGGCTCGGCGGCCTCATCCACTCGCAGCGCGTGCTGTTGGCCCTGACACAGGCCGGCGTCTCGCGCGAGGAGGCCTATGCGCTCGTGCAGCGCAATGCGATGCCCGTCTGGCGCGGCGAGGGTGATTTCCTCACCCTCCTCAAGGCCGACAAGGATGTCGCCAAGACCTTGAAAACAAAGGATCTGGAGGCGCTGTTCGACCTCGGCTATCATCTGAAGCACGTCGATACGATCTTTGCCCGCGTGTTCAGGACGGGCTGACGCACCGCGATCGACGGGAAGGACCGCATCGCATGAACGCCCCTCTCTCGCTCACAATGACCAAGGCCGAGTTCAATCTCTGGATCGGCCGGCAGGCAACCAAGCACGAGTGGAAGGAGGGCCGCGTCGTGCAGATGACGAATGTGACCAAGGCGCACGCGCGGATCGTTGCAAACCTTATTCGGGCGCTGAGCCGCCAGTTCGATCCGGTAGAGTGGTCGGTCACGGCCTCCGATCTCGGCGTCGAAGGCGACAACTTCATCCGCTATCCGGACGTCATCGTCGAGCGCATGGATGACGACGACAAGGGGCGCCGCGCGCGTCAGCCGATCGTGCTGGTCGAGGTCCTGTCGGTCTCGACCGAGGCGACCGACCTCGTTGAGAAGCTCGGCGAGTACCGCGCGTTTGCCTCGCTAGAGGCCTACGTCGTTGCCAGCCAGGATACGCCGAAGCTCTGGGTCTGGCAGCGCGACGCGGCGGGCGAGTTCGCGACTGAGCCGGCGCTCGTCGAGGGGCGCGGCGCGATGCTCGGCCTCTCGGCGCGCGGGATCTCCGTGCCGCTCGCCGAGCTCTTTCTCGGCGTTGCCGCAGGCACCTGATCCACCGGATTACCCGAGCGGGCCCTCATAGGCCGCGCGAGCGAGATCGGTCTCGTGCAGCGTCACGCGGATCTTCGCGAGGCCCTTGCCGTCGTCGCCGAGCGCGCCGGCCCGCGCGGCCTTGGCGATCGCGTCGAAGATGTGCTTGCACAGAAACTCGGTGGTGGTGAGCTTGCCCTTGAAGTCGGCGATCTCGTCGAGGTCCTTGTAAGCGAGCGGCTTCAGCGTCTTGTTGAGCACGTCGAGAGCCGCGCCAATATCGACAACGACATTGTGGCGCGTGAGCTTCTCACGGAAGAAGGCGACGTCGACCACGAACGTCGCCCCATGCTTCTTGGCGGCCGGCCCGAAGAACGGGTCCGGCAGCGAATGCGCGATCATGATGCGGTCGCGAACCTCGACTGAGAACATGGTCGTCTCCCTCTCTGTCTCGTGCCCTGATCGCCTGCCGGGAGCGCGCCGTCAATGCGGCGCTGATCGACATCGGCTTGCGCCACCTGCAGCGGTGGTAAGGTCGTCAACAGCAGCGGGTTGGCGCCCAGTCGAGCGGCGTGCTTTGCTGGTGCCCCAGTGAGCCGCCGCCGGTCGCGGCGCCGCCAATCGGCATGAGACATGACGGAGAGCAGCGATCAGTCGGCAAGCGAGGCCGCGCGGTATCCGCCGCTGGCGCGCCGCGTCCTGATCCTGACCTCCACCGTGCTGACCGTCGCCCTCTATTTCACGTCGATCCTGGTCGCCTCCACCGTGCTGCCGCAGATGCAGGGCTCGTTCGCGGCAACGGCGGACGAAATCTCCTGGACGATGACCTTCAACATCCTGGCGACGGCAATCGCCATGCCGACGACGGGCTGGCTCGTCGCGCGCTATGGGCGACGTCGGTTGATGGTCTGGTCCACCGGCCTGTTCACACTGTCGACTTTGATGTGCGGGCTCGCCCAGTCGCTCGAGATCATGATCGTCTGGCGGATCGTGCAGGGTGCTGCCGGCGCGCCGAGTGTGCCACTCGTGCAGACGATCATCCTCGACACCTTTCCGCCGCGCCAGCATCGCGTCGTGCTCGGCATCTACGGCATGGGCGTCGTGCTCGGTCCGATCCTCGGGCCGACGCTCGGCGGCTACCTCGCCGACGTAATGAACTGGCGGTGGGCCTTCTTCCTGCTCGTACCTGTCGGTGCGGTTGCGACGCTCGGCCTGGCCTTCACCCTGCCAGCCGACCGCTCGACCGGCCCGGCGCGTTTCAGCTGGCCGGGGTTCATCTTCCTGTCGGTCGCCATCGGCGGACTGCAGTGGGTGCTCGCACGCGGCCAGCGCCTCGACTGGCTCGAGTCCTTCGAGATCCAGGCCAGCATTGTGATCGCGGCGGTCTCCTTCTACCTG
>DAORNH010000252.1:2900-3276 GCA_035440865.1 Hyphomicrobiaceae bacterium | reverse complement strand
AAAGCCACAACCCGTTCCTCGATCTCAAGCTCCTCGGCAACCGCAACTATACGCTTGGGCTCGTCCTTATCGCCCTCTTTGGCATGCTGAACTTCACGCCCATGGTGTTGCTGCCGACGCTCATGCGGGGCCAGATGGGCTTTCCCGACAGTCTCGTCGGCCAGGTCGTCGGCGCGCGCGGGCTCGGCGGCCTCGGCGGCTTTTTCGCGGTGATGTTCCTCACCCGTCTCGACCCGCGCATCAGTGTCGCCGCGGGGTTCGGCCTCCTCGTGATCGCCGGCGCCTGGCTGATGCGCATGGACCTCAACGTGACCGCCCTCGAGCTCTCGCTCAACGGCATCGTGCTGCGTTCGGACCAGACCAAGGCGCAGGCCGA
>DAORNH010000252.1:0-2890 GCA_035440865.1 Hyphomicrobiaceae bacterium | reverse complement strand
CACGACCTTCAACGGCATCGAGCGCGAGAAGATGGCGGAGGCGACCGCGGTCTATCATCTCATCCGCAATATCGGCGCGAGCCTCTTCATCTCGATTTGCGTCGCCGAGGTGGTGCGCTCGACCGGATTCAACTACGCGCGCATGGCCGAGTTCGTCTCGCCGTTCAACCGCGCGCTCCTGGCGCCCGTGTTCGAGGGCGTCTACGATGTCTCGAGCGCGCGCGATCTCGAGCGCCTCTCGCGCGAGATTTCCAAGCAGGCCGCCATGATTGCCTACATCAACGCCTTCGGCCTATTCACGGCGGCGGCGGCCATCGCCATGCCGCTGATCCTGCTCTTGAAGGGTATCGCGACGCGCCGCGTCTGAGTGGTCGCGATCACCTGCGGATGTCAGCTCGCCATGGCCGTGCGTTCGGCGAGCTTCTTCTGCCGGCGGCGCTGCACGGAGGAGGCGATGCGCATCCCCTCGCGGTACTTGGCGACCGTACGACGTGCGATGTCGATGCCCTCGCGGCCGAGCAACTCGACGATGCGATCATCGGAGAGCACGTTGGCGGCCGTCTCCGCGTCGATCAGCTGGCGGATGCGATGGCGCACGGCCTCGGACGAATGCGCATCACCCTCGCCGGCGGCGGCAATGGCGGATGTGAAGAAGTACTTGAGTTCGAAGATGCCGCGGCTCGTCGCCATGTACTTGTTCGACGTGACGCGGCTGACGGTCGACTCGTGCATCTTGATGGCGTCGGCGACCGTCTTCAGGTTGAGCGGGCGGAGATGCTGGACGCCGTGCGCGAAGAAGCCGTCCTGCTGGCGCACGATCTCCTCGGCGACCCTTAGTATCGTGCGCGCGCGCTGGTCGAGGCTCTTCACCAGCCAGTTGGCGTTCTGCAGGCACTCCGTGATGTAGTCCTTGTCCTTGTCGTGACGCGCCGTCTTGGAGACGAGCGAGAAGTAGCTGCGGTTGACGAGAACGCGGGGCAGCGTCTCGGTGTTGAGCTCTACGATCCAGCTACCGTGCGCACCCGGCCGCACGATGACGTCGGGCACCACCGTCTGCACCGGGCTCGCGCCGAAGCCGGCGCCGGGCCGCGGGTTGAGCCGCTTGATCTCGCTGATCATCTCGACGAGCTCGGACATCTCGCAGTCGACGGCACGTCGCAGCGCTTGGAGATTGTGGCTCGCAAGCAGCGGCAGATTGTCGAGCACCTTCGCTATCATCGGGTCGTAGCGCCGCTGCTCCTTGAGCTGGAGTGCCAGGCACTCTGCGAGCGAGCGCGCGAAGACGCCCGGCGGATCGAGCTTCTGGAGCCGCTCGAGCACGCTCTCGACGAGCGGCACGGGAGCCGCCAGACGCTCCGCGATCTCCGCAATGTCCGCGTCGAGATAGCCGACGTCATTCAGCTGGTCGAGAAGATGCTGCGCGATCAGGCCCTGCACCGGATCGAGCGAGGAGAGGAGCATCTGGCCGAGCAGGTGATCCTTCAGCGTCGGCGTCTCCGAGAGATAATCCTCGAGGCTCTGATCATCGTCGCCGCCGCCCGGACCGACGTTGGACCACGACGATCCCGCGAGCATCTGCACTGGGTCGGTCGCGGCGTCTCCGCGGGTCGCGTCAGGATAGGCGTTCTCGAAATCGGTATCGCAGGCGCTCGCGGCATCGCCGTCGAAGGTCGGCTCGAGCGAAGGGGGATCGGGCGCCTCGTCGCCGCTGCTGTTGGCCTCGGCAGGCTCCGTGGCGGGCTCGACGTCGCGCGCACTGCCACTATCGTCGTCCCGCTCGAGCAGCGGGTTCTTCTCGAGCTCGGCCTCGACGAACTGGACGAGCTCCAGGTTCGAGAGCTGGAGCAGACGGATGGCCTGCTGCAGCTGGGGTGTCATCACCAGCTGCTGGCCTTGTCTCAGCTCGAGCCGCGTTGCGAGCGCCATTGCCTTCCCCTAGCCCGCACGAGCGCGGTCGTCCTGCAGCGGACTATACTTGCGGCGCTTTAACCGAACATGTTCCCGAGGTAGACACGGCGCACGTCTTCATTGGCTATGATTTCCGAAGGCTTACCTTGTGTCAGAACTTGACCATCGGCGATCACGTAGCCCCGATCGACGAGGCTCAGCGTCTCGCGCACGTTGTGATCGGTGATGAGAACACCGATGTTGAGCGTGGTCAATTGCCGGACAAGCTGCTGGATGTCGCCGACGGCGATCGGGTCGATCCCGGCAAAGGGCTCGTCGAGGAGGATGAACGACGGGCGGGAGGCCAGCGCGCGGGCAATCTCGCAGCGTCGCCGCTCTCCACCCGACAAGGCGATCGACGGGCTCTTGCGCAGCCGCGTGATCGAGAACTCCTCAAGCAGGCTGTCGAGCTGCTCGCGCCGCTTGCGCCGATTGGGCTCGACGAGCTCGAGCACGGCCATGATGTTCTGCTCGACGCTGAGGCCGCGGAAGATCGAAGCCTCCTGCGGCAGGTAGCCGATACCGAGGCGCGCGCGCCGGTACATCGGCAATGGCGTCACGTCCCGGCCATCGACGTAGATGCGGCCGGCGTCGGCCGGAACGAGGCCCGTGATCATGTAGAATACGGTGGTCTTGCCGGCTCCGTTCGGGCCAAGGAGGCCCACGGCCTCACCGCGGCGGACATTGAGGCTCACACCCTTGACGACCTGGCGCTTGCGATAGGCCTTCTTCACGCCCTCCGCGGCGAGCACGCCTTCGCCGCTCACGTCGGAGGCCGGGTAAACGGCTGACGGTGCCGCCCCCGGGATCGGCGGCGGCATCGGCCGGACGGCGCGAGCGGCATCCGGCGAGGCGCGCTTCAGGTAACGGGCGAAGAGCTTCATGTGCGGTCAATCCGGCTGACGCATGAGGGTTCAGTTGCCGCCGCCACTCGGGAACGGTG
>DAORNH010000251.1:0-6809 GCA_035440865.1 Hyphomicrobiaceae bacterium | reverse complement strand
CATGATCATCACCATGCCGGTCGTGCGCACAACGCGGCCGATGAGTGTCGGCAGCTCCCGGAGCTTGTAGTCGCGGTAGATGAGCAGTGTGACGAGGAACGCCCAGATGCAGGCGATCGCCGCGCTTTCGGTCGGTGTGAATTTGCCCGTCAGGATTCCGCCGAGGATGATGATGACCGTGATCAGGCCCCAGACCGCTTCGTAGGCGATGCGGCCCGCGTCGCGGAGCCCGATCACCTCGCCCTTCGGAAAGTTGTCGCGCCGCGCGATGAAGAGGCAGAGGCCCATCAACGATAGGCCGAGCAGCAGACCCGGTATGATTCCGCCGATGAAGAGATGAGCGACCGATACCGTGCCCCCCGCGGCGAGCGAGTAGATCACCATGTTGTGCGAGGGCGGGATCAGCAGGGGCTGAAGCGAGCCGGCGATCGTCACGTTGACGGCGAACAGGCGCGGGTAGCCGGCCTTGATCATCTGCGGGATCATCACCGAGCCGATCGAGGCCGTGTCGGCGACAGACGAACCCGAAATGCAGCCGAACATGGTCGAGGCCAGGATGTTGACGAGTGCAAGTCCGCCGCGGATGAAGCCGACGAACACTTTCGCGAGGTTGATGATGCGGGCGGCCATGCCGCCTTCGGCCATGATGGCGCCGGCGAGGATGAAATAGGGGATGGCGAGCAGCGGGAAGTCGTCCATGCCGTCGGACGTCTTGAGCGCGATCGCCTCGAGCGGGATGTCCATCCAGATGGCGGCGATCACCGCTGCGAGGCCGAGCGAGTAGGCCACGGGCATGCCGAGAAAGCAGAGCACGGCAAAGCTACCGACGAGTACCAGGACGTCCATTGCTCATGTCCCAGGTTTGTGTTCAGGCGGCGCGGTCTATTCGCTCGAGACGGGGGCTGCGTGCTCGATCTCCGGCGGCGGCGGGAAGAAGTTGCCCTTTAAGAGTCGCTCGATGACGAAAAGTGCCGTGATGGCTCCACCGATCGGCACGGGTAGGTACGATACGCCGACGGACACTGCTGGGAATTCGGCGATCGACTGGAACCAGGTCGCTTTGCAGAGCCCGATGCCCCACCACAGTAGGAACAGGTTGGTCGCGAGCATAGCAAGCTCAATGAGGAAGCCGAGCGCATACTTGACCGCGGGCGGCAGCAGCCCGGGCAGCCAGCCGACCGCGATATGCAGGTGCTCGCGATAGCAGATGACCGCCGAGAGGAACGACAGCCAGATCATGAGCAGGATCGCCATGGGCTCCGGCCAGGACGAAGCGCTGTTGAGTACATAGCGCGTGAAGACGCCCCACGGGATGATCAGCGTGATCACCACAAGGGCGAGGCCCGCCAGGAACAGGCACGCCTGATGGAGCGCGTCCATGGCGGCAAAATAGGCTGACTTCATCAGTCTATCACCCGATCGGCCAAGTGCTGTGCCTAAGGCAGCCGGTGCGCGAGCAAGAGCTCCCGGACCACCACGTCAGCGTAGGAAGGCGGTCCACAGTGCCGTCAAAGAGAGCGCCACGATCGGCAGGAACGTGCCGACAGTGCCCAGGAATCGCGGTATCGTGCGCATGACGTCGTGGCGAAGTCCGAAAGGATGGATGATGCGTGCCGCGACGACGATGGATCCGAGCGTATGCAGCCACCAGCGCGGCGCGCCGTTGATCTCGACGATCGCCAGCAGCACGACGAACAGGGGCACATACTCGACGAAGTTCGCCTGTCGGCGCATGGCCACGAGCAGCGCGGGCCTGCCCGCGTCGCCAAGCGATACGCCGGTCGCGACCCGAGCACGGCCGACCATCGCGGCGAGCACAATGGCGATGAGACCAAGCAGGCCGGCGTAGATTGCCGTGATCGACAATGCCATAAGGACATTTCCAATCTCTCGGACCGACCAATTGTGCCGGCCTGCCTCGATGGCCCCCTCGAGAGGAGCGGGCCACCGCAGTTCCTCCGGACTTCACTTCACAGCATTGATGCGCTCGATCAACGCCTTGTGCGCCGCACCGTACTTGTCCCATACCGGGCGGACCGCATCCTGGAAGGCCTTCTTGTCGGCGATGTCGTTGATGACGGCGCCGGCGGCGATCATCTTCTTGATCGATTCCTCCTCGCGCGCGTACCAGAGCTTCCGCTGCTCGAGCTGCGCTTCCTTGGAGAGCTTCATGATGAGCGCGCGGTCGTCGGCCGAGAGCGCCATGAAGCTCTTCTTCGAGAAGACGAGGATTTCCGGGATCATGAGGTGCCCGGTCTTCGAGTAGAACTTCGCATAGCGGTAGTGCTGGCCGGAATCGTAGCTCGGCTCGTTGTTCTCGGCGCCGTCGACGACGCCCGTCTGCATGGCATTGATGAGCTGGTCGAAGCCCATGGCGACTCCATTGCCGCCGAGCGCGTTCATCGTGTCGACGAACAGCGGGTTGCCCATCATGCGGATCTTGAGGCCTTTCAGGTCCGCGAGCGACGTGATCGGCTTCTTGCTGTTGTAGACGTTGCGCACGCCCGCATTCATGTAGCAGAGGCCGATCAGGTTGGCGGTCGGATGGTCCGTGAGCTTCTTCAGGAGTTCCGTGCCGATCTCGCCGTCGACGACTTTCTCCATGTGGACGACGTCACGGAACACGAACGGCAGGTTGAAGACGTTGAACTCGGGGACCAGCGGGCCCATCGGGCCGACCGAGATGCGCGCGATCTGGAGGGCGCCGAGCTGCGCCTGTTCGATCATCTCCTTCTCGCCGCCAAGCTGCATCGAGGGGAACATCTGGATCGAGATGCGTCCGCTCGTTGCCGCTTCGAGCTTCTTGCCCATGTTCACGACGGCCTCGACCGTCGGATAGCCGAGCGGGTGCACGTCGGTCGCCTTGAGGACGACTTTCGCCTGCGCCGCCGCGCGATGGGTCCCGGCGCTCGCGGCGAGCGCGCTGGCGGCGGCCGCGCCAATCAACATCCGGCGGCGATCGATCGAGGTGTGTTTCATCGTTTTCTCCCAAGTGGTTGGCCGAGTGACGAGTTTTTCAGCGCTCGTTCTTGTCGTTCGAAACGGTCGGTTTCAGTGTGGGCGTCGTGCGCTTGTCGCAGCGTCCTGTTGAAGCAAATGATAGCAGATCGACGACCTGTGGAACTGGTTGAACTGAGGTTCCGATCCCTGCTCCTAAGCACTGCGTCTCCAGATCGCGACCATACCGGACGATACGGATCGCAGTCGGTGCGGATCGCTTGTCCATGTCTGTTGCAGCTGATACATACTTGTACGATGACCAGACATCTGACGTCAAGCGCCGATACCCCTATCGACGCCGCTCGGGAATCCGCTGGTGCCGCGCTGCTGCGGCCGCTGCGGCCACAGCGGAACCTCGCCGATGAGGTGGTGGACCGCATCGCGGCCGAGATCCGATCGGGCCGGCTACCGCCCGGCACTCAGCTTCCGACCGAGGCGGCGCTGATGCGCGCCATGAGCGTGTCGCGTACCGTCGTTCGCGAGGCGGTCGCCGCGCTGCGAGCGGATGGTCTCGTCGTGACGCGTCAGGGGCTTGGAGCATTCGTCGCTGCGGAAGCTGGCAGGTCGGCCTTCCGCATCGCTGGTCGGCCGGAAGCGGGCGAGACGGCGATCAGCGAGGTGCTGCGCGTGATGGAGTTGCGCCTCGCCGTCGAGGTCGAGGCGGCGGTGCTCGCCGCCTCGCGCGCCAGTGCGGCCCAGATCGCCATCGTTCGCGAGCGGTTGCGCGCCATCGACAAGGCCATTGCCGCGGGCGAGACCGCGGTGACCGAGGATTTCGCTTTCCATTGTGCGATTGCTGAGGCAACGGGCAATCCGCATTTCAGCGATTTCCTGTCGTTCCTCGGCCGCCATGTCATCCCGCGTCAGGTGGTGCGGGCCAATCAGGGTTCGCGCGAGGAGCGCAAGGCCTATCTCGAGATCATCCAGCGCGATCACGAGCGAATCTACAAGGCGATCCGCACGCATGATCCGCGCGGCGCACGGACGGCGATGCGGGCGCACCTGTCGAAGAGCATCGAACGCTACCGGACATTCGCGGTGGCTGTGCGCGCGCGCTGAAGCTCGCGCAGCCATGCTCGACGCTATTCCGCAGCCGCGCGCGCCGCGCCCCAGGCCTCGACCTCGAGGAAGGTGCTCTGGTACGTGGCACCCGCACCGATGTCGCTGAGCCGATCCGAGCAGAGCACGTTCACGGTGCCCGAGACCGCCTCGCCCGAGGGTCGCTGGCCGGGCACGTGTGCGACTCCCGGCTGAACCTCGTCACTGATCTTGAGTACGAGGCCGATCGAGCCGCGCGAATTGAAGAGCCGGACTTTCGTGCCGTCGGCGAGGCCACGCTTCTGCGCCTCGCCCGGATGGAGAACGCAACAGGGCTCGCCCTCGCGCTCGCGCAGGAACTTGTTCCCTGCAAATGCCGTGTGCGACTGGAAATAGCCAGGCGTCGTCAGCAGCCGGAGCGGCCAGCGCGCTGCATCGGCGACCTCCTGTGGATCGGGCTCCCAGATCGGCATCGGCGCGACGCCCGCCGCGGCGAGATCGGCCGAATAGATCTCGAGCTTGCCCGAGCGCGTGCGGAATTCCTGGCCCTCGCCCTCCGGCGCCACCTTGATGGCCTTGTGCTCGAGCAGCCGCTTCGGGTCGACCTTGGCGACCGGCCCCTTCGCGCCCTCGAAGAATTTCGGAAAGATTTCGCGCGGCGTCATCCGAAAGATCGCATCGGTGACGCCGAGGCGGCGCGCGAGCTCCTGCGCGAGACGGAAATTCGACCAAGCCTCGCCGACCGGCTCGATGGCAGCCGGGGCGAACTGCGTGTAGTAGCTGCCATAGGCGCGGTAGAAGTCTTCCGTCTCGAGGTAGGTCGCCGCCGGCAATACGACATCGGCGAACTTGGCCGTGTCGGTCATTACGGGATCGTGGACGACGGTGAAGAGGTCCTCTCGCATGAGGCCCTGACGCACCTTGCCGGCGTCCGGATTGGTGACCGCCGGATTGTTGGCGCAGATGAGCAGCCCCTCTATCGGGGGATCGCGGAGGGTGAGGAGCGCTTCGCCGAGCAGGCTGTGATTGACCTGTCGCGTCGCCGCCGGTCCCGATGGCTTGCGGATCGGCGCGAAGTTGAAGTCCATCGAGGCGGCGGTCATGAGCAGCGCGCCGCCGCCGCGCCGGCCATAGGCGCCGGTCACCGCGGGAAGCGTGGCGACGGCTCGGAGCGCTTGTCCGCCGCGGGCGAGGCGCGTCATGCCTTCCCCGATCCGGATGAAGGAGCGGGGCGCCGCGCCGTACATCGCCGCGAGGCGCTCGATGTCCTCTATCGGCACGCCGGTGATCTCGGCGACGCGCGCCGGCGGGAAGTTAGCGACGACCTCGCGCTTCCACTGCTCGAACCCGATCGTGTTGCGGGCGAGGTAGGCCTCGTCGCATTTTCCGTCGCGCACCATGATGTGCACGAGACCGATAGCGAGTGCGGCGTCGGTACCGATGCGGATTGGGATATGCCAGTCGGCGCTCTGCGCCGTCCGCGTGCGCCGCGGATCGATGACGATGATCTTCACGCCCTCCTTCTGGCGCCGCTCGGCCTTTTGCCAGAAGTGGACGTTTACGGCCTTCAGATCACAGCCCCACGAGATGATCAGATCGGCGTCCGCAACCGTCTCCGGATCGGCGCTGCCGACGGGGCCGAGCGTCATGTCCCAGGCCGTCTCGCAGCAGCTGTCGCATACGGTGCCGGCGGAGAGGCGGCTCGTGCCGAGCGCGTGGAAGAGGCCGTTCACCGAGTGGCGATTGATCTGGCCCTGGTGTGCGCTATAGGCATAGCCGAGCACTGCCAGCGGGCCACTCTTCGCCATGATCGCCTTGAAGCGCGTCTCGATCTCGTCGAGCGCCTCTCGCCAGCTGATCGGCGAGAATGTGCCGGAGCCCTTGGTGCCTGACCGGCGCAGCGGCGTCTTGATGCGGTCCGGTGAGTAGACGAGCTCCGCATCCCGGTTGACCTTGCCGCAAGCGAAGCCGTCGGTGAACGGCTGCTCGGGATCGCCTGCAACGCGCACGAGGCGGCCGTTGTCGACGGTCGCGATGAGCGAGCACATGCAGGGGCAATCGTGGGCGCACGTCACGCGGATCTGCTTCATGACCGGTTCCTGCTTCGTATTCCTGCTCCAGTGCACCGGGTGTGGCGGCGCACACGATTGCGGCACCGTCCTGCCAAAGTGGATTTCTCTCAATGGCCACTTCTCGGGGAACGAGCAGGCCACTTTCACGCAAGCTCCGGGCCGGTCGCGAGGTCGACAGTGACATAGTTACATGCGCGCTCGATCGGCGCTGCCACAATCCTGGCTCGCGCACGACTTGCGCGACGTCAACGCTGCGGGCGGGCCCGGTGCGAGGCTGGTCGCGGTGTCGACCAGACCGGCGACTAGGGAGCAGAATATGGCGACAGATGGAACGCCTGTGACGCGTGCCGGTCCGGCTGCGACCGCAAGCGCCAATGATCGCGGCGCGCGCAATCCCGCCCGCCGGGTTCCTCGGAGTGTCGTTCTGGTCGCGTCGGCGCTCGCGACCGGTCTGCTCTTCGGCATGGTCGCCCTCAATCGGCCGATGGGTGTTCCGACGGCGGTGATGGAGCGGGACGTCGCCATCCGCGTGTTCGGTCTCGGCACGGTCGAGGCGCGCGTCCAATCGAAGATCGGCTTCGAGGTCGGCGCGACACTGACAGAACTCGCGGTCGACCACGGCGACCGTGTCACCGACCCACACCACGCCGGCGGCGGCCGCGATCACCGGATGACGGTCCTCAGCCATCGTCAGCCCCA
>DAORNH010000250.1:0-6835 GCA_035440865.1 Hyphomicrobiaceae bacterium | reverse complement strand
TCCTGTCGGATACCGGCCGCCAGGCGAGGCTGCACCAGGAGTCCGGCTACCTGCCGATCACCAAGGCGGCCTACGAGAAGTCGATCGCCGACGCTCGCGGCCGAGCGCAGAACCACGCCAAGGAGGCGCGCGACCGCGTCGCCCAGGCTTCCGACAAGCAGCGCGCGGAGCTCGAGGCGAGCCTCGCCGCCAAGATGGCGGAAACGGAGAAGCGTATCGCCGCCATGAAGTCGGCGGCGACCGCCAGCATCGGTGCGATCGCCGCCGATACCGCGGGTCCGCTCGTCAGGAAGCTCATCGGTGTCGACCCGACGGCCGACGAGGTGCGCAGCGCCCTCCAACCCGCCGCCGGGGAGTGATTGGCATGTTTTTCGACATCCACAATCCCGAGTTCTGGGTCGCCGTCGCCTTCTGCGGCTTCCTCGCCCTCCTCGCCTGGTTCAAAGTGCCGGCAGCGCTCGGCCGCGCGCTCGATCAGCGCGCCGTCGCGATCCGCAAAGAGCTGGACGAGGCCCGCAAGCTCCGCGAGCAGGCGCAGGAGCTGCTTGACGAGTACACGCGCAAGCAGCGACTCGCAGACGACGAGGCGCAGGCCATCGTCGCCAACGCCGAGCGCGAGGCCGCCGCTATGAAGGTCGCCGCAGAGAAGTCGTTGAAGGAATCGCTCGAGCGCCGCGCCCGCCTCGCCGAGGAAAAGATCGGCCGGGCAGAGCAGCAGGCTGTCGCCGAGGTGCGTGCCGCGGCAATCGATGCGGCCGTGGTTGCTGCAGAGCGCATCCTGAAGGCCAAGGTCGGCACTACCGCTGCCGGCGCGCCGCTCGTCGACCAGGCGATCCGCGACCTCAAGGGCCGCCTCAACTGAGCTGAGCCGTCGCCAGAACGGGAAGCGCTACCTGCCAGGCGGGGCGCTTTCGGTCTGCGCGAGATGACCTCGCCAAGCCAAGATCCTGGACCCTTTCAAGTGGTTCCCAAAGGCCAAGGCCTTTGGCGGGGAGCCTCGCTCGTTCGCTCGTGCCGCGCCCGAGTTTGGGCAAGGCCGTCAGCTGAACATCAGCGGGACGCCGGGCTCGTCCTTCGCCACGCGGATGGCGAGCGCGGTCTTGACGCTTGCGACGTTCGGCGCCGCGGTCAGCTTGCGCAGCACGAAGTCCTGGAACGTCGGCAGATCCGGCGCGATACATTTCAGCATGTAGTCGACATCGCCCGAAAGCATCAGCGCCTCGCGCACCAGCGGCCAGGTGAGAACGAGGTTCTCGAAAGCCCTGAGGTCGGCCTCTGCTTGGGCGTGCAGGCGCACCATCGCATAGGCGACCAGATCGAAGCCGGCCCGCGGCCCGTTGATATGGGCATGGTAGCCGCGAATGACGCCCGCCTCCTCGAGCGCGCGCACACGGCGCAGGCACGGCGCGGGTGACAGCCCGACGCGAGCCGAGAGCGTCACGTTCGAAATGCGTGCGTCCGCCATCAGCTCCCGCAGAATGCGCCAATCGGTAGCATCGAGATCGTGACGCATCGGGAGTAGCCCTCAGTTCCTGCGGCGCATTGAGTTACGCGTGAGCCTGCGCGCGCGCAACCGACTTCCTTCTGGCGACGAGGCCCGTCCGATGCAGCGACCAGACACGGCGAGCTCGGCACTCCGCGGCCGGCGCGGCTGGCTCATCACCGATGACAAGATCGGCATGATCGTCCAGGCCCGCGGCGTCGCCGACGCGCTCGGGCTCGACTACGAATGGAAGTCTGTGTCCCCGCAGGGCGTGTGGCGGCTGATGGCGCCGTGGGGACCGGTCGCGCCCGCCGAAAAGTTTGGTGCGCCCGGCACACCTTTCGCGCCGCCATTCCCTGATGTGGCGCTGGCGACCGGGCGGCTCGCGATCCCTTATCTTCGCGCGCTCCGGAAGGCATCGGGCGTCGGTACCTATTGCGTCGTGCTTCAGGACCCGCGCACGAGCGCCTCCATCGCCGATCTCATATGCGTTCCCGAGCACGATCGCCGGCGGGGGCCGAATGTGCTTACCACGCTCGTTCCTGCCCACAGCTTTACGGAGGCGCGGCTCGCGAAGCTGCGCGCAAGCACCCCGGCCGACATCGCTGCTCTGCCCTCTCCGCGCGTTGCCGTGATCCTCGGCGGCAAGAGCGATGCCTTCAAGTATACGGAGGCCGACGACGACACCTTCGCGGCCTCCCTCGCCACGTTCGCGCGGCTCGGCGCAAGCTTCATGATCACGCCCTCGCGGCGCACGCACAAGCGCCTCCTCGACTGCGTCGGCAAGGCGACCGAGGGCCGCCCGCGCATCCTCTGGCGGGGCGAAGGCGAGAACCCCTACCCGCAGTTCCTTGCGCACGCGGATCAGCTGATCGTCACCGGCGACAGCGCCAACATGACGGGCGAAGCGTGTGCCACGGGCCGGCCGGTCTACGTGTTCGTGCCGCCGACGGTCAGCCCGAAATTTGCCCGTTTCCACGACGCGCTGCGGCGCTATGGCGCGACGCGGCCGCTCTCGCCCGCCATGACTTCGTTCGAGACTTGGAGCTACGCTCCGCTCGACGCCGCCAAGGAGATCGCCGCCGAGATCGAGCGCCGCTGGCTTCGCCGGCAAGCGATGATCCCGGGACTGCTGCAGAGGGCGTGACGGTCGCCCGCGTGACGACGCTCTCATCCCAGATTCGACGCAACTTCACGTGAGGACGCCATGGCGCATCTCGATCTCGCCAAGCTCAAGGCCGCCACGCTCAACACGGAGCCATATCACTACACGATCGTGCCGGGGTTCCTGGCGCCGGACATGGTCCGTCGCATCAACGCGACGTATCCACCGATTGCCGCGGGCGGCAGCTACCCGATCGAGAGCCTGAGCGAAAGCATGGCGATCAAGGAGGTCATCGACGAGCTCGACGGTCCGGCGTTCGAGGCGGCCATCGCCGAGAAGTTCGCGGTCGATCTCTCGGGGCGGCCGAAGATGTATTCGCTCCGCGGCTACACGCGCGCGAAGGACGGCCAGATCCACACCGACAGCCGCGATAAGATCATCACCGTTCTTCTCTACCTCAACGACACCTGGCAGCAGCCGGGCGGGCGGCTCCGCATCCTGAAGAACGGACACAATGTCGACGATTTCGTCGCCGAGGTGCCGCCCGACAACGGGACCCTCCTCGTCTTCAAGCGCTCGGACACCTCCTGGCACGGCCATCACCCCTTCGAGGGTCAGCGCCGCTCGCTGCAGATGAATTGGATGACGAGCGAAGGCTCGAAAGGCTGGCACAAGGTCCGCCACTCGGTCTCCGCGGCAATCAAGAAGGTGATGGCGAAGTAGGCGGGCCGCGGGCATGATGCACGCCCCCTGAGATCGCGGAGGAGCCGCCATGCCCCAACGCCTGACCATCTGGACATTCGACTGGGTGCCGAAAGGTCCGCGCGGCCATGTGCGCGATCTCCGCCTCCGCTGGGCACTCGAGGAGGCGGGCATCCTCTACGATGTTGCGACGGTACCGTTCCAGGACCGCGGGCCCGAGCATCTCGCGCGGCAGCCATTCGGGCAGGTGCCGTTTCTCGAGGATGGCGACATCCGCATCTTCGAGAGCGGGGCCGGCCTCCTGCACATCGCGGAGAAGAGCGACGCCCTGATGCCCCGCGATCCCAAGGGACGGGCCGACACGCTGCAGTGGCTCGTTGCTGGCCTCAATTCGATCGAGATGGTGACCGTGCCCTGGTGGTTCATCAATCTCGGAAAACCGCCAAGCAACCCGTTGGCCGGCTGGATGAAGCAGCGCTTCGAGCGGCTCGAGACCGTGATCGCCGGACGCGAGTGGCTCGCCGCATCGCGCTTCACCGTCGCCGACATCATGATGGCCGATGCGCTGCGCGTTCCGCGCAATCTGGGCGAACTCGGCAGCCATCCGGCGCTCATGGCCTATGTCGCCCGCGCTCTCGATCGGCCGGCCTTCAAGAAGGCCCTGGTGGATCAGCTCGCGCATTTCGAGGCGGCCGATGCGAAGCGGCCCAATTGAGAACACGAGTGCGGCGCGGTCCTGCTGGATCAACTCACCGTGCGCGCCGGAAGACCCCGAGCCGCATGCCGACGTAGGCGATGACTGCCGCGACCGCGGATGAAACGAAGAGCGCGACGAGCGGCTCCGTTGCGGGCCTGAGGAGCAGGATCGCCGCGTAGATCGCGTAATTCGAGGCGATCGAGCCGGCCTGCAGCGCGGCGTAGTGCAGGAACTCTTTGAAGGTCGGACGCGCTGCCACTGCAAACGTCCACGAGCGGTGGGCCAGCCAGCCGGCAATCATGGCTGCGCTGATGCCGAGTGCGCGCGCGATGAAGGGGTCGAGCCCACCAATCTGGGTCGCGAGAAGGAGCACGCCGGCATCCACCGTGAAGGCGAGCCCGCCCGAGGCGAGGAAGCCTGCAATGTGTGCTGTGGGATGACGGCCGGGCCCGCGCGTCATCAGCGCTGGCCGGCGCCGGAGCCCGAGGACGTGTGCGGGCGCCCCGTGCCGTCGGCCACCGGGCTGATCACGCCGAGCGCGCCGACCGTCTCCGCCTCGATGTAGAGCGGCCGCGCCTTCACCTCCTCGTAGACACGGCCGAGATACTCCCCGATCACACCGAGCGAGATGAGCTGGATGCCGCCGAGCAGCATGATGGCGATGATCGTCGTCGGGAAGCCCGGCTGGTCGATGCCCTTGAAGAGCGTCTTGGCGAGGAAGATCAGGGCATACAGGAAGGCCGCCGAGGAGACCGCGAGCCCGAGATAGGTCGATATGCGCAAGGGCACGGTCGAGAACGAGGTGAGGCCGTCGAGTGCGAAGCGCGTGAGTGAGGCAAAGCGGAAGCGCGAAGCACCGGCATGGCGTTCGGCGACCTCGAATGGCACGCCGACCGACTTGAAGCCGATCCAGGCATAGAGCCCCTTGTTGAAGCGCGCGCGCTCGCCGAGCTGATTGAAGGCGTTGACCGCGCGGCGATCGAGCAGGCGGAAATCGCCGGCACCCTCCGGCATGCTGGTCCCGCTGATCGAACGGAAGAGACCGTAGAAGCCGTGCGCGAAGGCGCGGCGGAGGCGGCTGTCGCTCTCGCGGTCGCGGCGCTGGCCGTAGACGACATCGTAGCCCTCGCGCCAGCGCGCCACCATGTCCCGGATCACCTCGGGGGGATGCTGGAGATCGGCATCGATCATGATCACGGCATCGCCAACCGCACGGCGCAACCCCGCAGAGAGCGCGATCTCCTTGCCGAAGCGGCGGCTCAACGAAATCGCCTTGAGGCGCGGCTCGCGAAGGTTCGCTTCGGCGATCACGGCGAGAGTGCGATCACTCGAGCCATCGTCGACGAAGATGATCTCGAAGCGCTCCGTGAGCCCCTCGAGCACGGGTACCAGGCGCTGCACGAGTGCAGCAAGATTACGCTCCTCGTTGAGCACGGGCACGACGACTGTGAGCGCAATCGACCGTCCGCCGCGGCCGTAGGGCGGCAGCGGATCGGACCCGGCCCTCAGATCGTCGAGCGGCATCTCGGTTGTCCGTCATTTGCAGGCATGTCTCAGCGCGCATCCATGATGCGGCTGTCGATGAGCCGGCGGTGGAAGGCCAGGATTTCGCCGCGGCTCCTGCAGGTGTAGTAGCGGCCATCGCAGGCGGCAAGCAGCCGCAGCCGCTCGCGGTGGGCATCCGAAAGCGGCAGGCCCGCTGCCTGCAGAAGAATGGTTCCGAGGTAGGGGACGTCCAGCGCCTCGAGCTTCGGCAGCGCCGGCACGGTGTAGTTGAGCCCGCGCGCCGCGTAGTATGTGATGAACCCCGGGGAATCGGGCCGGAGCGTCACATCCTCGGCCTCGAGGTCCTCGCGAAAGCCGAGCAGCATTCGCGTCGACATCGGGTGGTGGTCGCCGTAGTGCAAGACGAGGAAGCGCTCGCCCGGGAAACGCGCCTTGAGTTCGGCGAGGAGCCAGTCGAAGTCCTTCTGAGCGATCGACAGGCGGCGGAGATACTCGTGCATCTCAGCGTCCGTGCCGGGTCCGCCGCCCGCGACCTTCTCGTCGGGCTCGTAGGTGACATCATACGGCCAGTGCGCCGACATGGTCTGGATGAACGTGAAGAGCGGCGCACCGGCCCGCTCCTTCATGTGCTTTTCCATGAAGGTGAGCGCATTGCCGAAGTAGAAGCGATCGCGCTCGTTGGCGCGTTTTGCCCCCTGGTCCTTCAGATCATAGATCTCGTCGAGCGACACCGACTTGTAGAACTTGTCGTTGGAAACGAAATTCCTCAGCATCGGATAGAAGACGACATTGCGGTAGCCGCAGCGCCTCAAGGCTTCGGGCAGCGTGTCGCGGATGCGGCCCTGCATCACGGCCTGCACGAACTGGCGCATGCCGCCGAAGGAGTGCGTCGAGAGACCGGCGAGGATCGAGAACTCGGTCAGCCACGAGGCGCCGCCGTAGGTCTCGACGCGCAGCGCATGCAGGCGGCCGTCGTCCGACTTGAAGAACTCGTCGACCGCCTTGTCGTAGCGAAGCGTCGGAAAGAGGCTCGGCTGGACGACCGATTCCTGGTGGATGAGGATGATGTGCGGCGGCTTGACTGCCGGTTTGCAGGTCTCCGGGACAGCAAACTTCGGACCGTTGGCATGGCTTGCGGCCTCGATCAGCTGGCCGCGCCAGAGCGTCTCGATGGTCTCACTCCAGGAGGCGTAGAACGAGGAGACGTAGAGGTTCTCGAAGTAGAACTGCATGTGGCGGCGCTCGCCTTTGGCCTGAGCGGTGCCTTCGCCTGGCACGCCATGAGCGGCATGGAGACCATGCTCGCCGTCTGCTTCTCGCTGGCGCTGCTCTACGGCTTGAC
>DAORNH010000249.1:3945-6875 GCA_035440865.1 Hyphomicrobiaceae bacterium | reverse complement strand
CCGCGCCGAGCTCCGAGGTCTCGGCCCATCCGGCGACGGCGACCTTGCCGCCGCGCGCATCGATGCCGACGGCGATCCGGCCCGGAAACGCCTTGCAGGCGGCCTTGACGAGGGCGGGATCGCGCACCGCCGCCGTGCCGATGATCGCGCGGGCGATGCCGCGGCTGAGCCAAGCGTCGATGGTCGCGAGGTCGCGAATGCCGCCGCCGAGCTGGCAGGGCAGGCTGACCGTCTTCAGGATCGCCTCGACAGCGCCCGCGTTGACGGGCTTCCCCGCAAAGGCGCCGTTGAGATCGACGATATGCAACCATTCGAAGCCCTGCGCCTCGAACACGCGGGCCTGTGCGCCCGGATCGCCATTGAAGACCGTCGCCTTCTCCATGGCGCCCCTCTCGAGGCGGACGCAGGCGCCGTCTTTCAGGTCGATGGCAGGGTACAGGATCACGGGGCTCGTCCTCGGTCGGCAGCACGCGGGTATGATTGCCACAAGTTTGCTGCGATGCCATGAGATCAATCCGGGAACAAGCCGGCAGTTGGCCCGGCACAATTTTGTGCAGGACAGTGATGATCTCGAGTATCGAGCCAACCGGAGAGAGTCACGGGCTGAGCGGCCCGGGGCGTCCTCGCGCGCTGAGCGAGGCCGATGCCGTCGACATCTGGATCGCGCGATGGCTGAGGGTAAGGCGCAAGGAGCTGCTCCACCGCTACGGCTGCGACCCGCGGCGCCTCTACGACATCTGGGAGGAGGCACGTTTCCGCGGCAGCCGGGCCAAGGCCGAAGCACTGTTTCGTGAGCGCTATCCGACACTGCAGGACCGCATCGACTGGGGCCCGCACCGTCGCATTCCGCGCCGCCCCCCGCCCGAGTTGCAGACGAGCCTTCTCGACCTGCTGAAGTAGTCGCGCCTAGTATCCCGATCGCGAAGTTCGTTACCACTTGCCGAGAGTTCGGACGAACTTCGTGATCGACAAGGACACTAGCAATGACATGAGCTTAGTGTGGCGATGTGTTCGGAAGTTCGTTTCCTGAGCGTCCCGCGGGGTGAATACGAACTTCCGAACCGCCACACTAGCCGGGATCAGGCAGCGCTCGCCGCTGCCTCCGGCCGCCTCGCCGCCTCCGCGAGGAAAGCATGCAGCTGGCTCGCCGGCATCGGCCGGGCGAGCAGGTAGCCCTGCCCCTCCGTGCACCCAAGCGCTGTGAGCTCGGCGAGTTGCTCGGCCGTCTCGATGCCTTCAGCCGTGGTCGTCATGCCGAGGCTCGCCGCGAGACTGGTGATCGCCTGGATGATCGCCCGGCAGTCGGCCGAGCGGCCGATCTCGGCGACGAACGAGCGATCGATCTTGATCTTGTCGAAGGCGAAGCGGCGCAGATACCCGAGCGAGGAATAGCCCGTGCCGAAGTCGTCCATCGACATGCCGATCCCCATCTCTTCCAGCGCATCGAGGCGCGCACGCGTGCGGTCGTCACTGCGCAGGAGTGCCGTCTCGGTGATCTCGAGCTCGAGCCGCGACGGCGCCAGCGCCGCCGCCTCGAGTGCTTCGCAGATGTCCTCGACGACGCTGTCGGCGCGGATCTGGACGGGCGACAGGTTCACGGCGATCTTCATCTGGTCAGGCCAGGTCGCGGCCTCAGCGCAGGCAACGCGCACGACATGGCGTCCGATCGCGGCGATGAGCCCGGTCTCCTCGGCGAGCGGGATGAACTCTGCCGGCGAAATAAGACCCTTCAGAGGATGGCGCCAGCGGATCAGGGCTTCGCTGCCTGTCACCTGCCGGCTCGCGAGGCTGTAGATCGGCTGATAGTGGACCTCGAACTCGCCACCCGCGAGCGCCTTGGCGAGATCGGCCTCGAGCGCACGGCGATGCTGCACCGCCTCGCTCATCTCGGGCGCGTACTCTCTGGTCGACCGACCGCCGCCCGACTTGGCCGACCAGAGGGCCAGGTCGGCCGCGCGCAACAGTGCCTCGCGCGTTGTTCCGTGGCGCGGCGCGAGAGCCGTGCCGACCCGCCCGCCGACCTCGATCACCTTGCCTTCCGTCTCGAAGGGCTGGCGGATGATGTCGACGATGCGCGTTGCCATGGCAGACGCCTCGGCGCTCGTCGCGGCGCCTGATTGGAGCACGGCAAACTCGTCGCCGCCGATGCGAGCGACGACGTCTTCGCCGCGGGTCGCATGGCGAAGTCGCGCACCGACCTCCTTCAGCATGCCATCGCCGACCATGTGGCCATACATGTCGTTCACGTCCTTGAAGCGGTCGAGATCGATCACGTGGAAGGCGAAGCTGTCGCCGGCATCGCACTGGGCGAGCGCCCGGTCGAGCCGCTCGGCGAGGCCATGGCGGTTGAAGAGCCCCGTCAGCATGTCGTGATGCGCGATATGCTCGAGCCCGCCGCTGCATGGTGACATCTGTGAATGTGCGCACGAAGCCGCCGTCGGCGAGCATGCGGGTGCGCACCTCGAGAATGGTGCCGTCGGGCCGCTGGCGGAGATACTTGGTCCTGAGCGGCTGGCCGATCGGATCGCCGACGTGCTTCAGGATGTGGTCTGCGTCCTTGCCGACGAGGCTCGCGAACTCGCCTTGGTCGCGCTGCCAGGCGATCAGCTCCGGGTAGGTGCGACGACGCGACGTGAACTCGGCGCTGAGGTCGAGGATGTCGGTGAGGCGCCGGTTCATGACGCGGATCTGGCCACCGCCATCGACCATCATGATGCCCTCGCCCATGTTCTCTAGCGTCGCCTCGAGCTCGCGCGACTTGTCGCGCGCGCGGCGGCCGATCCGGCGCATGGCCTCGCGCGTGACGACATTGCGGCTGTTGCGGCGAACAAGCGAAAGCGTGCCGATACCGATCAGGACCGTGATGAGGACGAGCACGACAAGCCAATGCGGCGACAGCGCGTGGTGCTCGAGGCCGGGGAAACGTCGAG
>DAORNH010000249.1:0-3842 GCA_035440865.1 Hyphomicrobiaceae bacterium | reverse complement strand
GCGTCGACATGGTCAGGTTCCTGTTTCCCGGTAGCAGCCCGAAACGAGCAGCGGATCCGTCGGCGACAGGCTCTGCATGTGGCGCGTGCCGCAGCGATCGCCGGACGACCAGATGACGATACCGTCGATGCGGCGCCCGCCGCGCAGCTCGATCGCCAGCCGATCGCCGATTGTGACATGCATGACGCCTGCGAAGCCGGCGCCCGAGCGCGAGATGTCGAGGAGGCCGATGCGCTGGCGCGCCTCGCCGCGCAGGATCCAGGCTGGCTGCGGCCGGACGTAGCGCGGGTCGACCCGGCGCTCCTTCCAGACAGGCAGCAGCACGCGGCCGTTGGCATCGAGGATCGGCGCCTGGCCGTCACGGACCATCGAAAGGTATCTGAGCAGCAGCTCCGATGACATGTCGTCGGCGCTCAGGCCGTCGAGCTCTTCGAGCTGGTCGATCTCGCCAATCGCGGAGCAGAGCTCGGCCGCCAGCGCACGCCAGAGCGCCGTGCATGAACCGAGAGATGTGCCGATAGGTTGCTTCGCCCGCGCGGTGAGAGACGAAATTGCCCGATCGAGGCCGAGTTCGAGGCTCGCGAGTGTCGCCAGGCAGGCCGGGGCGGGCTGGAGCTCGGTGAGCCGGCCGAGAACAGCCGGGAGGACCAGCGGGCGCATCGGCAGGTAGTGCATCGGATCGATTCCCGATCCAAACCGGCGCCCCGACGCGAGCGCGTTGAGCAGGCTGGTGACGACCGTCACCAGGCGCGCAAGGTGATAGATCTCGGCACGGAGTGCGCGCGCGGTCAGAACAACATCGCGCAGCTCGCCGTTTTCGGCGCCGCCCGCAGATGTACTACTTTCGATCAGCCCGGAAGCAAGACCCATATCGCGAGCCCACCAAATCATCTGTACTCGATGGACGATCGCTGAAAATCATTGAAACAGTGCTTATTTCGCAGATTTCATTCGTTAAAATTGTGTCTCAAGCGCGATCGGCGGTGTGAGGTAGCGCCGGCAAGGCCAAGCTCCGCGGCATCACCGGGCCGCCGCCTTGGCGGGCCACCAGCGGCGCAGGACGGCGATGGTCGCCGGCAGGATGATCAGCTGGCCGATCAACGAGGCGAGTAGGCAGACTGCGGCGAGACGCCCGAATAGGCGCAGCGAGGGAAGGTGGGAGAGCATCGTCACGCCGAGTCCAAGGGCAAGGACGAGGGTCGTCAGGACCACCGCCGGGCCTATGTGCGTCACGGTCCGCATGAGAGCGGCATGGTAGCCTTGGTCGGCACCCTCGCGCATCTCCTCGAGCTGGAAACGGTTGAGGAAATGAATGGTCGAATCGATCGCCAGCGCAAAGGCGACGGTGATGGCGATGATGGAGGCGAATTGCAGTCCTTCCCCGGTCGCATAGAGGATAGCGCCGGTCGCAAAGATGGGGAAGAGCGACGGCAGGATGCTCGCGACACCCGACAGCGCCGAGCGGAGCGCGATGCCGAGGAAGATGAAGATCACGAACATGTCGCCGACGAGACCCCAGTTGAGCTCGCCGATGAGCTTGGCCGAGCTCTTCGCGGCGATCGCCGGCAGTCCCGTGACCGAGATATCGTAGCCGGGATTGGCTTTGCGCACGGGGGTAAGGGCCGCATCGATCGCGTCGATGATCGGCAGGATCTTGCTCGCGTCGATATCGGGTAGACGGCCCGTCACAAGGACGGCGTTCTCCTCCTTGGCGATGAAGCGGCGTTGCAAGTGCGACGGCAGGATCTTCACGTAGGACTTGACCGTCTCGATGCGGTCGTCCCCCGCCTCACGCAGCCAACGCCGAAGGCTCTCGAGCGACCAGACGTTGCCGAGGCCGGCGGCCTTCTCCAGCACGTTGTGCGCTTCCCCGATCGTCTTGAGCGTCGCCGGATCGTAGAGGCCCTGGCCACCTTTCCACTGGATCATGATGTGGACGGGGTTGGCCCCGGTGAGTTTCTGGTCGAGCTTGCCGGTGGCCGCCAGCGCCTGCTCCTTGTCGGGCACCTGGTCGGCGAGGCGGTAGTGCGGCTCGAGGCGGACGTAGGCGAGGCCGGTGGCGATCACAGCGGCGATGCCGATGAAGGCGAACACCATCGGAGCGCGCAGCACCATGGCGGCGAGCCCCCGTGTCAGGCGGGCGAGCACGCCGTTGTCGGTGCCTTGCTCGGCATCGACTGCTGTTGCGATGGCGGGCTCGGGGCGGATGAGCAGTGCTGCGAGGGTCGGCACGACCACGGCGACGGCGATGTAGGAGATCGCCACCGCGAGTAGCGCCGCGAACCCGAACGTACGAATAAGCGCTGAATCCGCCCACGAGAACGACACGAGTGCCAGGGCTGCGTTCATCGCGGTCAGCAGGCAGGCGGGCGCCACGTCGAGGATCGCGTTGCGCGCGGCGGCGAGGCGGTCGATCCCGACGGCAATGTCGCGGCGGATCGCGAAAACGAGATGCATGCTGTCCGAGAAGCCCGAGACGAGGATCAGCGGCGTCAGCACGTTGATGAATAGGTTCAGGCGATAGTCGAGCCCGCCAATCACGCCGAGCGTCCACAGGATGGCGATCGAGGGGCCGAGGACCGCGATCAGCGTCAGCGAGACGCGTCGGAAGTAGAGGAAGGCGAGCAGCGCGCCGAACAGGAAGCCCAAGCCATTGTAGACGAGGCGATCGCGCTCCACGGCGTTGCGGATCTCGAGCTGCATCACGGGCGCGCCGGTGAGCTTCGCCGTGAGCCCGGAGCCAGCGAGCTCCTTCGCAACGAGCCGGTCGAGATTGCCGATGATCTCGCGTGCGCCGCGCTTCTCGATCTCCTCGCGCTCCAGCGAAATGACCGCGAGTGCGAGCTGCCCGTCGGCGGAGAGGAACTTGCCGGCGACGATGTCGTTGCTGCGCAGCGACTTCACCGCCTCGTCGAATGCGGCACCCTCGGGCAGGGGATCGGTGATGATCTGGGCGGAGAAGCCCTTCTCGTCGGGCTTGGCGCGGGCAGAGAGCATCGACACGACGCCATTGGCGCCGTCGGCGATCGTGAGTTCGGTCGTCATGCGGGCGAAGGCCTCGAGCCCCTTGCGCTCAAGGAGGCCCTTCCCCTCGACGACCACCAGAACGTCGAACTCGCTCGAGGGAAATCGCTTGTCGATCTCCTCGTAGCGGGCGAACTCCGGCGTGCGCGTACGGAAAAGCTCGGAAAGGCTGTCGTCGACCTTGAGCCGCATGACGCCGAGCACGGCCAGGGCGGACAGGACGAGGATCAGCAGGACGGACAGCAATGGCGCCCGCAGCGCCAGGAGGCCGAGCCTTTCGAGGCCGAATGTGAAGGCAAATGTCCGGCGCGGACCGTCCATGTCGAGCCTGCCTCCCCCGATTCTACGATTTCCGCTAGGGCTCGCATCCACGGGCGGCAAACACAACGGGCAAGTTGGCGCGGGCATCGCAGTCCTGGGCGGCCCGCCGCGCGCAAAAAAGGGCAGCCCTCGGGGCCGCCCTTTCCCGATCGAGCCGATCAGGGTGCGATTGCCGTGATCAGTTCGCGTCGATCATCACCTTGATGTCGCCGGCCGTCGCCATCGCCTCGGTGAACTGGCTGGCGTCGCACTGGCCTTCCATCTTGGTCAGCAGCTCCTCGAGCTTGTCGAGTTTGTCGTCGCCGAGTTTCTTGGATTCGGCAATCTGAACCAGGTTTGCCGCGGCTTTCAGGCACTCGTCGGTATTGGCGACGGTCTGGGGAGCGGGGGCGGCGCCAGGGGTCGCCGGCGGCTCGGGCTTGGCCGCAGTCGGCGGCGGCGCCGTCGGCGTCGACTGTGCGAGGGCCGCTGTCGCCAGGACGGCGCTGAGGCCGAGC
>DAORNH010000248.1:513-6913 GCA_035440865.1 Hyphomicrobiaceae bacterium | reverse complement strand
CCGACATGACGGCAACGTTCGGGTGCTTCGCGAGGCCGGCGATGAGCTTCCTGATCTCGGCCTCCGGGACGGCGCCACCGGTCGGGTTGCCGGGGCTGTTCAGGATGATGAGGCTCGTCTTCGATGTGATGCCGGCCAGTACCTCATCCGCCGAGAAGGCGAACTCGTTCGTCTCGCGGAGCGCGATCGGCACCGGCTTCGCCCCCGTGTACTCGATCATCGAGCGATAGATCGGGAAGCCCGGGTCCGGATACATGATCTCGCGGCCGGGCGCGCCGAACATCAGGACGGCGCTAGTCGTTCCGCCGCCTGACCGGTGAGATGCATGGTCGGCTTGCCGCCCGGCATGATGACGATCGATTCTGGCGAGACCTCCACGTCGTGGCGGCGCTTGAGGTCCGCGGCGACCGCCTCGCGCAGCGGCAGGATGCCGTTCGCCGGCGTATAGCCGTGCTGGCCATCGCGCAGCGCCTTCACAGCGGCCTCGACGATGTGCTCCGGCGTCTTGAAGTCGGGCTGCCCGATGCCGAGCGAGATGATGTCCTTCCCCTGCCGCTGCAGCTCGGCGGCGCGCGCCAGCACATCGAACGCGGTCTCGGTGCCGAGCCGGCTCATGGCCTCGGTCAGCTGCAGCATGGGTGTCTCCTCGGGTGTGTTTGTTGGGGACGTCTTAACGCATCGGACGAAGCCGCTCCAGACCTGCGTTCCGCCCGTGATCTCTGCCTTGACTTCAGGGGACCACTCCCGTATCAACCCTCGGCGCGCGGCAACGCGCGCAGTTGCGCGGGCGTAGCTCAGTTGGTTAGAGCGCCGGCCTGTCACGCCGGAGGCCGCGGGTTCAAGTCCCGTCGCTCGCGCCATTTCCAACCAACCGAAATATCCATATCAGCGATGCGCCGCGGCGCCAGCGCCGTCCTCGCGGCCGCCTTTACACCCGGTCGGCTCCAGCGCATCACTGGCTCTGCCCATCCTGGAGCCAACTCATGCGCATCACCGCCGTCCGCGATATCGTCGCCCCAATCAAATCGCAGATCGCCAACGCCTACATCGATTTCTCGGCGATGACGGCGTCCGTTGTCGCGATCGAGGCGGAGCTTAAGGGCCGCCGCCTCGTCGGCTTCGGCTTCAACTCGAACGGCCGCTATGCGCAACCCGGACTGCTCCGCGAGCGCTTCATCCCGCGCCTCCTCGCCGCAAAGGCTGAAGATCTCCTCGACGGCAACGGCCTCGTCGACCCGATCAAGTCCGGCGCGATCATGATGCGCAACGAGAAGCCCGGCGGTCACGGCGAGCGCTCGGTCGCGGTCGGCACGCTCGACATGGCGCTCTGGGACCTCGTCGCCAAGGCCGAGGGCAAGCCGCTCTGGAAGGTGCTCGCGGATCGCTATCGCAACGGCAAGGCAGATGCCAACGCCTGGGTCTACGCCGCGGGCGGCTACTACTATCCGGGCAAGGGGCTCGATGCACTGAAGGACGAGATGCGCTCCTATCTCGACCGCGGCTACGACACCGTGAAGATGAAGATCGGCGCCGTGCCCCTCGCCGAGGACATGCGCCGCATCGAGGCAGTGCTCGCCATCGTCGGCAAGGGCGAACGGCTCGCGGTCGATGTGAACGGCCGCTTCGACCTCGAGACCGGCCTTGCCTACGGCCGCGCGCTCGCGCCGCTCGGGCTGCGCTGGTACGAGGAGCCGTTCGACCCGCTCGACTATCGCCTGCACACCGTGCTCGCCGACGCCTATCCGGGCGTGCTGGCGACGGGCGAGAACCTCTTTTCCATGCAGGACGCGAGGAACCTCATCCGCCATGCCGGCCTCAGGCCCGATCGCGACATCCTGCAGTTCGACCCGGCGCTCTCCTACGGCCTTGCCGAGTATCTGCGCACGCTCGCCATGCTTGAGGCCCACGGCTGGTCGCCGCGGCGCTGCATCCCGCACGGCGGGCATCAGTTCGCGTTGAACATCGCCGTCGGCCTCGGCCTCGGCGGCAACGAGAGCTATCCGGACGTGTTCGCCCCGTTCGGTGGGTTTGCCGATGCCACACCGGTCGAAGGTGGCCGCATCCGCATGCCGGATGCCCCGGGCATCGGCTTCGAGCTCAAGTCAAACCTCTGGGCCGTGATGAAGCCGCTCGCCACGGCATAGCCCGAGGCCTTCGCCAAAACGAATGAGCGAGCCGGAGCAGCGGCGCTCCGGCTCGCTCGGTTTGTTGGCGGTCCCTGAGCTGCGGGGCTCAATCCGCGGCTCGCGGGATCTGTCGGTACCCAGGTTTGAAGCCTATGGTCGGCCGACCATGGCTCGGGTTGGTCCTCGGTCCAGTGGAATTCCGCAGGGACCGGGATTGGGAAGCCAGAGCCTCCGAACCCGACTGCGGGACGCGACGACGAGACCAGCCCGCGCAATACGCTCGCGGGCACGCACCAACAGCGCGAGAACCCCGAGCCGGACGGTAAGACCGGCTCGAATCACAGCTCTCGCGTGTGGAAAGCATATGCCGGGTTCCGCGACCTTGTCATTGGCACGCGATGAAGAGCGATTCGCTTGTGCCCCGCGGGCCTCTATCCGTGATCGCATGATCTCGCGCCCGATGCCCGGCCGGCCGCCATGCTGCCGCCGCAGGCCGGACGAAAACTAGCCGCGCGCGGAAGGTAAGCAAGGGATTGCCGAATCCAATCGGATTTTACGCGCCCTTCAGCCTTCCTCCGTACACTCACCCCATGTCAGTCCGTCGCGTCGTCGTATCGAGTACCGTCTTGGCGATGCTTGCAATCAGCGGTTGCGGGCAGAAGCCAGCGTTCGTCTCCAAGCCCGAGCCCTGGCGGCAGGACGACGAGCAGGCCTGCCTCTCCGGCGGCAAGGTTGCAGAGACGCCCTTTCTCGTGAGCCGCCAGTCGCTCGGCGGTCCCGGCTCCTGCGGCGCGCTCCGGCCCTACGAAATGTCCGCGGCCGCCGGTGGCACCGTCCTCATGAAGCCGAGCGCGATCCTGCGTTGCCCTATGATCCCGGTCGTCGAGCGGTGGGTGCGGACGGTCCTGATCCCGGCGGCGCGCCACCATCTCGAGCGTGATGTGGTCGAGCTGAAAATCGGCGCCTCCTATTCCTGCCGTCCGGCGAACCACGTTTTCGGTGCCCGCCTCTCGGAGCATGGCCACGCCAACGCCATCGACATCTCGCGATTCCTGCTTTCGGACGGACGCTGGCTGACGGTCAAGGAGGGCTGGCACGGCTCAGCCCGCGAGCGCGCCTTCCTTCGAGCGCTCCACGCCGGCGCCTGCCGCGAATTCTCGACGGTGCTCGGCCCCGATGCCGACGTCTACCATCACGATCATTTCCATTTCGACCTTGCCCGGCACGGCCGTGACGGGACGATCCGCATCTGCCGCTGATCACTCAGGCTCCCGGCAGCGGAATGCGCTCCACCTCGTCGCCGGGGACGATCGCGAAGCGCCTCCCGCTCCAGTCTGCCTTGGCCGCCGCGATCCGGTCCTTCGACGACGACACGAAGTTCCACCAGATGTGCCGCGGCCCATCCATCGGCTCGCCGCCGAGCAGCATGAGGCGCGCGTTCGTCGTCGCCAGCACCGAGATGCGGTCGCCCGGGCGGAACGTGAGGAGCCGCCCCGCCTCGAAGCTCTGCCCCGCGATGTCGATCACGCCCGAGGCGATGTAGATGGCGCGCTCGTCGTAGTCGGGATCGAGCGGCAGGACGGCGCCGGGCGCGAGCACCGCCTCAGCATAGAACGAAGGGTGCGGGAACTCGGCCTGCGACGTCTCGCCGTAGAGCGAGCCCATGATGAGGCGCACGCGCGCCCCTCCGCCTTCGATGCGGGGGAGATCGCCCACACCCAAGTGCACGAAGGCGGGCGCTCTCTCCTCGTGCGATTTCGGCAGCGCCGCCCAGGCCTGGATGCCGAACAGGCGCCGCGGCTTGGTCCGTGCTTCGCTCGTCTCCCGCTCGGAATGGACGATCCCGCGCCCGGCCGTCATCAGATTGAGCTCGCCCGGACGGATCGCCAGTGCGCTGCCGAGCGAATCGCGATGGAAGATCTCGCCCTCGAACAGATACGTGACCGTCGCGAGGCCGATGTGGGGATGCGGGCGGACATCGATCCCGTTCGTCAGCAGGAACTCGGCCGGGCCCATCTGGTCGAAAAAGATGAAGGGGCCGACCATCTGACGGGTCGCGGCGGGAAGTGCGCGGCGGACCTCGAAGCCGCCGAGATCGCGGGCGCGCGGCACGATCACCTGCTCGATCGCCTCACAGGACTGGCGATCGCCAGGCACGGGGTCGTCGGTCGAGAACTGGCTCATGGCGGACCTCCTGTCGTCCGCCATGAGCCCACGACGTCGCTACTCAGTCAATGCCTGCCCCCTTGGAGAGCCTCACCCCTTTGAGGGGGCGGCGTACCAGAAGCAGTCCTTGATGCCGTCCGCGATCACGCAGGCGAGGCACTGGCGGTCCTTGCCTTTGCCCTTGCAGATTTTAGCCGCCGACGGCGGCCGCGACGAGAACCCGGCGCCTTCGGAGGGGGCGGAGCCGAGCGCGACGAGCGAGGTGAGGGCGCCCGCGGCGACAAGCGAAGCAAACATGGTCTTGAGCATGATCAGTCTCCAATATGGCTAAACAAGAGCCGGCGAGAGATATCGACCGGCGGTGAAGCAGTCGTCGGCAGCACCGTGCTCTGTGCTGCTCAGCAATGAGACGTCAGCGCAGATCGCGAGGTTCAAGAGAGTGAGTGGTTTTTCAGCCGCAAGAGAGTTGGCGTAGCCAAGCCTACGCGAGAGGCGCCCCAAACCCGTGTGGACGTCAAAAGTGAGCCGTAGCCGGAGCGAGCTCCGCCGCACCACCACCCGACTGATTTCCCGGAAGTCCGAGCACGCGCCAGCGTGACCGGACTGTCCGGCAACTGTATTTCAGTTAGCCCGGGTCGCATCAGTTTACCGCCGAGCTCGGGTCCGTAAAGGACAAGACCTCACGGGCGTGCGAAGAGCGCGTCCTTGACGGCCCCTGCGCACGGCGGTCGATCGGCGTGTGGCCGGGACGGGAGAATGGCTCCGCCGGGGCCGAACTAGAGAATGGTGCCAAGCCTTGAAGGGTTGGCCGGTTCGGATCATCGCGTCGAGCGTGACGGGGCGTTTGCGAGCCACGGCAACGACAGCGACTTTGGCGGCAACGCTCCTGGCTTTGACCGCTTGGTCGAACTGATTGAAGCGTGGGCAGAGCCGGATGGCTGTCAGCGCTGCCATGGAGAGGGCACGCCTGACACGTCGGCGACCTCCTGCGATATGTCGCTGTCCTCGCATCGTACCACTGTCGCGGTTCACTCGCCGGGGAACCGGTGTGGGCAGGTTGGTGTCGAGCGCAGCGCTGCCCAACGGCGCAGAAGGCAATCGTGCGTTTTGGGCTTCGCAAGATCTCAACCCAGCCTTCAGTCTTGACTTCTACGGCATCGACCAAATTCTTAAGTCGCTGCGGGTGCAACTCTTGTTAGCCGCTCTTCCATCACAGCCGGCACTGACGAACCAGCGCCCGTCCGGGGCAAGGGCGACCGATTCGATTATTTCGTCGTGCGCCGGGATCGATTTGATCAGCTGGCCGCTGCCGTACTCCCAAATCTTGACGGTCTTGTCGTAGCTGCCGGAGACGATGAAGCGCGCATCGGACGTGACGGCGACGGAGCGGACATAGCCCGTATGCCCGGAGAGCCTTTTGAGAACCTGGCCGGAGAGCACGTCCGTGATGACAACGTATTTGTCGTAGGCCCCCGAAACGATGAACTGACCCGTCCGGACAAATACGGCCGACGATACGGTCTCCGCGTGCGCCTTGTGGCTGCTTATCTGCTGGCCCGAGGCAACATTGTAGACAAGGAGCCGCCCACCGACGCCCGCGACGACGATCAAAGCACCGTCAGGCGAGAAATCCACCGTCTCGAGCCAGCCGACCTTTGGAGAGAGTGTACGGATCAACCCTCCGGTGACCGCGTCCCAGATCTTGACCTCGCCTTCATGATCGACCGAGACCACCTTTCGACCGTCGGGCGACAGGGCAACGTCCCATACGGGCCCCTTATGCTTCTCGAGCGTATTCAGGAGTTGGTTCTTTTTTTCAAGGCCCCAGAGGCGGACGACACCGTCACCATGACCCGTCGCGATCGTATACCCGCTTCGTGCGATCGAAACTGGGTGGAAAGAGACGACTTCGGACGCCCCGACAATCGGGCCAAAGGTCCCAAGTAGCCGACCGGTTGCCGCGTCCCAGCGCTTTGCGGTGCCGTCATTGCTGGCGGAGATGATCTCTCGGCCGTCAGGCGAGATGGCAACGCTGTTGATGCTATTCGTGTGGGCCACCCACGACCTCACCAGCGTCCCAGGCGCGGCGCTTTTTGGCACGACGAGAG
>DAORNH010000248.1:0-446 GCA_035440865.1 Hyphomicrobiaceae bacterium | reverse complement strand
GGCGTCCGCGTTCGCCTTGCGCCTCGCCTCGGCGGCTTCGTCGGCCTTCCGCTTCGCCTCCACCGCCGCCCGCTTCGCGTCCTCGTCAAAGCTCGCGATCAGCGCCTCGGCCTTGGCCTTGACGCTCGCGCAGGCGGCACCCGCCGCCAGTGCCTTCAGCGAGGCGAGAGCGCCTGCGCCGCGCTTTGCGAGCCGCTCGAGTGCGAGCCCTTCGCCCTCGCAGGCGGCGGCCTGGCCCTCGAGCTCGGCGAGGCGCTTCGTGAGGCCTGCCGCACACGGGCAGCCCGCGCCGCACTCGGCGAGGAAATCGCGAATCTCGGCGATGTCGCTCGACGAGGGAACGATGCGGCACTGGGCATCGCGATAGGCCTTCGCCTTGGCGTCGCGCACGCGTCCAATGACGCTCGCGAGCCTGACGCTGCCGTCGCCCGAGAGCATCGGCGTTT
>DAORNH010000247.1:948-6915 GCA_035440865.1 Hyphomicrobiaceae bacterium | reverse complement strand
CCACTTTTTGGCCTCGTCCTGCACAGCCTCGCAGGTGAAGAATCCCATCGACATCTTCACCATTTCCGGATCACCGGCCTTGATGAGCGCGGCCAAAGATTCCCGGTCGGCCGCGCAGGCCTTCTCGTCGCCCTTGGCCTGGACGCGCAGCAGCAGGGATTTCCCGGAGACGCTCGAGCGGTACGCGTCGGCGCCCGTGCGTGCGTCGCTGCAAAACGGTCCGCACGCTGTGACGGCGGTTGGAAACAATAGGAGGGGAGCAATCCCAAGCGCGACGTGCAAGCTGCGCATCGTTCTCGATCCTCGATGTTTAATCTGCTGCACCGGTCCCCCAGTGTGCGTCAGGTTGCCCCCTACAAGCAAGCGTGAGACGGAATTGAAACACAGGCTCGTCGCGATCGTCCCGTCCGCGGGTCGCCCGCATTTGGCTGGACGGGGGCCGGCGACAATGGGAAACTCCTACTCCAGCCTGCTCCGGCAGCGAATTCAGCCGAGCGAGCCCCAGCCGAGCGAGCCCCCATGTCGAGCGGTCCAAGCGAAGCGACGGTCGGTCACGACCGCACCCGCACCCTCCTGAAGAACGGCACGTTCCTCGGCGGATTGCCTGATGCCGCCCTCGATCTCCTGGCGCGTCGCGTTCACGTCGCAAAGTTTGCGAAGGGCGCGACGATCTACACGCGCGGCGATGCCGGCGACAGCATGATGATCATCGTCACGGGCCGTGTGAAGATCACCAACGTGACGGCGGACGCGCACGAGGTCGTGCTCAATTTCCTTGGCAAGGGCGATGTGCTCGGCGAGATTGCCCTGCTCGACGGCCGCGAGCGGACGGCTGGCGCAGTCACTCTCGAGGCGACCGAGGTGCTCGTCCTCCAGCGGCGCGATGCGCTCCCGGTCCTTACGGCGCACCCGGACACGCTGCTCGAAGTCATCATGGTGCTCTGCGAGAAGCTGCGACTCGCCTCGGGCATCATTGAATCGCACACCCTCGACATGGCCGGGCGCACGGCGAGCGGCCTCCTCCGCCTTGTCCGCCAGCACGGCCGCCAGTCGAAAGGCGGCGCCTTGATCGATCTCAAGCTGTCGCAGCGCGATCTCGGCAACTATCTGGGTCTCAGCCGCGAGAACGTGAACCGGCAGCTCGCAGCGCTCCGCGAAAAAGGTGTCATCAGCGTCGACGGCGCGAACATTACGATCGTCGACGAGGACGCGTTGACGGCGATCGCCGAGCATGATGGTGAGGACGTTGGCCTGAAGCCGCGAGCCTAGTGTGACGGTTCGGAAGTTCGAATTCACTGTGCGGCATACTCGAGATACGAACTTCCGAACATGACGCCACACTAAGCTCATGACATTGCGAGTGTCCTTATCGATCGCGAAGTTCGTCCGAGCTCTCGGCACGTGGTAACGAACTTCGCGATCGGGACACTAGCCAGACATTGCCCGCCCCGCGCGGGGAGCGTGAGTTCGGGGCAGGCAGCGTCAGCGTGAAGGGCGGCTGCGCACCACCCCGGTTACAGAGCACGATCAAGAAGGAGAGAGCGATGCGGATCGGCGTTCCCAAGGAGATCAAGGTCCAGGAGCATCGCGTCGGCATGACGCCTGTGAGCGTGCGCGAAGCCGTGGCGCATGGGCACGAGGTGTGGGTCGAGGCCAACGCCGCGGCCCGGCAGGGCATCAGCGACGAAGATTTCATGAAGGCCGGCGCCAAGGTCATCCCGACCGCGGCCGAGATTTTCGCCAAGTGTGATCTCATCGTGAAGGTCAAGGAGCCGCAGCCGGCCGAGTGCCGGATGCTGCGCGAGGGACAGACGCTGTTCACCTACCTGCACCTCGCGCCCGATCCGCAGCAAGCCAAGGAGCTCATGACGTCAGGCGCCACGGCGATCGCCTACGAGACGGTGACTGGCCCGCGCGGTGGGTTGCCGCTGCTCGCGCCCATGAGCGAGGTGGCCGGGCGCATGGCGATCCAGGCGGGCGCCCATTGTCTCGAGATGGAGCAGGGCGGGCGCGGGATGCTGCTCGGCGGCGTCGCCGGCGTCGCGCCGGCAAAGGTAGTGGTGCTGGGTGGCGGCGTTGCGGGCGTCAATGCTGTCCGCATGGCGGTCGGGCTCGAGGCGCAGGTCACGGTCCTCGATATCAATCTCGAGCGGCTCTACGCGCTCGATCAGCAGTTCGGCGCGGCACTCACCACGATCTTCTCCACTCGCGCGGCTGTCGAGGACTACGTGCTCGACGCCGATCTCGTCATCGGCGCGGTGCTCGTGCCCGGGGCCTCGGCGCCGCGGCTCGTCTCGCGCAAGATGGTCGAGGCCATGAAGCGCGGCTCCGTGCTCGTCGACATCTCGATCGACCAGGGCGGCTGCTTCGAGACCTCACGGCCGACCACCCACGCGAAGCCGACCTACATCGAGCACGAGGTGGTGCACTACTGCGTCGCCAACATGCCGGGCGCGGTGGCGCGAACCTCGACGTTTGCCCTCAACAACGCGACGCTGCCGTTCATCCTGGCGCTCGCCGACAAGGGCGTGGGACAGGCGCTCAAAGCCGATCCCCATCTCATGGCCGGGCTAAACGTTCACGCCGGCCGTATCACGCATGCGAACGTCGCTTCGGCGCTGGGCGTCGAGCATTGGGGAGCGGCCTTCAAGACGTGAGCGCGCGCGAGCCGTCACGAATGGCCGAACCGAATTCAGTTCGGCCGCTTTGGCGCCGATCGGGTTGCTCAGACCGACGTGATGTACTGGCGGAGCGCTATCGCGTCGTGCTCGACCTCGGCGATGTGGTGCTTGACGACATCACCGATCGAGACGATGCCGACGAGGCGATCGTCCTTGACGACGGGCAGGTGGCGGAAGCGCCGCGCCGTCATCCTTTCCATCACATCATCCAGGGAATCTTCGAGCGAGCAGACGATCACCTTGTTCGTCATCACGCTCGAAACGGGCGACCGGAGCGCATTAGGCCCCTCGGTCGCGATGCAGCGGATGATGTCCCGCTCCGAGATGATGCCGATGACGCGGCCGGGACCGTCGACGACGACGATGGCGCCGATCCTGAGCTGCGTCGCTTGGCAATGTCCGTGAGTGTCGTCTCCGGCGAGGCTGTCTCGACGGAACGGCCCTTCTGCCTCAGGATTGCTGCAACGTCCATGATGTGAACTCCTCTTACGCGTTAACTCCCCTCGATAAATCCGAGCAAGTCCGGTTTCGGTTGGGCGCGAACTGCCCGCTCCGGGTGGGTTCGTCCCTCCCTTTGGTGCATGGCACGGCGCAATACAGGGCGCCTGCAGCTGCGACAGAATGGCATACCTGTTTGCGAGCGCAAGGGCGATTCTTGCGCCCGTGCAAACCATGATCATCGACTGCCCCGACGACGGCAGGCGAGATCGGTCACTCCGCGATGAACGACACCGGCTCCGGCACCTGTGGCCTGTCGAACGGGGCCATCAGCGCGAGACCCGCCAAGAAGCCTCCGAGATGGGCCTCCCAGGCGATGCCGGCGCCGCCCGTGATGACCGAGCCGCCGAGCCCCATCAGGAAATTGATGATGAGCCAGATGCCGATGGCGAGTTGGCAGCGCCGGTTGCGTAAGGTTTCGGCGAGCGAGAGCAGCTTCGTCGCGCGCGGATCGCGCTGGAAGCTCTCTATGCCGCCTGTCTCGAGATGCGGGAGAAAGAAGCGGAACGCGCCGGCGACGAGCCCTGAAACCGCTCCCGAGGCGCCGATCATCGGTGTCTTGCCGCCAAGATTGAGGACGAGGAAAAGCCCGGCACCAGCAAGTCCGCAGACGAGCGTGAAGGCAATGAAGCGCATCGTGCCGACGCGCTTGGCGACGGCGCCGCCGAACGCGAGGAGCGCCGTCGTGTTCATGACGAGGTGGGTGATGTCGGCGTGCACCCCCATGTGCGTGACGAGCGAGGTCCAGCTCGCCATCGTGCCACCGGGCAGGAGCGCCGCAAGCCCATCGAAGCGGATCGGGATCAGCGCGAGCGCCACGAGCCACCAGCGCGTCGCCGGGGCCTCAAGGTTCCACAGCCAGACATGCACCGCGATCAGGAGGCCGATCAGCGCCACGATCACCCAGGGCACATTCAATGCGGGCTGCCGCTCGTCCATGCCACACTCCTCCGTGACGTCCGCCCTTGGCATGGAAGCTGCCTCTTCGGAAGCGAAGAATTTCGATGTTACGTCCGATTGTGCCGAATTGGCTCACACGGACCCACGACGAAAGGCAGTGAGCCGCATGATGCGGGAGCGCACCAGCAGAGTACTCTTCGCTTATTGGAACGAGGTGCGTGGCGAGCGCATGGCTCCGAGGCGGTTCGACATCGAGCCGGCCCGCATTTCGGAAGTTCTGTCCGAGACGTTCATCCTGGAGCGCGAGGAGGGGACGACACGTTTCCGTCTCGCCGGGACGAGGATCGTCGAGCAACTCGGTCACGAGCTCAGAGGCATTGCGCTCGAGGACCTGTGGGCGGACAGTGACCGCCGCCGACTCGACACCATACTGGCCTCCGTCGTGGAGCAGGGAGGCGTCGGTCTCGTCCACTTCACCGCCGCAAGCCCGCCCGAGGACGGCATAGAGCCGCGCTCGGCCGCATTCGAGATGCTGCTGCTGCCCCTCGTCCACACTGAAGGCACAGTCACACGCATCCTTGGCGCGATCTCGAACTCGGCGCCACCCCACTGGCTCGGCGCCGTCCCCCTCCCGGATCGCACCATCGACAGCGCGATGGTGATCTGGCCGGACGGGCGGCCCCACTCGGCGATCGAGGCTGCGGACCGGCAGGCGCCGTTCAAGCCCGGCTATGCCGCGGCGCGCATCGTCCGATTCGACCGTCGACAGTTTCGTGTGTTCGACGGCGGCCTCGATGCGGGGCGCTCGGACCGCAGCGAGAAATAGAGCTACGGTCGCCTCGTACCTCGCAATATCGCGGTTTCATCCCGATAACTCGTCTTGCTGCTTGAAATCGTCGACCTTTCCGGCTGATATGCGGATTCGATGTCGAGCAACAAAATGCCTGCTCGATGCGTTTCAATTGCGATGTTGGAGCCCTGGACCCAGCTGAATGGCACGAGAACGCACGGAGACAGACGAGGAGCGGCGGAGCTCCCTGCTGCCTTTGCGGACGGGCGTCGGCATCCTGCTTCTGGACCACCGCGGGCGCGTGTTCATCGGCCGACGCATCCCGCGCTGGAGCCCCGAGGAACGCTACTGGCACATGCCGCAGGGCGGCGTCGAGGCCGGCGAGAACTTGAAACACGCCGCGCGCCGCGAGCTAGCCGAGGAAACCAGCATCAAGGACTGTGAGATCGTCGGCAAGACCGACGGCTGGCTTCGCTACGACCTCCCCGAGGAGCTTCTTGGCATCGCGCTGAAGGGGCGCTACCGCGGCCAGCGGCTCCGCTGGTATGCGATGCGCTTCCTCGGCCGGGACCGAGACATCAACCTCAATCCGCGCGGCCGCCCGCGGGCCGAGTTCGAGGACTGGCGCTGGGAGAAGCCCGAGGCGATTGCCGCGCTGACGATTCCCTACAAGCGCCGCCTCTATGAGGAGGTGATCGAGTATTTCGCGGCGGAGATCGCTCGTCACGCGCCGCGCAAGCGTTGAGCTGGCCCCAACATTGAGCTTTAGTCTCCCGGACGGCCGTGAGCGCGCCGGGGGAGTACGACATGACAGGACTTGCGGGGATCTGGCCCTACCTTGTACCGGCGCTGCTGCTGATCGCCTCGAATGTCTTCATGACGCTCGCCTGGTATGGGCACCTCTCCTACAAATCGCAGCCGCTTTTCGTCGTGATCCTTGTCTCGTGGGGCATCGCCTTCATCGAATACTGCCTCGCCGTGCCCGCAAACAGGTTCGGCCACGGCCTCTACTCGGCGGCCGAGCTGAAGACCATGCAGGAGGTGATCACGCTCCTCGTGTTCGCCGTCTTCTCGGTCGTGTGGCTCAAGGAGGCGATC
>DAORNH010000247.1:0-932 GCA_035440865.1 Hyphomicrobiaceae bacterium | reverse complement strand
CATCGCAATCGGTGCAGCCTTCGTCTTCTCGGGGCGCGCGTGAGCCTCGAGTGGCCACTCGTCGCGGCGCTCGGAGCGGCGAGCTTCGTCGGTGCGCTGGTGCAGGCCGCAACCGGGTTCGGCTATGCGATCCTGGCGGCGCCGGTGTTCCTGTGGGCGATGAACTCGACGCGCGCGATGGCGGTGCTGGTCGGCCTGCACCTTGTGCAGAGCGCCATGATGGTGCCGCGCCTCCTGCAGCACGTCGACCGCAGACGGCTCGGCCTGCTCGCCGCGGGGGCGCTGGTCGGCTGCCCGCTCGGTCTGGCGATCCTGCTCCGGCTCGACCTCTCGGTCCTGAAGATCGCGGTCGGCATCGTCATCCTGCTTGCTGCCGCGCTGCTCATTGCCCGCGAGATTGGATTGATCGGTGCCAGGCCGCGCTCCGAGGCATCGCCGCGCCCCGCGCTGACCGGAGCGACTGGAATTGCCTCGGGACTTCTGACAGCCCTTCTCGTCATGCCGGGGCCGCCGCTCATGCTGCTCGCCGCTGCTGACCGCCTGCCGCGCGATGTGACCCGCGCGCTCTCGCTCACGTTCTTCGCGCTCTGCTATGCATTCGTGACGGCGCTCTACACGGCAAGCGGCACTTTCGACCGGGAGGCGGCGTTGGTGACCCTCCTCCTCGCGCCGACTGCCGCGCTTGGAACGTTGATCGGGGCCCGGGCAGCGAACGCGCTCGGCGAGAGCCGGTTCCGGGCCGCGGTCCTCACGCTCCTCGTTCTATCGGGGGCGGGTGCGCTCGCGGCCGGGTTGCGTGGCTGAGCGGCGGATCGTAAGTCTCAGGCACGATATAAAGCGGACACCACAGGACACGTCTCATGGCCAAGGATCGACAGGATGCCGACGTCATCGTCGTCGGCGCGGGCAACGCCGCGGCCTCGGCGGCGATG
>DAORNH010000246.1:0-6966 GCA_035440865.1 Hyphomicrobiaceae bacterium | reverse complement strand
GGGTATGCGCATCGCGGCGAGCCGCAAGGAGGTCGCCGAGGGCTTCGCGCTCGCCCGCTCGGAGGCAAAATCCTCGTTCGGCGACGATCGCGTGTTCGTCGAGAAGTTCATCGTCGATCCGCGCCACATCGAAATCCAGGTGCTCGGCGACAAGCACGGCAACGTCATCTATCTCGGCGAGCGCGAGTGCTCGATCCAGCGGCGCAACCAGAAGGTCATCGAGGAGGCGCCCTCGCCGCTGCTCGACGAGAAGACGCGGCGGGCGATGGGCGAGCAGGCGGTGGCGCTAGCCAAGGCCGTCGGCTACGACAGCGCGGGCACCGTTGAGTTCGTCGCGGGCCAGGACCGCTCGTTCTTCTTCCTCGAGATGAACACCCGCCTCCAGGTCGAGCACCCGGTGACCGAGCTCGTCACCGGGCTCGATCTCGTGGAGCTGATGATCCGATCGGCCGCCGGCGAGAAGCTGCCGCTCAAGCAGGCGGACGTGAAGCTCAAGGGCTGGGCCATCGAGAGCCGCATCTACGCCGAGGATCCGTATCGGAACTTCCTCCCCTCGATCGGGCGCCTGTCGACCTATCGTCCACCCGCCGAGGGGGTCAGCGACGGCAAGACGATCCGCAACGATACGGGCGTCTACGAGGGCGGCGAAATCTCGATGTTCTACGACCCGATGATCGCCAAGCTCTGCACGCATGGTCCGACACGCGACAGCGCGATCGACCTGATGGCCGAGGCGCTCGACGCGTTCGCGATCGACGGCATCCAGCACAACATCCCGTTTCTCACCGCACTCATGCAGAGCCCGCGCTGGCGCTCGGGCAAGCTCTCGACGGGTTTCATCCGCGAGGAGTATCCGAGCGGGTTCAAACCGCGCCAGCCGGACCCGATGGAGCGCGAGCGCGTCGCCGCGGTCGCCGCGCATATCGATCATCTCGGCAACAGTCGCCGCCGCCAGATCAGCCAGCAGATCACGGGCCCTTCCGTCCGCTTCGCGAAGCAGCGCATCGTCGATGTCGGCGGCACGAAGGTCGCCATGGAGGTTTGCGGCGAGCTCGGCGAGCCGACCTATGTCACGATCCTCGACGACCACGGCAAGCCGCGAGAGACGATCGAGGTTGTCTCGTCGTGGTGGCCCGGCGAGTCGGTCTGGCAAGGGAAGGTCGGCGGCAAGCCTGTCTCGGTTCTGGTGAAGCCGACGCTCAACGGCAATATCCTCGCGCATCGCGGCCTCGCGGCCGTCACCTACGTGTACACGCAGCGCGAGGCGGAGCTCGCTGGTTTGATGCCGACGAAGAGCGCGGCCGATACCTCGAAGCTCCTGCTTTGCCCGATGCCCGGTCTCATCAAGGCGATCCACGTCAAGGAAGGGGCGGAGGTGAAGGCCGGTGACAGCCTTGCCGTCGTCGAGGCCATGAAGATGGAGAATATCCTTAAGGCCGAGCGCGATGCGGTCGTGAAGGCCGTGAAATGCAAGGCCGGCGACAGCCTTGCCGTCGACGCGGTGATCCTCGAGTTCGCCTGAGCCGGAACGGAGACGCCATGGCGAGCATGACGCTGACGCTCTTGCGGCATGCGAAGTCGAGCTGGGACAATCCTCATATCGACGACTTCGACCGGCCGCTTGCTCCCCGCGGCCGTGCCGCGGCGCCCCTCATGGGCGAGTTCATGGCGCGGCAGGGCATCGCGCCCGATCTCGTGATCTGCTCGGAAGCTCAGCGGGCGCGCGAGACGCTGGCGCTCGTCCTCGCGAAGATCGGCGCGCCGCGCGAGATCCGCCATCAGCGTCAGCTCTATCTCGCCCCGCCGAACCGGATGACGCGGATCATCCTCACGGCATGGCGCGGGCCCGAGGCCGATCGTTCACGCCACATCATGCTCGTCGGGCACAACCCGGGCCTGCATGCGCTCGCGGTTGAGCTTGCGGAAATGGGGGACGCCGGCCTTAGGGCGGACCTCGCGCAGAAGTTCCCGACGACGGGCCTCGTGGTGATCGAGTTCGGCGGCGACGACCCGATCCACGACTTGCGCGGCGGCCGTCTTCGGCATTTCATGACGCCGCGCCGCCTCGCAGGCGATCCGGCGCCGTGACGGCCGGAGCGACGCCGCCACCGAAGGAGCACGCCCATGACGTCGTTCGCAGTGATCCTGAAGCGGGCAGAGGAGCGCAAGGGTGGGGCGAAGGCGCTCGCCAAGCTGCTGCCGCCGAGGCCCGATCACAAGGCGCTCGCCAGACTCGGCGACGACCGCATCCTCGCCGAGATGACGAAGCGCATCTTCTGCTCAGGCTTCGCCTGGAAGGTGATCGATGCCAAGTGGGCGGGCTTCGAGGCGGCCTTCCATAACTTCGATCCGAAGCGCCTCGTCTTCGCGCCGGACGAGTTCTGGGATGGGCTGACCAAGGACACGCGCATCGTCCGCAATGGCGCGAAAATCATGTCCGTGCGCGAGAACGCACGCTTCATCCGCGAGATCGCAGAGGAGCACGGCAGCTTCGCCCGCATGCTCGCCAAATGGCCGTCGTCGGACGAGATCGGGCTCCTCGAGCTCCTCGCCAGGCGCGGCAACCGGCTCGGCGGCAATACCGGGCAGATGACGCTGCGCTTCCTCGGTTGGGACGGCTTCGTCACCTCGCGGGATGTCGTGGCCTGCCTCCGCGACGCCGGTGTCGAGGTCGGTGAGGAGGTGAAATCGAAGCGCGACCTGAAGCGCGTGCAGGACCAGTTCAATGCCTGGGCAGCGGAGACCGGGCGCCCCTACGTGCATCTCTCGCGCATTTGTGCGATGTCGATCGGCGAGAACTACGAGGCCTCGAGGCTGTCCTCGCTCGAGGGCGGCGAGACATGACGGTGGATCTGGGGGAGTGTCGCGATGCCGGTACAGATAACGGGGCTTTATGCGGGCCTGCTGGCGATCGTCGGGCTCGTGCTCGTCACGTTGGTCGGCCAGCAGCGCGGACGCACGAACATCTCGCTCGGCGACAAGGGCGACCGCGAGCTGATCGTTGCCAATCGCCGACACATGAACTTCATCGAGAACGTGCCGTTCGCGCTTCTGCTGATCGGCCTCGTCGAGCTCAACGGCGGCGCCAAATGGTGGGTGCACGGGCTTGGCGCGGCGCTTCTCGCGGCGCGGATCATCCACCCCTTCGGCCTCGACCCCGATCGCATGATGCTCTGGCCACGCATCATCGGCGCCGGCGCCACCATTATCGTGCAGCTGCTCGCCGCGCTGACGCTGCTGTGGATGTTCGTCAGGTAGCAGGCGGAGCTGACCCGGATCACCCCTCCTCGAAGCGCTCGGGGTCGAAGCCGAGGAGCTCGAAGGAGCGGCGCATGTGGTCGGAGAGCGGCGCGGTGACGTCGATTTTTCCTTCGCCGGACGGGTGGGGTAGGATCAGGCGGCGGGCGTGGAGGTGGAGTTTCGCGTCCATGTTCTCCGCCGGCAGCTCGAGGCCGCCTTCGTACTTGTTGTCGCCGACGATCGGGTGCCCGATCAGCGCCATGTGCGCGCGCAGCTGATGCTGGCGGCCCGTGACGGGCTTCAGCGACACCCAGGCGGCCTTGCTCGCGGCCCGGTCGATCACCGAGTAGTGCGTCGTCGCGTGCATCGCCGCTTCCTGCTCGCCGGGCAGCGCCTTGCGCACGCGATCACCCTCCGGACCCGAGGCCTTGACGAGGGCGGCCTCGACCTTCCCCTGCGGCGGCCTCGGTACGCCCTTCACGATCGCCCAGTAGGTCTTGGCGGCGGAGCGTGTCTGGAAGATGCGGCCGAGTTTGGCGGCGCCGTCGCGGTGCTTGGCAACGAGCAGCACGCCCGTCGTATCGCGGTCGAGTCGGTGCACGAGGCGCGGCCGGTCGCCGAAGCGATCCTCCATGCCGGCGAGCAGCCCGTCGATGTGGCGCGTCGTGCCGGTGCCGCCCTGCACGGCGATGCCGAACGGCTTGTTGAGGACCAGCACATGATCGTCCTCGTAGAGGATCATGTGCTCGATGAAGGTGCGATCGGCCTTCGAGAGCCCCGGCGGCGGTTTCAGCGAGGGCTTCGGCTTGGCCGCCTCGCGCACCGTATGCGGCACGCGGATCTCCTGGCCCGCCGCAAGGCGCAGATCGGCCTTCGCGCGCTTCGAATTCACCCGCACCTGGCCCGTGCGGAGCAACTTCTGCAGAAAGCCATGCGTGACGTGCGGGTAATGCGTCTTGAACCAGCGATCGACGCGGAGACCGTCGTCGCGGTTCGTCACTCGGATCGTCTCGACGCTCATGAGCAGGCACTCCGGGTGAGGGCGGTTCCGGCGATCAGCGCAAGTATCGACAGCAGCACCGATGCGGCGACATAGGCAATCGCGAGGCCGGGCTGCTTTCGCTCGGCGAGTGCGACCACCTCGAGTGAGAATGCGGAGAACGTGGTGAAGCCGCCGAGGATGCCGGTTGCCAGGAAAGTGCGCAGCTCGACCGAGCCGCCGCAGCGCAGTGCGATCGTCTCGACGACGATACCCATCAGGAACGAGCCGACGACGTTGACGACGAGCGTGCCCCACGGGAATGCGAAACCAACCCAGGCCGCCGCCGCGATCCCGACGAGATAGCGCGCGCCCGCTCCGATCGCCCCGCCGGCCGATGCAAGCAAGAAGAGTGTCATGAATTCCTATCCGGCCCTCGATGTGTCGCGGCTGTCCCGCGCAGCCTCGGGACCCCATCGCTATAGCGGAGCCGACGGTGAGGGCAAGCAGGCTTCAGAAGCGGAACTGCTCGGAGAGGATGCGCTCGTCGAGGCTACGGCCGGGATCGAACATCATGAGCAGGTCGATGTGGCGAGCCTCCGCAACCTCGACCTGCACGACCGAGCGCGTCTCGGTATTGTCGGCCGAGGCACTCACCGGCCGCTTGGCGGCTTCGAGCACCTCGATCATGACGCGGGCGACGCTCGGCAGCAGCGCGCCGCGCCAGCGACGTGGGCGGAACGGGCTGATCGGCGTCAGCGCCATGAGCTGCGCGTTGATCGGCAGGATGGGGCCGTGGGCGGAGAGATTGTAGGCGGTCGATCCCGCGGGTGTCGCAACCAGGATGCCGTCGCAGATGAGTTCCTCGAGCCGGACGGTGCCGTCGACGGAGATGCGCAGCTTCGCCGCCTGATGTGTCTCGCGCCAGAGCGAGACCTCGTTGATGGCGAGGCCCTCGTGGCGTCGGCCGGCAGCATCGGTGACGATCATGCGCAGCGGGTGGATGCGGCTCACCTCGGCGCGCGCGATCCGCTCGATGAGGTCGTCCTCGCGGTACTCGTTCATGAGGAAGCCGACCGAGCCGCGGTTCATGCCGTAGATCGGGATCCGGTCATCGAGGTGGCGATGCAGCGTCTGCAGCATGAGGCCGTCGCCGCCGAGCGCAACGATGGCGTCAGCGTCATTGGGCGGGACGTTGCCATAGCGCGCGACGAGCGTGTCAAAGGCTTCACGCGCCTCCTGCACGTCGCTCGCGACGAACGCGAGGCGCTTGCCGCCTCCGCGGCCTGCAGCCGTCGTACTGCTCGAAGCTTCACTCATTCGCGTTCGTTCCTAGTTCGAGCAGGTGCAGGACCGAAAGGCCGGCGCTACAGTCGCGGCTCGCGCCGCCGTCACCCGTAGGATACGCCGATGCCCGCAGATGCTCCAGAGGATCGCGCCGTCTTGATGTATGTGACGTGCCCGACTGCCGGCGAGGCGGAGCGCATCGGCGGCGGCCTCGTCGACCGGCGGCTCGCGGCCTGCGTCAACATCCTTCCCGAGATGACAGCGATCTTCCAGTGGCAGGGCGAGCGGCAGACGGAGCGCGAGGCCGTCATGATCGTGAAGACCCGCGCGGCCCTCGCGGACGCCGTGACGGCGGCCATCCGAGCGACGCACCCTTACACCAACCCGGCCATCGTCGTGCTCGAGATCGCCGGCGGATCGCCGGAATTCCTCGCCTGGATCCTGGCCGAGACGAGATCGCCCGCGTCAGGCTGAAGCGCGAAAGCTACTGCTTGCCGTAGCGCGCCTTCAGCTCTTCCGTGCGCGTCTTCGTCTTGGCGATCTCGCAGCCGAGCGACGCGGTGCCCATGCCGGTGCCGCCGTACCATTCCCAGCCCGTCACCTCGCCGCAGTCCTTCTTGCGGAAGGCGAGCCAATGGCGCTGCGCCTCCTGCAGCGCGCGGCGCCAGTCGCGACGCTGGTTGACATTCAGGTGGTCGGCCTTCGCGATGTAGGTGAGCGCCGCCTGGTAGGCCTTGTTGAGCTCGGCATCGGCAGCCTTCAGCTCCTCGCCGGCACACCAGGCGATGTCGGGCGTGGTTTTCGCCGTCTCGCAATCAATCTTCGTTGGCGGCGTGGCCGGCTGGGCCACAAGGGGCGAGGCGATGGCGGCAAGGCTGATCGCTCCGAGGAGCGCGGCGCGGCGAAAGCATGTCGTTGGCATGTGTGGCCCGGTGGCTCGAGGAACGTTCGGGCGAGTTGGACCACGGCCTGCGCGCTTATTCAAGGCATGTCCCGCCTCTGGTTAAGGGTCCGCGCGACGACATCCTGGAGTTCCGGGACGAGCTCGGCCTCGAACCAGCGGTGGCGCTTCAGCCAGCCGGAGTTGCGCCACGAGGGATGCGGCAGGGGAATGAAGAGCGGCGTCGCTGGCACGCGGTCGGCCATGATCTCGCGCCAACGCGCGACGGTTACGGTGAGGCCTTCGCGCGTCAATTCGCGTGGGAGGTGCCAGCGCTGTGCGTACAGGCCGATGAGGAGCGCGACCTCGATCGCCGGGAGCGCCGCCAGCAGCGACGCCCGCCAGCGTGGCGCGCACTCAGGGCGCGGCGGCAGGTCACCGCCCTTCGCGTCGTGGCCAGGGAAGCAGAGTCCCATCGGCAGGAAGGCGATACGCGCCTCGTCGTAGAAGGTCGCCCGGTCGAGCCCGAGCCAGGCGCGGAGCCGGTCGCCGGACGGGTCGTCGAATGGCAGCCCCGACG
>DAORNH010000245.1:4388-6994 GCA_035440865.1 Hyphomicrobiaceae bacterium | reverse complement strand
CGGATGCGACGCCCGATGTGCCCGTCGGTGGTGGCGTCGCGGCGGCAGTCGGCGGTGGCGACGCCGGCTTGGTGGCCGGACCGGTACCAGGAGCGCCGAGCGCCGCCAATCGCCGGCGGATCTCGGCATGTGCATTGGTATCGATGTCGCGGCGCGCGGGAATGGCGAGTCCGGAGGTGAAGTCGGCCCGCGCACGCGTGAAATCGCCGAGCTGTTCGCTGGCGATGCCGCGATTGAGATAGCCGAGCACATAGGTCGGATCGAGACGCAAGGCCTCGTCGAAGTCGCCGCGCGCGCGGGTCGGATCGTTCGTTTTCAGGTAGCAGCTGCCGCGATTGTTGAAGGCGCGGTGGTCGCTGGCATTGAGGCGGAGGGACTCGGAAAGGTCCGCAATACCGGCCGTGCAGTCGTTGCGCCGGTAGTAGGACGTGCCACGGTGGTAATAGGCGAGCGCCAGTCGCGTCTTGTCCTTGACCTGGTTGCGAACCGCGATGATGCGGGTGCAGGCGCGGATGCTGGTCTCGGCGTCCTCTGAGGCGCATTCCGACCAGTTGTCGGCGTAGGCGGGCAGTGAGACGGCAATGAGTAGTGCGCCGGTGAAGGCTGCAACGCCGATCCGCATGTCGTCCTCCAATAGCCGCTCGGGCCCGAGGGCTGAAATCGTCGCGAGTATAGGAGGACCACGCGTCCCGGCCAACGGTCCCTCTGCCGCGATTGGTTCCTTGGGAGCGACAGAGGCCGAATTGCGGTAGGGGAGGCATGCGCTGAGGCTCTGACGCCGCCTCTGCCATCCGCGGCCGATCGGGAGTATCCTGCCTCCGACGCCACACGAGGACGCGATGCCAAAGCCGTATGCCGGAGCCATCGACTGCGATGTCCACCCGCACGTCGCGAGCATCGCGTCGCTGTCGCGCTACATGAGCGACTATTGGCGCGATACTGTGGCCCTGCGCGGCATCGAATCGTTCGAAACAATTGCCTACCCGGCGAAGTCGCCACTCACCATCCGGCCGGAGCTGCGCACTGGCGCGGAGCGGGCCGATGCCTCGGCCAAGGGTCTCGCCAAGGCGCTGCTCGATCCGCGCGGCGTCGAGCTTGCGATCCTCAATTGCCTCTATGCGGTCCAGACCATCCGCGACGACAACCTGGCGCTCGCCTTCTCGCGCGCCGTCAACGATTGGGTGCGCGCCGAGTGGCTCGACCGCGATCCGCGCCTGCGGGCTTCGATCGTGGTGCCGCAGGGCTGCCCGGAGCTCGCGGTCGAGGAAATCGAGCGGATCGCCCCGGACCAGCGCTTCGTGCAGGTTCTCTTTGTCGCGGGCGGCGAGCATCCGCTCGGCAAACGCATGTTCTGGCCGGTGCATGCGGCAGCGGAGCGCCACGGCCTGGTGATCGCCATTCACGCGGGCTCGACCTACCACCACGCCGTCACAGGCTCCGGCTGGCCCTCCTACTACCTCGAGGACTACGCCGCCCAGGCGGCGATCTTCCATGCCCAGCTCGGCAGCCTGATCGCCGAGGGCGTGTTCGTGAAGTTCCCGAAGCTGAAGGCCGTGCTGGTCGAATCGGGCGTCACGTGGCTGCCGGCCTACCTCTGGCGGCTCTCCAAGTTCTGGCGCGGCGTGCGCAACGAGGTGCCCTGGATCGACCGCCCGCCGATCGAGATCGTGCGCGACCACATCCGCTTGACCGCGCAGCCCTTCGACGGACCCAGCGATGCGGCAAGCGTGCAGCGGATCATGGACCTCATCGGCTCGGACGACCTCCTGTTGTTTGCCAGCGACTTTCCCCACTGGCATGATGACGGGGGCGATTTGCTTCCCGCGGGCCTCACGCCCGCGTTGCGCCGCAAGATCATGATCGACAACCCGCGAGCGACCTACCCTCGCCTCGCGGCAAATGGTGGAGGTGCCGATGCCGCCCCTTGATGCGCCTGCGACCATCGACGTCGCCGAGCCGCGCTCCACGGCGAGGAATCTCCTCGGCACCGGGCTCGCCTACATCGACGGCGACATCCACCCTGCCGTGAAGAGCATGGCCGACCTGAAACCGTATCTCGCAAAGCAGTGGTGGGAGACGCTCGAGACCTACGGCATCCGCCGCCGGCACGGCAGCGCAACTGTCGAGCCCTATCCGAAGGCCGCGCCCCTTGCCTGCCGGCGCGATGCCTGGCCAGACGACGGCCGGCCCGGCTCCGATCTCGAGCTGATGCAGCGCCAGCATCTCGATCACTACGGCATCGCTCACGGCATCCTTGGCCCCCTCGGTCCGACTGGACAGGGCGAGCTCAATCTCGATCTTTCCGCAGCACTCTGCTCGGCCACCAACGATTGGCAGCGCGAGGCCTTTACGCGGCGCGACAGGCGCCTCAAGGGTGGGCTCGTGGTGCCCTACGAGGACGGCAAGGCCTCCGCCGCCGAGATCGAGCGCTGCGGCGCCGACCTCGATTTCGGGCAGGTGTTCATGTTGACGCGTTCGCAGGAGCCGCTCGGCAACCGCCGCTACTGGCCGATCTACGAGGCAGCGGAGCGCCACGGCCTGCCGATCGGCTTCCACGTGTTCGGCACCTCCGGCCATCCGACCACCGGCGGCGGCTGGCCCTCCTA
>DAORNH010000245.1:3009-4372 GCA_035440865.1 Hyphomicrobiaceae bacterium | reverse complement strand
CCAGCCACTCGACCTCCTGCCAGACGGTGGTGACGAGCCTAGTTGTCGAGGGGGTGTTCGAGCGCTTCCCGAAGCTGAAGGTCGTCATGATCGAAGGCGGCTTTGCCTGGCTGCCGATGCTCGCCTGGCGCCTCGACAAGCTCTTCGAGCGGCTCCGTAGCGAGGTTCCACACCTGAATCGGCGCCCGTCCGAATACATCCGCGACCACGTCTGGGTGACGACGCAGCCCATGGAGGAGCCGGAGGACCGCCGCCATCTCTTCCAGGTGATCGACTGGATCGGCCACGACCGCCTGCTGTTCGCGAGCGACTACCCCCACTGGGACTTCGACGACCCATTCCGCGCCTTCCCCGCCGGCATGGACAAGAGCGCCCTCAAGAAGATCTGCGAGGAGAACGGCAAGGCCGTGTTCCGGATCTGAGGCGGGCCTCAACGGGGCTGTGGGCGGCGGATGCCTAGGATACGATCCCAGACCGTGCCGCCCGTGATGCGGCCGACGAGGAAATAGGCGGCGATCACCGCAAGGAGCGCCAGCGCGGGTGTGCCGTCGAGCTTGAAGCCGTAATTCTTGCCCATCACCTCGGCATTGCCGGTGGCCTAGCCGATCGCAAATCCGGCAACCATGAACACCATGAAGGCATCGAGTCACGTTGCGAGTATGCGCTTCCAAACCGGTGCAGGCGTGATTGACGTGGTCATGACATCTGCCACCCCGTGCCTTTCGGTCATTGCCGTGTCGGGCTGCCCACTCGGGCGTGCCCCTCGAATGTCAGCCTGATCGCAATGCTTGGATTGGAGCACGTCCCCGGCCAGCTGAACCAGGGCGCTAGGCGCGCCCTAGAGACCGATGCACCGATCGGCGCCCGCCCGTCCACCCATCGCGGCGCCGACTGGTGCTTCCGTGGCGGTATGATACCGGCCATCAAGTAACCAAGCTAGACGCACTATCACTCGGCTCGGCTTCCACCACCAGCTCTCGTCACAATAGGAAGCGTCCCGGGACGCCGCCAAGCAAAGCCCTGCGGATGAAACGTCCCCAACGCTGCCTGTTACGCCGTCCAGCAACTATCGATCGTCTCTCCGGTGAGCAGCCTCGACCGATCGAGACCCGAATCGACCTATCATCCATGGAAGACAGGAAACCCAAGATCGCTTTTCGGCGAAGGCTTCGTGTGCGCCGGCGGTAGCCTGCACGAGGGCCCGGTGCCACAATCCTGGCCCTCCAATGAGGAGATGTCACCGTGAAGGACAGCTATGACGTCGTCATCGTCGGCGGCGCAGTGATCGGCTCGGGCGTCGCCTATTTCCTGAGCGCCAGTCCCGACTTAAAGGGCTCGATCCTGGTCATCGAGCGTGACCCCT
>DAORNH010000245.1:0-2937 GCA_035440865.1 Hyphomicrobiaceae bacterium | reverse complement strand
CAGCAAGTTCGGCAGCGCGTTCATCCGCAACTTCGCCGAGATCATGCGGATCGGCGACGACAAGCCCGATCTCGGATTTCACCCGGGCGGCTATCTGTTCCTCGCGAGCACGGCTGAGCAGGAGCAGACGCTGCGCGAGAACCACGAGGTGCAGAAGGCGCACGGCGCCGACGTGGTGCTGTGGGGACCGGGCGAGCTTGCGAAGGCATTCCCCCACCTGAACGTCGATGACATCCGCCTCTCGTCCTATGGCCGCTCTGGCGAGGGCTGGTTCAACAACACCGGCCTCATGCACGGCTTCCGCAACAAGGCCCGCGCGCAGGGCGCCGAGTACGTGACCGACGAGGTCGTTGCGATCGGTCGGAACGGAAACCGCGTGACCTCGGTGACGCTAAAGTCCGGTGCGGTCGTCAAGGCCGGCGCGATCGTCAATGCGTCGGGCCCGCGCGGCGGACGTACCGCGGCCATGGCAGGGATCGCGCTTCCGGTCGAGCCGCGCCGGCGCACGCTTTTCGTCTTCGATTGCGCGACGACGCCGGAAGGATCAGCGACCGTCAATCAGGGCCGTCTTCCGCTGATGATCGATCCGACGGGCGTGCATTGCCGGCCGGAGGGGCGCTACTTCCTCACGGGCGCCGTGCCCCCGGATGACACCCCGCCCGCATTCGACGACTTCGAGCCCGGCTACAGCGAGTTCGAGGAGATCATCTGGCCGGCGCTCGTGCATCGCTCCAAGGCGTTCGAGAGCATCAAGGTACTACGGCAGTGGGCGGGCCACTACGACTACAATACGCTGGACCAGAACGCGATCGTTGGGCGTCATCCGGAGGTCGCGAACTTCGTCTTCTGCAATGGATTCTCCGGCCATGGCCTGCAGCAGGCACCGGGCGCGGCGAGAGCCGTCGCAGAGCTGATCACCTACGGCCGCTATCGCACTCTCGACCTGTCCGACGTCGGCTACGAGCGCATCGCCGCCGGCCGCCCGTTCCTCGAGAAAGCCGTCATCTGACGGCCGCTCCGCACCTCAGCTCGCGCGCAGGATGTCGGCGGCCTTCTCGCCGACCATGATCGCCGGGGCATTGGTATTGCCGGACGGCATGGTCGGGAAGATCGACGCGTCGGCGATTCTGAGGCCTGCGAGCCCGTGCACTTTGAGCTTGTCGTCGACGACGGTCGTCGGTCCCGCAGGCCCCATGCGGCAGGTGCCGATCGGATGATAGGCCGTCTGTGAGTTGTTGCGGATCCAGGCGAGCACCTGCTCGTCCGTCTTCGTGTCGGAGCCGGGCGAGACCTCGGCGCCGGCAAGCTCCGCCATCGCCTGCGAGCCGACGATGCGGCGCATCATGTGGAAGCCCGCCACCATCGTGCGCTGGTCGATCGGGTCGGCGAGAAAGTTGAAGCGGATCGCCGGCTGCGCGTCCGGGTCAGCCGAGCGGATATGGATCGAGCCAAGGCTCTCGGGGCGCAGCTGGTAGCAGGCGACCGTCATCGACGGGAAATCCTGGAGCTTCCGTCGCTTCGGATCCTTGATAGAATAGGGGATCAGGTGCATCTGGACATCGGGCGTCGCGACCTCGGGGCGCGTCTTCAGGAAGGCGACGAGCGGCGCCGACGGCAGGCTGAAAAAGCCGCCGCCCGTCGTCAGGTAGCGCAGAGCTTCTGTCACCGCGCCGATCCCGCGCGCCTTGTAGTTGTAGGAGACGCGCGGGTCCTTCACGCGCCAGATGATGCGGGCATTGATGTGGTCGCGGAAGTTCTCGCCGACCGCCGGGCTCGCGTGCCGCACCTCGAGACCGTGCGCCTTCAGCACCGCGGGCCGTCCGATCCCCGAAAGCTCGAGCAGTTGCGGCGTCGCGACCGCCCCCGCCGACAGGATCACCTCGCGCCCGGCCCTCGCCTCGAATGCCCGTCCCCAGCGCTCGTAGGCGATGCCGACGCATCGCTTCCCTTCGAGCAGCACGCGGCGCACTGGCGCATCGGTGACGACCTTGAGGTTCGGCCGCGTCTTCGCGCTCTCGAGGTAGCAGTGCGCGACGCTCATGCGCCGCCCGCGCCGGATGCTCGCCTGCGTCTTGCCGATGCCCTCCTGGTCCTCACTGTTGTAGTCGGGATTGATCTTGAAACCCGCCTCGACCGCACCCTTCTGGAGCGCGTCGTAGAGCGGGTTCTCGTCCGGCACGATCGAGACGTGCAGGGGCCCGCCGGCACCGCGACCCTCGCCGGTGCCGCGCTCGAAGTCCTCGATGCGATCGAAGAGGGGTGCAACCTCGCGCCAGCTCCAGCCGCGGGCACCCATCTGTGCCCAGGTATCGTAGTCGAGTGGTTGGCCGCGCACCCAGACGAGGCCGTTGATGGCGCTCGAGCCGCCGAGCAGCTTGCCGCGCGGCACCGGGATCTGGCGGTTCGCCGTGCCGGGCTCGGGGTCCGATTCATAGAGCCAGTTGGCTGAGGGATTGTGGATGAGCAGCCCGAAACTGATCGGAAAGCGCGAGTAGGCGTGGCTCGCCTTGCCGGCTTCGATGAGCAGGACGCTCGTCCTCGGGTTCTCGGAGAGCCGCGCCGCCAGCACCGCACCAGCCGAGCCCGCACCGACGACGATATAGTCGAACGTTTCCATGCTGCCCCCAGTTCGCCCGCGCCAAGCCTGACGCAACCATGATGAAGGCGCTCGATCGCATGGTCGAGCGCCCTCGTGGCGATCCTGGCATGTCAGAAAAGCAGCCTCAACCCTGCAGCGCCGCCCACATCTCGCGATCGCGCGTGTCGGTCCAGATGCGCGGCGTATCGATACCCTGCGCCTCGTCGTAGGCGCGCGAGATGTTGAACGGCTGGCAGTGCTCGAAGATCGGCCAGGCCGAGTACTTCTTTCGCATCTCGGCCGTCGCCTCGTCGAAGCAGGCCTTGAGCGAGAGGCCACGCGCGACGCCGCGCTTGACC
>DAORNH010000244.1:4240-7006 GCA_035440865.1 Hyphomicrobiaceae bacterium | reverse complement strand
CGACCGGGCAGTCGCATGGGCTTCGCACAAGCCTCGACGGGGTCCCGCGGCTCGACGGCCCGGTAATGCGGATCGCGGCGAGCGGCGGCGCCGAGGCGCGTCACCACTTCAACGGCAAGATCGAGGCGCCGGCGCTCTTCGCCCGCGGACTGACCGATACCGAGATCGATGACATGGCCGCAGGCCGCGTGCCAGCGGGGCTGGTCGCCGCATGGGATTTCAGCCGCGACGTTTCGTCGATGCGGATCGTTGATACGGGGCCAGCCAAGCTCGACGGTCATCTCGTCAATCTGCCGACGCGTGCGATGGCCGGCGCCACCTGGTCGGGCCGCGAGATGTGCTGGCGGCATGCGCCCGCCGAGTATGCCGCGATCCATTTCCACGACGACGACATCTATGATTGCGGCTGGTCCACCGACTTCACGTGGACCGTGCCAACCGGCACCAGGTCGGGCAACTACGCGGTGCGGCTCAAGGCCGGCGATGCCGAGGAGAACATCCCGTTCTTCGTCGTCCCCGAGAAGGGGAAGCGCACAGCGGACGTTGTCGTGCTCGTCTCGACCTTCACGTACACCGTCTACCACAATCACACGCGGCCGGAGTGGAACACCAACCCAGCCTGGCGCGAGGCGTGGCAATCACAGGCCAAGGCCTGGGGTGCCTACCCGCACAATCCGGGCGCCAACCGCGAGTACGGCCTTTCGACCTACAACTATCACACCGACGGCAGCGGCATAGCTTATGCGTCTTGGCTAAGGCCCATGCTGACCGTGCGCTCGGGCTACATCACCTATCCGGACGAGAGCGTCCGCGGCTCGGGCCTTCGCCACATGCCGGCTGACACGCACCTCACGGCATGGCTAGAGGCCAAGGGCATCGCCTACGACGTGATCACCGACCTGGAGCTCGACGAGGAGGGCATCGACGTCCTGAGGCCCTATCGCGTCGTCATGACCGGCTCGCATCCCGAGTATCACACGCCGCGCATGCTCGACGCGCTTTCCGCCTATCGCGACGGCGGCGGGCGGCTCATGTACATGGGCGGCAACGGGTTCTACTGGAAGATTGCGCGCTCGAAGCATCTTCCCGCGGCGATCGAGATCCGGCGCGCAGAGGGCGGCATTCGCGCCTGGGCGGCCGAGGTCGGTGAATACTATAATGCCTTCGACGGCGAGTACGGCGGCATGTGGCGGCGCAACGGCCGCCCGCCGCAGAACCTCGTCGGCGTCGGCTTCACGGCGCAAGGCAACTTCGTCGGCTCCCACTATCGCGTAAAGGCGGCGGCACGGAAGAACCCTCGGGTCGCTTGGATGCTGGCTGGCGTCGACGGTGAGACGATCGGCGGCTTCGGGCTATCCGGGCACGGTGCGGCGGGCTTCGAGCTCGACCGCGCGGACAAGCGCCTCGGCACACCCGAGCACGCCGTGATCATCGCGAGCTCGGAAGGCCACAAGCCCGAGGCGCCCTGGGTGCTCGTCCCCGAGGAACAGCTCACCCACCTCGTCACCTGGTCGGGCGAGCCTGCGCCAGACCTCATCCGCGCCGACATGACCTTCTTCGAAACGCCCAACAACGGCGCGGTGTTCTCGACCGGATCAATCACCTATTGCGGATCGCTGCCCGCGAACGGCTACGACAATCCGATCTCGCGCCTCACCGAGAATGTGCTCCGGCGTTTCCTTGAAGCGGGCCAGGCGTTCGAGATTCCGGACGATCCACCTGCCTGAGCCTGGCGCCATTTTCGCTCTGGTCGGCACGGCGGTGGTGCCAATCAGGGCTCCGAGCGGCTCCTCTAACCCAGGAGTTCGCGCGCCTTTGCTTGAATGTCCTTCAACTCGCGCAGCGTCCTGTCGAGGTCGGTGCGCTTGCGATTGAGCTCGTCGATGGCAGCATCCACCTTGCCGATCAGGTGCTTTAGTTGCGTGACGCCGGAAGGGTCGGCGTCGTAGAGGGCGAGATACTCGGCGATCTCCTCGAGCGAGAAGCCTAGGTTCTTGCCTCTGAGGATGAGGATCAGTCGGCGGCGGTCGCGGCGCGAGTAGATGCGCTTCGAGCCCCGCCGCGTCGGGGATATGAGGCCCTCCGATTCATAGAATCGGATTGTCCTGGTCGTCACCGCGAATTCGGCGCTGAGGTCACTGATCGTGAAGGCATCAGCCGGCCGGTTCCGGTTTTTGCTGCCCTTCTCGGATCTAGCGCCTCTGCTGCTGCTTGCCTCGCCGTCGTCGAGGCGCCGCCCTGTCCGTTTCCCCATTCTCAACCCTTGGCGCGCTGCGCCTCCTCGGCCTTGAGCTCCTTCTTGGAGAGCTTGCCGATCATCGTCTTCGGCAGCGCATCCCTGAACTCGATCTCGGTCGGCATCTCGCGCTTCGAGATTTTCTCGGAAAGGAACTTCATGATTTCGTCCGCGGTCGCAGGCGTACCGCTCTTCAGCTTGATGAAGGCTTTCGGCACCTCGCCCCTGGTCTTGTCAGTGATGCCGATGACGGTCACCTCCTCGACGGCCGGGTGAAGCTGGATCGCCTCCTCGATGACGCGCGGATAGACGTTATATCCCGACGAGATGATCAGGTCCTTGATACGATCGACGATGAAGAGGAAGCCGTCCTCGTCCATGTAGGCGACATCGCCCGTGCGCAGGAAGTCGCCGACGAACTGGTTCGCCGTCTCGTCGGGCTTGTTCCAGTACCCCTTCATGACCTGCGGGCCCTTGATGCACACCTCGCCCTTGTCACCTTGCGGCACCTCACGGGTCGGCTCGGCGGG
>DAORNH010000244.1:2416-4230 GCA_035440865.1 Hyphomicrobiaceae bacterium | reverse complement strand
ATCACGCAGCGAGACGATTGTCGCCGGCAGGGGCTGGCCGATCGAGTTCTTCTTCACGGGGCCATCGAGTGGATTGCAGGTGACCACAGGAGAAGCTTCGGACAGTCCGTAACCTTCGACGAGCTTGCAGCCCGTCAGCGCCTCGAAGTTCTGCTTCACGTCGAGGGGCAGTGCCGCGCCGCCACTCAGGCAGAACTTGAGCGACGAGAGGTTGAAGGACTTGAGCTTCGGGTGGTTCATCATCGCGTTGAACAGCGTCGGCACGCCAGGCATCACCGTCGGCTTCGCGCTGGTGATCAGTTTCAATGCGTCGTCGAGCACGAAGCGCGGCATGATCACGATCTCGCACGCCTTGGCGATGCCGAAGTTCATGACGACCGACATCGCGAACACGTGGAAGAACGGCAGCACGCCGAGCACGCGCTCCTCGGCCTCCTTGAGCTCGGGTGCCCAGGCCATGACCTGCTGCACGTTGATGTGCACGTTGGCGTGGGTGAGCATCGCACCCTTCGGCGTGCCCGTGGTGCCACCTGTGTATTGCAGTACGGCAATGTCGTTCATGACATCGATCGCGACCGGCGAAGGCTTTCCGTCATTGGCGAGGACATCGGCTTCGAGAATGATCCGGTCGCGCACCCGGGAGCTGGCGATCGGAGCGAGCTCCTTACCCTTGAACAGGCGGAACAGCACCGACTTGGCCGTTGGCAGGAGGCCGCGGAACGAGGCGACGATAGCGCGCTTCAGCGTTCCGGCGGCAATCAGGCTCTCGACCTTTCCGAAGAGCAGTCCGAGGTCGAGCGTCACCATCAGCTCGGTGCCGCTGTCCTTCACCTGAAATGTGAGCTCATCGAGCGTGTAGAGGGGGTTGTAGTTCACCACCGTCCCGCCAGCCTTCAGGATGGCGAAGTAGTAGATGATGAAGGTCGGGCTGTTCGGCAGGAAGAGGCCGACGCGCGTGCCCTTGACGACGCCGAGCTTCTGCAGGCCCGCGGCGGCCTTGTCGACGAGCGAGGCGATGTCGCGGTAGGTGAGCGCCTTGCCGAGGAAGTTCGTGCAGATGCGGCTCGGATACTTGCCCGCCGGCGTCTCGAGCAGCCGATGCAGCGGCTCGGCCTTGAAGGTCTGGTGCCAGTTCACGGCCTTCGGGTAATTCGCAAGCCACGGATAATGGCTATGGCCGTGAGCCGCACCATTGGCATGGGCGCCGCCGTTCGACATCGCTTCCTCCGCACCCTCATTGGCCGGCAAGCTTTCCGGGAGCCCGGCGCTGCGGCCTCATCGTTGCTGGCTGCTGTGATCCATTGAACACATTTCGACTTCGAAAACCAGGGGTGCCAATCGCCTCGATGCGGGGTTAAGAACGCAGATGCCAGAATGCGAACTGTACAGCAAATCCGGCAAGATGTGCGGCCATCCGGGCAGCGCGTGAACAGTGCAACACTTCGGTCGCCTCGATCCGCCAAGCGCTGGACACCTCCAGCATTAACGGCTATGCGAAGCCGAAACTTGCTCTTGTTTCGCGGTTGGACTAGCTAGGGCTAGCGGTGCAGCCCTGTGTGCCCGTGAAATCTCGGGCTGGGAGAGCGACATGGATGAAGTAGCTAAGAAGATCATCGAAATACTGAGGAAGCATATGAAGGAGCCGCGCGACGACATTTCGCGCGATACCTCGCTCATGGACCTCAAGATCGAGTCGCTCGACCTCGCGCTGATCGTGTTCGATATCGAGGAGGCGTTCGGGATCGAGATCCCCTACAACGCCAACGAGGAAGCGGCCGACTTCAAGACTGTCGGCTCGGTCGTCGACCGGGTCA
>DAORNH010000244.1:1947-2406 GCA_035440865.1 Hyphomicrobiaceae bacterium | reverse complement strand
GGCGAAAAGCGGTCAGGCTGCTGGTGCGAAGGCCTGATCCGGGCCCCTCCGGCGGCGCGCGAGGACACCGCCCTCGAGGCCGCCTCAACATGATTCCAAGGCGGGCCGCGGTCTACCGGTAACCAATATGCCGGCCCGTCCGCAGTATGATGACATCGCCTTCGACCACACCAAGGTAACATCGTGATGACGAGTGACAAGCGCCCGACGATGGCACAGCCGGGCGTCGGGACGGCGCATTTTTGTGCGAGCACGTCTCGAGCATTGGGCTCTGAGACCGTTGTTTATTCGATAGAGGTTGGGATGAGCCCGACGTTGAACGGGAGCACCCGATGAGCACTCCACGCCGCCGCGTTGTCGTCACTGGTCTAGGCGTGGTCACGCCGATCGGCCTGAACGTGACCGAGTTCTGGTCCGGCATGAGGAAAGGCCAGTGCGGCGTGACCGCACTCGAAGGAT
>DAORNH010000244.1:0-1883 GCA_035440865.1 Hyphomicrobiaceae bacterium | reverse complement strand
AGATCACCGGCGTCAGCCGCGACAAGATCATCCTGCACGCCGATCGCTTTTCCTGGTTCGCGGCTGCCGCGGCCGACGAGGCGATCAAGCAGTCTGGCCTCAAGGTCCCCTTCGAGAACGGCTCGCGAGCGGCTTGCATCGTCGGCTCGGGTGCCGGCGGCCTCGTCACCTACGAGAAGGCCTATCGCGATCTCTTCATCCATAACAAGCGCGCGACGCATCCGCTGACGCTGCTCCGGATCATCGGCTCGTCGGCCTCGGCCCATGTCGGCATCGAGTTCGGCGTCAAGGGGCCGACCTTCGCGACCTGCTCCGCCTGCTCGACGGCGACGCACGCCGTCGGCATTGCCCGCGACTACATCCAGCAGGGTCTCGTCGATGTTGCCATCGCCGGCGCCTCCGAGAGCGTCATTAACTACGGCACCATGAAGGCCTGGCAGGCGCTCCACGTGCTCTCGCCGCAAGGCGTGTTCCCGTTCGCCAAGAAGCGCAACGGCACCGTGCTCGGCGAGGGTGCCGGCATCCTTGTCCTCGAGGAGTACGAGCACGCCAAGCGGCGCGGCGCGAAGATCCTCGCCGAGATCTGCGGCTACGGCATGACCTCGGACAGCAAGGACATGGTCAACCCGGATACGGAAGGCCCACGCGAGGCCATGCGGCTCGCCCTCGCCGATGCCGGCCTCGAGCCGACCGCCATCGATTATGTGAACGCCCACGGCACCGCGACGACGATCAACGACAAGAACGAAACAAACGCCATCAAAGAGGTGTTCGGCCCGCACGCCTACAAGCTTGCGGTGTCGTCGACGAAATCGATGCACGGCCACCCGCTCGGCGCGGGCGGCGGCATCGAGGCGGTCGCCTGCATCAAGGCCATGGAAGAGGGCTGGATGCCGCCGACGATCAACCTCGACGAGGTCGATCCCGAGTGCGACCTCGACTACATCCCGAATGTAGGCCGGGCCAAGAAGCTCACCTACACCATGTCGAACTCGTTCGCATTCGGCGGCCTCAACGCGGTGCTCGTGTTCGGTCCGCCGCCGGGCTGAGGTTGCAGCCTCGGCTCAGGCGAGGCCCAGAGCTGCGGCGCGCGCCAGCACGCGATCGGCCATCAGCGCAATGTCGATAGCGATGAACTGGCCGTCGATGACCGCAGTTCCGCGCCCTTCGGCGGCAGCCGAGTCGAAGGCCGCGCGAATGCGCCGGGCGCGCGCGATCTCGTCTGCCGACGGGCTCATGATCTCGTTCACGGGCGCGATCTGGCTCGGGTGGAAGACGAGCTTTCCCTTGAAGCCGAGCTCGCGGGCGATCCTGGCATCAGCTGCCACGGCAGACTGATCCTTCACGTCGAGGAAATAGGCCGCATCGATGGCCTCGATGCCGGCGGCCGCGGCTGCTGCAACCACCAGGGCGCGCGGACCGGCGAGCGCGCGCTCCGTCACGGAGGCGCCGGTCGCGAGTGTGTAGTCGCCAGAGCCGAAGAAGAGCGCCGTCACTCGGGGGGAGGCGTCTGCGATCTCCAGGGCGCGCCAGAGCCCGCGCGGCGTCTCGATGGTGGCGATGATCCCGATTGGCGGATGACCCTCATACCCGTGTGCGCGCTCGCATCGGGAAAGATCGGCGTCGAGGCGCTCGATCTCTGCTCGCGACTCCACTTTCGGCACGAACACGGTATCGACGCTCGCGATTGGCAGTGCGCCGAGGTCGGCCGAACTCTCGGGCGAAGTCATCGCGTTGATGCGCACGATTCGCTCGCTGCGCCTGGCCTCACGAGCGACGAGCGCCGCTCGCATGTTCTCGCGCGCCTTGGGTTTGGCCCCCGGGGCGACGCCGTCCTCGAGATCGATGACGAGGGCACCCTCACCCACCACCGGCTGCTTGTA
>DAORNH010000243.1:6060-7008 GCA_035440865.1 Hyphomicrobiaceae bacterium | reverse complement strand
AAGCCGGTCGCGCCGCCGCACCTGCGCCCGGTGCGCCCGCCGGTCTTTGCGAGGTGAGGGTAGCGCGCCTGACGCAGCGACGCCGAAACGATCTCCGGCCGGAGGCTCATGCCTCCGGCCGGACACGCGTGCGGGCCACATGCTGGATCGGGATGGTGGGCAGACAACGGTCACGCGAACTGCCCTCCCTGACACCTGACCATGTCGTCCACTCGAGTCACTTCTTCACAAGGCCGAGCCCCTCGAGCGCCTTGCGTTCCTGTTCGCTGATCTCATCGACGAACTTCACATAGTCCTGCGGCCCCATATAGCGCGGGAACATGTCGTACTTGGCCATCATGGCGAGCACGCTTGGGTCGTCGAGCGCCTTCTTGAAGGCGTCGTGAAGCTTGGCGACGTGGGCGGGGTCCATGCCCTTGGGTCCAGCAATGCCGAACGGACTGTCGAACACGTAAGGATAACCGAGCTCCTTCAGCGTCTTGGTCTCGGGCCAATTCTTGCTGCGAGCCGGTGTCCAGAGTGCGAGGAGGCGCAGCTGCCCGCTATCGACGAGCGGTTTCCAGCCGGTCGAATCGGCTTGTAGAGTGGTGTGACCACCAAGCACTGCCGTCGACGTCTCCGCGCCACCCTTGAACGGTACGTGCGTGAGCTGGATGCCGGCCTTCGCGGCGATCATCTCCATGCCGATGTGAAGCGTGGTCCCCGTGCCGGGCGTGGCGTAGCTGACTTTCTTCGGGTTCGCCTTGGCATAGGCGACGACGTCCTCCCAGGTCTTGAATGGGCCGTCAGCCTTCGTCGTGATGCCGAAGGTGTATCCCGTCAGATGGATGATGTAAGTGAAGTCGCGCTTGGCGTCCCACGTCCGCTTTTCCATCAACGGTAAGCGCATCACGGTGATGGGGATCTGGCTGATGGTGTAGCCGTCGGGCTTTGCGGCTGCCGCCATCG
>DAORNH010000243.1:4733-5994 GCA_035440865.1 Hyphomicrobiaceae bacterium | reverse complement strand
CGACCTCGGCCATCGCGCGCATGACGAGATCAGTCGAACCGCCCGCGGGCCAAGGTACGATGAGCGTGATCGGTCGAGATGGATACGGCGCCTGGCTTGCGGCCGGGCCGGGCAGCATCAGCGGCGCGCTGGCGGCAACGGCTGCTGCAAGTGCTGCCCCGGCCAGCATGCGGAAACGGAACATTCGGAACTCCTCCCATGATTTTCAGCCCCTCGTCCAAAGAGTGTCCCGCCTCGCAAGGCTTGGCAAGAAGCAACTGATTGGAGCGGGCCTTTGTGTGTGGCGAGGGAGTTTCGCTGCTGCTGGGGCTCAATCGGCCGGGACGGCAGCAGGACGCGGCCGCATGCGGTCGAGCGCTGTCTGCAGGATGAGGGTCGCGGCGACCTGATCGATCAGGGCAGCGCGCCTCTTTCGCGACGTATCGGCCTCGAGCAGCGCGCGCTCTGCGGCAACCGTCGTCATGCGTTCGTCCCAGAGCAGCATTGGGAGCGGGGTACGCTGGGCGAGATTGCGTGCAAAGGCCCGTGTCGCCTGGGCGCGCGGACCTTCGCCGCCGTCGAGATGGATCGGCAGGCCGATGACGAGGCCACCGACGCGATGCTCGGCGACCAGCGCCAGAAGGGCATCGGCGTCGCGACCGAAGCGGGTCCGCCGGATGGTCATGAGGCCGGTCGCTACCATGCGCTCGACGTCCGAAAGCGCGAGGCCAAGGGTGTCGGTGCCGACGTCGATGCCGATCAGCCGCTCGCCCCGGCCGAGCAGGGCGGCGAACGCATCCGGATCGAGGGTCGCGACTTGCGGCGAGGCTCGGGTCATGTCATCTCCGGGCAAGAGGCGTGACGAGCCTGTCGCGGTGGTCAGGTATTCGAACCACGATCATGGGACGGCGATCTTGGCTCTCGATTGCGGTTGTTGTCGGACGCGCGGTGCTTATACTGCGCGCCCGAGCCAATCCGCCTGTGCGCGTGGAGACGAATATATGAAGATCATATGGTTCGGCCATTCCTGTTTCAGGATCGAGACCGGAAGCAGCGTGATCCTGATCGACCCGTTCCTGAAGGGCAGCCCGACATTCAAGGCGTCGGGGATCGCGTTCGAGGCGGCCACGAAGGGCGTCACGCACGTGGCGGTGACGCATGGGCACGACGATCACATCGGTGACGCGGGAGAGATCTGCAAGACGAATGGCGCGACGCTGTTCGCGAACTTCGAACTCGCCATGCACATCAAAGGCAAAGGTGCTGAAAAGCTCGAGCCGAT
>DAORNH010000243.1:3527-4723 GCA_035440865.1 Hyphomicrobiaceae bacterium | reverse complement strand
GGAGCTGGACCAGGTCGCCGCTGTTCAGCTTTTGCAGGTCTTCGGGCGGCACCGTCAGGTCGGCGGACTTCGATCTCACCCTCGTCAACGCGCTACATTCCTCGTCGTCCGGCGGCGTTTACCTCGGCAATCCCAACGGCATCGTGCTCACGACCCGCGAAGGCCGCACCGTCTATCACATGGGCGACACCGACATGTTCGGCGGCATGGCGCTGATCGCCGAGTTGCATCGGCCGGACGTTGGCATCGTGCCGATCGGCGATCGCTTCACCATGGGCGCTCGGTCGGCGGCCTTCGCCTGTCGCAAGTTCTTCAAGTTCAAGACCATCCTGCCTTGCCACTACGGCACCTTCCCCGGCATGCTGGATCCGACCGCCGATCAGTTCATTGCCGAGATGAAAGGCGAGAACGTTCGCGCACCGAAGATCGGCGAGACGATTTCACCCTGAGCCCCCCGGCCACAGATGTTCCTCCTTGCTTGACGACAACCGCCCTGCATCGACCGCACGACGACTGCGACGCTGCAAATCGCTGTGCCACGTGCAGGCAGGTTGTTCCTCCCCGTTCGCTCTGAGAAGGCTTGACGCGAGATGTCGAAGAAGAACAAGCACCGCAACAAGGGCAGGCCGCAGGGCAAGCCAGCAGTTCAGCCGCCGAAGCCGACACCGGCTCCGGCGGCAACGGCGAGCGCGACGGCGCCCACGACCTCGAGTGCTGCCAGTTACGCGGCGGCGGCGCGGGAGGCTTCCAAGGTGTCCCACGTCGGCGATGCGCTGCCGGTGTCACCGGCGTCCGCGCCCATGGCGCGGCCCGTGCCGCGCCCGGTGTCACAACCCGCCCGTGCATCGAAAGCCGCGCCGACTGTCGGCTTGATGTCGCTGTCGCAGGGCGATTGGCTCACGCTGCTCGTCTTCTCGGCGACGACGTTCCTGTCGGCCGTGTTGCTGTTCTCCATCCAGCCGATGTTCGCCAAGATGGTGCTGCCCGTGCTCGGTGGCTCGCCGTCGGTGTGGGCAGTTGCAATGTGCTTTTTCCAGGGCGCGCTGCTTGCCGGCTACTGCTACGCGCACATCCTGATCAGCCGCTTCCAGCCGAAGCTCGCCGGGCTCATCCATCTCGGTGTCTGCGCCGTCGCCTTCATCGTGCTGCCGATAGCCATGCCGGCGAGCTGGGGCGAGAAACGCCGGTAGGCGCCG
>DAORNH010000243.1:1479-3442 GCA_035440865.1 Hyphomicrobiaceae bacterium | reverse complement strand
CCTGGTTCTCGAACACCGGCCACCCGATGCGCTCGGACCCGTACTTCCTCTACGGTGCATCGAACCTCGGCAGCTTCCTCGCGCTCCTCGGCTACCCGCTGGTGCTCGAGCCTTATCTCGGCCTCAAGTCGATGTCGCGCTGGTGGACGATCGGCTTCGTCGCGCTGATTGCAGCCATCGCGCTCTCGCTCTGGTACGTGCGCTCGAGCGAAGCGCCGCGTGCTGCCGGGTCCGGTAAGCCCAGCGACGTCGACGCTGACACGGCGGCGCCGACCTGGGGCCAGCGTCTCGGCTGGATCGGCCTCGCCTTTGTTCCGTCGGCCCTGCTGACGGCCTTCACGACGCACGTCTCGACGGACGTCGCCTCGGCCCCGCTCATCTGGGTCGTGCCTCTCGCCTTCTACCTGCTGACTTTCGTGCTCGTCTTCCGCGACCGGCCGATCATCCTCGTGCCGGCCATCATTATGGCGGCACTACTCGCACACAATCTGCTGCCCGCTACCGTCTATCGGCTGAGCTACACCTATCGCTATGCCATGAGCGACAGCGTGCACATCTACAGCGTGCTTGCCGTCGCACTGGCGCTGGCGGTCGCCTATCTGAGCGCCGGCTATCCGCGCCGCCTCGGCATGGTGCTCGGCTCGATCATCGCTGCGACGGGTGCCTTTGCCGTCATCCATCTCATCGGCGGCGCGGGCCAGGAGCACCACGCGGCGTTCATCGCGATTGTGGCCGGTCTCTTGTTCGCCGCCTGGCATGGGGGCCTCCTCGAACGGAAGCTCTTCGAGATCCTTGCGGGCGTCGTCGGCGCAACCGCGATCGTGATGTTCGGCCTGCCCTTGCTCTACAAGTACTTCGTCGGCGGCGAGATGCAGGCGATGTCGCGCATCGTTTTGGCACTCATGGCCGGTGCCACGGCGCTCGCTGCAATCATGCAGCGTGCCGGCGACGAGCACGCTGCCGACCGGACGTGGTGGATGGGGCTCATCCATCTGGTGTCGGTGGTGGCGACGCTGTTCTTCCTCGCGCCGACAGGTGGCCCCGGCTGGTGGACGCTGATCGTCCTCGGCAGCATCGTGTTCTTCTCGTCCACCATGGTGGCGCACCGGACGCTGTTCGAGCTGCGCCCTGCGGCCAAACACCTGACGAGCTTCTATCTCCTCATGTCGCTCGGCGGCGGGCTCGGCGGCCTCTTCACCGCTCTCATCGCCCCTCAGATCTTCAAGGAGGTCTACGAGTACCCGCTGCTGCTGGCGCTCTCGATGTTCTGCCGCCCCGGCGTGTCGCTTGCCCCGCTCGGCTCGTTCGTCGCCTGGATCGGGCACAAGGGTGGCATCCTGCGCAACTCCTCCGAGCCCGAATTCTCGGAGGCGAAGGCCAACGAGCTGATGGTGCAGTGGCTTCTGCTCGCCGGCGGACTGCTGGTGCTCTTCTGGGTACCGTGGATCCTGCAGCGCAATCCCGTGGTCTACCAGGTGTTGGACCAGTACCTCGAACTCGAGTCCGTGCTCGGCCTGCTCTCGGTGCTGGCACTCGGCGGCGCGGTGTTCGTGTGGCTGCAGAAGCCGCAGTTCCGGCAGCTGGCCGTCGCGGTCGGAATCGTCGCAGGGGTATTCCTGATTTCGGCGTGGTTGCGCAATCCCTTCCGCCAATGGGACACGCTCGGCGCAATCTCGGGCGCCTTCGCGCTCGTGCTGTTCCTGTGCTGGAAGTTCCCGACGCGGCAGGCGATCATGGCGCTCCTCATGGGCGTCGCGGTCGTGTGGCACTACTCGGGCGTGAAGCAGGACGGCGTCGCCACGCGGAGCTTCTTCGGCGTCTATCGCGTGCACGTCGCGCGCGACGGCCGGGCAGGCGAGGCCAACCGCTTCATGGTGCTCCAGCACGGCACGACGCTTCACGGCGCGCAGCGACGCGCGCGGCCAGTTCGGTGTCGGTCGGGGAAGTTTCGAGCCGTTCCCAT
>DAORNH010000243.1:448-1346 GCA_035440865.1 Hyphomicrobiaceae bacterium | reverse complement strand
CCGATCCGAAGGGCGCCGACCCCAAGGCCGCTGACCCGAAGACTACCGATCCAAAGGCTGCTGATCCTAAGCCTGCGGACACTAAACCGGGTGACACCAAGGCGGCGGACACCAAGGCCGACCCGAAGGCCGATCCAAAGACGGCTTCGGCGCCTGCCGCGCCGGTCGAGCCGCCGCTGCGCAATCCGGGCCGCTACGGCATTATCGGCCTCGGCACCGGCTCGGTTGGCTGCCATGCCAAGCCCGGTGAGAAGTGGCGGTTCTTCGAGATCGATCCGGCGATGATGAAGATCTCGACCAACCCCGAGAACTTCAGCTTCCTGACGAACTGCCACAAGGGCAATCCGGATATCGTCATAGGTGACGCCCGTCTCACCATGGCCAAGGAGCCCGACAAGTCGTTCGATCTCATCATTGTCGACGCGTTCTCCTCCGATGCGGTGCCGGTGCACCTCATGACAAAGGAGGCGCTCGAGATCTTCAAGGCGAAGATCAAGGACAAGGGCGTCTTCGTGCTGCACGTCTCGAACCGCCATCTCGATCTCGAGGGCGTGCTGTCGGCGACTGCGCCGCTGGTGCCTGGCATCCACGGCCTGGTGATCACGGACAACAAGAGCGAGAGCTACTTCTCGTCGTCATCGACAGTTGTGGTGTTCGCCAAGGAGCCGTCCGTGCTCGAGGACTTCCGTGAGCTCGCCAATCGCATCAAGACGACGACCGTCGGCGAGCTCAATGCGCGGACCTTGAAGCCTTGGACGGACGACTGGTCCGACATCGTCGGCCCCTACATGTCGCGCCACCAGGGCAACTGACGGCGCACACTCTGCTCGACGAAGGCCCTAGCCGCGATGCGGTGCGGGGCCTTCGCTTGACCATCACCTGGTGTGCGGGCGTTCGG
>DAORNH010000243.1:0-438 GCA_035440865.1 Hyphomicrobiaceae bacterium | reverse complement strand
CCGCCACAATCGCCGGAACACCGCCGATCTCGCCCCGCTGCATGGGGATGGCGAATACGTCCGAGAGCACGTCGGCGGTCAGCACCACATCAGGAGTCCCCGAAGCTCTCACACTGCCGCCGGCAATGATCCAGACCTCGTCGGCATAGCGCGCAGTGAGCGAGAGGTCATGCAGCGCTGCGATGACGGTGGAACCGCCCCGGGCAAGCCGCCGCAACTCGTCGAATACGGCGATCTGATGCGCCGGATCGAGGCTCGCCGTCGGTTCGTCGGCAATCAGGATCGCCGCCTCTTGCGCGAGGGCGCGAGCGAGGAGCACGCGGGCGAGTTCACCGCCGGACAGTCTGTCCGCCGGTCGCCCCGAGAGCGCCGTCAGATCGAGCGTCTCGATCGCCCGCTCGATCGCCGAGCGGGCCACCGCGCCGCCTTCGGCCATCG
>DAORNH010000242.1:2363-7021 GCA_035440865.1 Hyphomicrobiaceae bacterium | reverse complement strand
CTCGGCCGCCTCGCGGTTCTCGATCTTGATCAGCCGCACCCCGTCCAGGTTCTCCATCAGGGCGGTGGACAGGTTCTCGGTCTCCTCCATCGCGCCCTTGGCGGCCTTGCGCGCAAGGCGGAGGTCCACGGTGACGCCGCACTCGGGCGAGAGCTTCGCCCGGTTCTCGGCGAGGCATTTCATCTTCCGGCCGCCACCGGCCTCGATGCCCGGGCAGAACGTGGCGAGGTCCGTCTGGCAGGCGGCCATGCGACCGCGCCTGGGCTGAAGCCCAGGGCGCGAGCGCGACCACGGCGAGCGGCGCCAACGTCAGCCCGACGCGTAGCGACATTGAAAGTGACATGTTGATTTCCCTTATGATTTCGTGGCGAGCCCGGTCCGACTGTGTTAACCGTGAGCATGCCAAGAACGGTTGCGGGGGCGGCTTCCGTCGCGGTCGGCCGAAGAGCTAAGCTCGGGCGACCAATATCAGCCGGCAACCCGGTCGCACGAGCCGTAGGGTCCAGTTCGTCGCAGGCGCCCGGCAGTCACAGTTGCTTTCGTGCCACGCGAACCGCTCAAAAGCCGGGCAAAACCAAAAACGGATTGGACGCGGGTCGAATCGACGAGCTACGACTACCGGAGGCGCCGGCCGGGATCTTATCCCAGGTGGAGCCGAGGTGGTCGCCCCCGGCCGGTTTGGACCAGGCGACCAAGTCGAGGAAGTGAAGGCAATCGCACGGACTGAGCAATCGCTGTAATCGACTGGAACTGAAGTGAAGCGTTCGATCGAAGGCCCCGCGCCGGACATCGGGAGACAAGACTGAGACGGGCGTAAGCAAGTCTGGTCCAAATAAGTCGGGTTAGGTCAAGTCGAGTGGAGAGTCGCATGACAAATGGGGGACTTTGGAAGTCGACGAGCCTGGCGGCGCTGGTTGCGTCAGTCGGCTTGATCGCAGGTGGTGTCAGCGCCAAGGCTGCCGATCTCGGCGGCGACTGCTGCGCCGATCTCGAGGAGCGCGTTGCCGAACTTGAGGCGACGACGGTCCGCAAGGGCAACCGCAAGGTGTCGCTCACGATCTCTGGTTTCGTTGCCCACAACGTGATGTTCTGGGACGACGGCACCCAGTCGGACATGTACATCGGTGACGGCGGTAACTACGGCTCGCGCTTCCGCTTCGTCGGAACGGCCAAGATCTCGCCGAACGTGACTGCCGGCTTCCTCTACGAGTTCGGCATTTCGAACAATGGCATCGATGCCGCGAACCAGCTGAACGGCGGCGATGACCTCGGCGGCGGCGTTGCCCTCCGCGACACGACCGTGTGGCTGCGTCACAGCCAGCTCGGTATGATCAAGGTCGGCCACGGCTCGACTGCGACAGACAACCTCGTGCTGATCGACCTCTCGGGATGCGGCGGCGCCTGCACCCCTGACGTGGCGTTCTATAATGGCGGCATGATCCTTCGTGGTGCCGGTGGCTTTGCGAGCTCGACTGCGCTGACTTGGGCCAGTGCAATTCGCGGCAACGCGGGCTTCGATACGGCTCGCAAGAACCACATCCTGTACGAGACCCCGTCGCTCGCCGGCTTCACGCTGCAGACGGCCGTCGCCGAGGACAACTACTGGGATGTCGCACTGCGTTACGCAGGTGAGCTCGGTGGCTTCCGCATCGCCGGTGGCATCGGCTACCAGCGTGACAGCGAGTTCAATGCGCCAAACCAGCTGTTTGCGGCTAATGGCGCGCTTTGCACGACGCATTGCAACACGGTCTCCGAAGAGATCAAGGGCGCCCTCTCGGTCATGCACGTTGCGACCGGTCTGTTCGCCACGTTCTCTGCTGGTAACCGTGAAGTGTCCGGCGGTCTTCCGGCTCCCGGCGCGTATGTCGGTCCGGACGTTCGCTACTGGCACCTGACCGGTGGTATCTCGAACAACTTCACCGGCATCGGCCGCACGGTTCTGTTCGGTGAGTACGGCGAGCACAAGGGTGGTCTGGCGCAGTCGGCGTTCTTCGCCTCCACGACCACGCATGACTCGGTGTCTGACAGCAAGGTCACTGTCTGGGGCCTCGGCATCACGCAGCACGTCGATGCAGCCGCCATGGAGCTCTTCATCGCGTACAAGAACTTCTCTCTTGACGCGACGGGCTTCAACGCTGCCAACGCCCACCTCAATGGTGGTGGCGCGGCCGACTTCTCGATGGTCCTCGTCGGCACCCGCATCAACTTCTGATGCCGATCTGACAGGGCAGTCCAGCCAGTCTCTCGAGAGCCGCCTTCGGGCGGCTCTCTTGCGTTGTGCGCCCGGGACGGTCGCTGATCTGAGATTGAAAGTCCTCGCGTGAGCAGGTCACAACGAGCTTATTGAACCGCAGAGCGCCGGACCGCGAGGACGGCGTGAAGGAAGCTGGGAGCGACGTTGCGGGCGGACGCACAGGAATCGGAAATGAGGCGGCGTCGGGCAGGGCGAGCGCGCCAAAAATCGCGAAGCTCTCGTGGCCAAGGCCCAGGCGACGTGGATCCGGCGGTCGCGCAACGAAGATCGGCGATCTTACCCGGAGAGATCTCCCCTCGCGCCCAAAAAGGGCGACGGCCGCGTATCGACTGCGGGGGAAGTCAGCAGAGTTTGAAGTAGCGGCCGGAAGGCGGCGATGGACCGAACGTAGGGACGTGCGAGACGATCTCGTCTCTCGGAGAGGCCGTACCACAGAGATGGGCTTCAAGCGCCGCAATCGCCTCATTGGCCTCGCCGGGCCGCCGGGCGAGGACGCCAGATCGCTAAAGCCTGGAGTCTCGCGCATCTTCTGCCGGACTCGCTGCTCGAGCCGCACACCGCGGTGGTCGAGGACTCTCACGTCCCGGGCCAGCCTCGCCTCGCCGCCTGTCCGCGCTGACCGTCTGGCGTCTGACCTCCCTCGCGGCGAAGGGTCTGCTCGTGGCGATCGCTCACCAGCCCACGCTCGCGCAACATGCCGCCCCAACCAACCAACGCCACCTCCGCGAGCCCCCGCGAAAGCGCGCCCATCGAAATCTGCCCCGGCTATGTTGGCGCGTATGGGGATCAATCCCCGGCGGGAGTTCGTCTTGGCGGAGCCAAGCTCCGCTTGGACGCGCGGCGCCCTCGAACTTCATTTGTTCTTGCTCACCTGGCCGCGAGCGCCTTCATGGCCTTCTCATGAAGCGCGGGGTCACCCGACGCGATGATCCGCCCGCCCTCAGTCGCGGGGCCACCAGTCCACGTCGTTACCACCCCGCCGGCCCCTTCGATGATCGGGATGAGTGCAACGATGTCGTGCGGCTTGAGCCCGGCCTCGATCACGAGATCGATGTGGCCGGCGGCCAGCAGCGCGTAGAAATAGCAGTCGCCGCCGAAGCGCGAGAACTTCGCCTGGCGACGGACAGTCTCGAAGCTCGCCAAGGCGTCCGGGTCAAACATGTCAGGGTGAGTGGCGGCGAGGGCGGCATCCGCCAATCTGGCACACGCGCGCGTCCTGATGCGGCGCGCTGGACTGTCGCCGACCCGCCAATACGAGCCCTTGGCCGTCCCCCAGATGCGCTCGCCGGTGAAGGGCTGGTTCATCATTCCGAGGACCGGGGTCGCCCCGTCGCGAAGTCCGATGAGCGTGCCCCACATGGGGCTCCCGACCAGAAAGCCCTTGGTGCCGTCGATCGGATCGATCACCCAGACGAGGCTGCTCGTGCCGAGGCGGACGCCATATTCTTCGCCGTGGATGCCATGATCGGGGTGATGGCGCTTCAAGTACTTCGAGATGGTGCGTTCTGCCGCCTCGTCGGCGGCCGTCACCGGATCGAAGCCGAAGGCGGCCTTCTTGTCGGCGATGGCCACCGCCTTGCGGAAATGGCGCATGATGGCCGGCGCCGACACATCGGCGAGCGTGTGCGCGATTGCAAGATGATCGGCGGTGGCGGGTCGCGGTGCGGCGCGGGCCACTGAATTCTTGGACATTTCCTGCTCCACAAGCATCGACGTCATCGCAAGAGCCTGTCGCACCGGTTCGCGTGCCGGGCCTCGTCACGAGACTTTCGTCGACTGTGTTGGAAAAGCTACGCGAAGGTGATGGATTGGCGGTGATCCAGCGAAGCCGCTTGCTGCGACTCGGAGAACGGATCAAGAGGGATGGGTGGTTGCCGCTCGGATGCGGCTCCACTGCCCGCGTTGGGCGTTTCCTCCCTGGACTTGGGCCGCCCAACCGGACGGCCCTTTTTTTGTGCCGGCCTACTCGGCGGCATTTGCCGCCGGCGTGCTGGCCATCCGCGCCGCGCGCTCCTCCTTCAGCCGCTCGGCGATCAGGAACGAGAGCTCGAGCGACTGATCGGCATTGAGCCGGGGGTCGCAATGCGTGTGATAGCGGCTCGCCAAGTCCTGGTCGGTCAGCGACTGCGCGCCGCCCGTGCACTCGGTGACGTTCTGCCCCGTCATCTCGACATGCACGCCGCCGGCATGCGTCCCCTCCGCCCGATGGATCGCGAAGAAGCGATCGACCTCGCCGAGGATGCGATCGAAAGGCCGCGTCTTGAAGCCCGTTGCCGCCGTGATCGTATTGCCGTGCATGGGATCGCACGACCAGACGACCTTGCGGCCGTCACGCTTCACGGCATTGATGAGTTTCGGCAGCGACTTCTCGATCTTGTCCGAGCCGAAACGGCAGATGAGCGTG
>DAORNH010000242.1:0-2174 GCA_035440865.1 Hyphomicrobiaceae bacterium | reverse complement strand
CGGGTCAGCGCCTGCTCGTAGCCGAGCAGCAGCGCCTCGTGGCTCGTGTAGACCGTAGTGGTGCGCAACTGTGTCGTGTTGTCGGAGGTGATGCCGCAGGCGCGCATGAACTCGAGCGTCTCGGTGATGCGTGCCGCGAGTTCCTCGTAGCGATGGCTCTGCGGGCTCCCTTTGACGAAGCCGAGCGTCCACTGATGCACGCGCTCGAGGTCGGCATAGCCGCCGCCCGCGAAGGCGCGGATCAGGTTCAGCGTCGCGGCCGACTGGCGATAGGCCTCGAGCTGGCGGTTCGGGTCCGGCAACCGGGCCGCCGTGGTGAACTCGGGACCGTTGATGATGTCGCCGCGGTAGCTCGGCAGCTCCTGGCCGTCCTTCTTCTCGGTCGGTGCCGAGCGGGGCTTGGCGAACTGGCCGGCTATCCGGCCGATCTTCACCACCGGCTGGCCGCCAGCGTAGGTCAGCACGATCGCCATCTGCAGGAAGACGCGGAAGAAATCTCGGATGTTGTCCGCGCGGTGCTCCTGGAAGCTCTCGGCGCAGTCGCCGCCTTGCAGCAGGAAGCCGTTGCCATTGGCGATCTCGCCGAGGCTCCGCTTCAGAGCGCGCGCCTCACCTGCAAAAACGAGCGGGGGAAACGTGGCGAGGCGGGCCTCCACATCCCTGAGCAGCGCCTTGTCGGCATACTCGGGAACCTGGACGATCGGCTTCGATCTCCAGCTGTCGGGGCTCCAAGTGGCCGCCATCACACGTTTCTCCTCATGAGCGTTGCTCCTCAAGTCCTGCCGCCGGCGAAATGCCGTGCGGCAGCGGTGTCTTACGCCATCGCCGCTGCCGATGCCAGCCGCTTGCGCGGCCGGGCGTGTGCACGATGATCGGCGCGTCGATGGTCGCCAAACGGTAAACCCGCGATGGGCGACATCGCGGGCCAGTTGGTGAGGATCGACAGCCGATCAAGCCTTGTCGTGCTTGGCGACGAGGGCCTTGGCGGCGGCGATCAGCTTGGCGCCGTCGAGGCCCTTAGCCTTCACCTGGTCGATCCACTTCGCGATGACAGGCTCAGTCGCCTTGATCCAGCGGCCCTTTTCATCCTCGGCGATCGAGGAGATGGTGTTGCCCTTGGCCTTCACCATGTCGTGGACGGCGGCGCCGGCATCGTCCCACATCTTGCCGGCCATGCCGGCGAACACCTGGCCGGAGTTGGCGTCGAGCACCTTCTTGAGCTCGGCCGGGAGGCCTGCATACTTCGCCTTGTTCATGGTGAGGACGAAGGAGGCCGTATAGAGTGTCGGCGAGCCCGGGATCTCGGTGTGGAACTTGACGAGTTCGTGCACCTTGATGGCCGGGACGACCTCCCAGGGGACGACGCAACCGTCGATCACCTTCTGCGCGAGGCTCTCGGGCACCTGCGTGATCGGCATGCCGATGCCGGCGGCGCCGAGCGCAGTCAAGGCCTCGCCGGCAAGGCGTGTCGGCGAGCGCAGCTTGAGCCCCTTCAGGTCGTCCATGGTCTTGATCTGGCGGGAGGCGTGGATGAGCCCGTGGTCGTGGCACCAGTAGCTGAGGAGCTGCACCTCCTTCGTCTCGGCGCCGAGGTGCTGGTCGGCGAACTCCTGGGCGGCGCGCGCGTTGACGACGCCACGGCGGGCGGCGACGAACGGCAGCTCGAACACCTCCGTCGAGGGGAAGCGGCCTGCGGTCGCGCCCGGGAGCGTCCAGATCATATCGACGACGCCGTCTCGCGCTTGATCGTAAAGCTCGGGCAGCTTGCCGCCGAGCGACATGCCGGGCGCCACGTCGACCTTGAGCGCGCCTTTGGTTTCGTCAGCGAGCTTCTTCGCCCAGGGCAGCAGCAGCTTGTTGTGGACGTTGGAGACGGCCGGCAGGAAGTGGTGCAACTTCAGCGTGACGGCCTGCGCCGCGGCTGGCCGTACGAGCGCGGGCGAGGCGACGGCCGCTGCTGTGCCGCCGAGGACGGCGCGACGTGTGATCGACATGATATTCCTCCCTTGAAGTCTTAGGTGAGAGCCGTTCTACAAGAGAATACGGCGGATTTCACGCTGGACGAACGTGCCACGCGGGCAGGGCACAACGAGGACGGTGCACGAGGAGGATCGCGACATGGCGGACGAGACGATGACGGGATCCGAAGGCGATTCGGTGGGGCAGGCCGGGCT